>JBJDYH010000303.1:0-7454 GCA_051867135.1 Faecousia sp. | reverse complement strand
CCGGACATGTGTGTGTCAAGTATAGGACAACCACTTTTTCAAAAAATTCTGAAATTTTCTGTTGTGTGCGAGAAAACGACCTATTCCAGCGTAAAATATTGGAAGTGAAAAATGCGGCTATTTTTCAGCGAAAAGGGCGGCTAAAAATTATGAACTCCGTATTCCTGCGTTTTTCACACTATTATGCCATGTTATCTCCTGTTTTTTGTCGCATTTCCGAGAGATATGCCCTATTTGTATAAAACAACGAAAAAACAGTTTTGTCCTAATTATAACATTCCATTTTCATAGGGGGTCCCCTGCACAATACCATCTCCTTGTGCAACGGCAGCACTATAGAAGAAGGTCGTCTTACCCTACTGCTATTGCGTATCCATTTCTATTCTCAGCGAGAAAAACACTGCCAGATGTCATTGATCTGGCAGTGTTTTTCTGTCCCGTGGCGCCTGCTGTATTATTCTCCGATTTCCTTTAATCGATCATTGATGGATTCAAATGTCCAAACTGCTTTTTCAAAATTCTGCTTCTCATCCGAGTAAAGCAGAGTCTGATGCAGCGTTTCGTAGATGGACGATACTGATGCATCCAGAAAGTGCCTCCATGCCGGGAAGTCATATGGGCCCGTTGGGTCATAATCAATCGAGATATTTCGTCTGCCGATGTAGAAAGAGTCCGTTTCTTTTGTCAGCCGAAGCAATCGCTTCAGCTCGTCCTTCTCTGCCAGAAAAGCCTGAATCTCAGGCATCTGGTAGAGTCGCGTCACGTCATAGACGTGGCGAACTTTTCGATTCAGGGTGCCGCAGATGGCGTGACGCTTGACAGACATGATTTTGTCGATAAAGGTACGTTCAATATTCAGCGTGTTGATCTCCACCGGAGTCAGGTCAAACCGGGCAATTTCATCTTCGAATCCCCGGCTTTCCAGAAACTCCTGAATATAGGTTTTGACTACTCGCTTGCAGTAAGGATCCGGTCTGACAGTGCTTCCGATTTCCAGCTTCACACGATCCTTCGGGTCCCCAAACCAGACGTACATACTCTTGCTTCGATCAGAGCGTTCCTGTGGAATCTTCTCTGTCTGCGCACCGGCGGACATAACCGTTTCAATCTTTTTAATGCTTCTGTCGCAGATTTTGTCAGACAGTTCCATACCGAGGAAGGTCAAGTCAATGTCCTCAGAAAATCGTTCGATGGAACCGGGATAGCACTTGCTCAGGGATGTGCCGCCCTTGAACACACACTGCTCTGCATAGGGACTATCCGCCAGAGCCTTCAGCATCATAACGATGTAATAATCCCGTTCCACCGCAGATTCGGAAATGTGTTTTTCGTCGGCAACAACCGTAATCAATTCCCGAAAATCCTCAGGAAAGGTGTGCAGTTTCATAAATTTCCTCCATAGTTGGATGTTTGTATTCCGACAGAGTAGAAAGGAATCTATTCAGGTTGTTTGGCACATGGTAGTGCGTTAAGATATTCCTCAGGAAAGAAATGGTCTTCTTTTGATACCTCATCTGGCGGCAGACCTGCTCGAAGACATCGTCATTGTAGGTGGCAACAAACTGCTCACAGAATTTGACAAATTGGGTATAGTCCAGATCTTGTATCTCGCCAAAGTGCTGAAGCACTTCCATCATGCTGATTGTGCCTTTGACTTCCGGAGTAAAAATAAGGTCGCAGGAGCGCAGCAGAACATTGCTGATGCTCTTGGTCTGCTGCTCCAGCGCGGAGGAGAACACTTCCACCGTCTTTGAGATTTGCGTTGTCAGCCTGAGACTGTTGTACAAAGAATATCCAACAACGGTTCCCTTGTCCGGCTCAGTGAAGGCGGAAATGATTTCCTTCTGGGAGGGAGGAACGATGCCATATTTACTTGACTTGGGACGGTAGTAGGTTCCTTTTGCGATTTTGCAAAGAGAACCGGCCTTACACAGTCGCTCCAGAGTTTTGTAATACGCACTTTCCGTGACCTCATTGCTGAGTTTCTGCGCGTACAGCCTGCTGGCAAAAATCAATTCATTTTCCGGGATCGCTGCAATCGTCTGACTGACTAGCTGTGCACTTGTCATGTGTTCCACCTCCTCATCTGTTTCCATTCTATTCTGCTGTGCCAGGATTGTCAAGTAAATTATAATTTTACTTGACAACTCCCTCTCTCCGCACATTCATCCTTTGACAGGAGTGCGGATACTTCATCACTGTAGTTCCAGATGATTCTCACTCTTCCGCCCGGATAGACTACGATCTGCCTCACCAGTTCTTTTACAAGGCCGTGGGTCAGCTCTCCCAGTTCCTGGAATCCGGCAAAAGGCTGACTATCAGCGACACGCCTGTCCTCTGTTTCCAGCCGGGCTGACAGTATCTCCAGCCGGGACTGGGCCAGCTGGAGCTGCGCGGTTACATCCGCCTCTACCTCTGTAAGTTCTTCCTTGATTGCGAGGAACTGCTCCTTTGTCAACTCTCCGGACAGAAATTTCTCAAAGCTCTGCATTTTCCGGGACTGGAACTGATCCAACTCCCGCCGGAGTTTTCTGCACTCTGAGCGAAGCATATCCGCGTCTGACTGTGTGCCGGAGCTGACGGCTTTCATCTGCCTGATCCGGGTATCCAGGAGCCTGCTTTGCGTTCGGATAGCATTGGACACGATCTGCGTCAGCTTCGTGTCCCGAAAGCGTACATCCTTGCAGGCCGTATCCGGGGCGTATCTTCTTGTAGGACAAAGCCAGTCCTTGTTCTGCGCCTTCCCCCGGGCCAGGCGATTTCCGCAGCAGCCGCAGACCAGAACGGACTGGAACACATAGGGCTGCCTGGAAGGATCGTTTTTCCGCGGCGCATATCGCTTTCTGGCGGCATACGCCGATTCAAACAGCTCCCTCGAGATAATCGGAGCATGGGTATTGGGAATCACCACCTGATCTTCCACGGGTACGCCTCGGGTTCTGTCGCTTCCCACCCGAACAACGTGGGACTTGAAGGGAACCGTGTCGCCGGTATAGATTCGATTTTCAAGAATATTTCGTACGGATTCATAGGACCACAAGGCTCTGGTTTTGTACCTGCCCCGAATTTCCGCCAGATACACAGACGGCGTTGGAATGCCATCCGCATTCAGGCGTCTGGCAATCTCGGAATTGGAAACGCCCTCGCCTGCCCAGTGGAAAATCCTTCTGACAATCATCGCCGCCGGTTCATCGATTTCGATGGTATTCTTCCTGTCGCCCTTGCGGTAGCCGTAGGGGGCGCTGCCGTATACGTACTCACCATTCATCTTCTTGATATCCACAGCGCTTTTGATCTTTCTGGAAATATCCTTGCTGTACATCTGGTTCAGCAGGTTCTTGATTGCCAGTTCCAGACCGCCTGTGGATTCTCCCACCGTGGCGCTGTCATATTGGTCGTTGACCGAGAGAAAGCGAACCCCGTACATGGGAAACACAAATTCCAGATAACGGCCCGCATCCAGATAATTCCGGGCAAATCGGGACAGATCCCGCACCACGATGGTACGCACCCTGCCCTGTTCTGTCAGATCCAGCAGCTCCGCCATGCCCGGACGGTTCATGGTGGTGCCGGAGTAGCCGTCGTCCACAATTTCCCGGAAGGTGGCGGGCGCCATCCCAATGCTTTCCAGATGCCGGTGAATGCACAATCTCTGGGAGTGGATGCTGCAGCTTTCTTCTTCCGTTCCGGCAGCTACATCGCCATCCTCCTTGGAAAGGCGCAAATAGATAATATCTAAAAGCTCACACCGCATCCTTGGTATCCTCCATCCTGCTGATGAGCTGATAAACCTCCCGATAGGGGTCAGCGTAACGAAGGGTGACTTTGATATCCTTCGTCTGGGTTATCTCAATCCGATCAATCAGCAGCTCTACCAGTTCCCTAGTAATCCGTGGAAACCGTCTGTATTTCCGCAGGGCTTCCACCCACTGCCGGGAGGAAGCAATGGCCGCATCCAGCGCGTTCCGTTCCGCGAGAGTCTGGGCCTCTTCATCCAGAAGCTGGTTTATCTGCTGGGTGCACAGTTCCCTTTCGTATTCAAACTTATTCCTGCCGATCTTTCTGAGAGCCAGCTCATCCCACAGTTCCTCCAGCCGTGCTTCCATGCGCCTGCGCCTGCGGACTGCGCTGGTATATCGCACGTTGGCTCTTTCCAGAAACACTTTGGCTTCTTTGCTGCCCTGAACCGTACGATACATCCGATCCACATCCACCGCCATCTGTGCCTGCTGATTCAGCAGGTCTTCAATGGTTGACATAATTTTCTCCTGCCGGATATAGTGGCTGCTGCACCGAAGGCGGCTGGAATACTTGTAGTTGTTGCAATCATAGAAGATCCACGGTGTGTTATCAGAGCCCAGTCTGGGCAGTCCTTTCCCTGCCGACATACTGCCGCCGCATTCCGCGCAGAAGATCTTATCCCGGAAAATCCCCCGGCAGTCCGTATCCACCGTCTCCCGCTTCTGAAAGCCGCCTCGCCGCTCCTTCTCAGAAGCCGCTACAAGCTGCACTTTGTCAAACAATTCCCGGGAAATAATCGCGGGATGTGCATTTTCCACCACGCGCCACTGCTCTTCCCTTCTCTTTGTTTTCTCGCAGCCGTACTTGTCGCTTTGAAGCCGCCCATGGACACGGTTTCCAATATAGACCTCGTCGCTCAGGAGCTTTCGAATGGTTCCGCGAATCCAGTTGGCATTTTCGTTCCGTTTTGACATGGTTACCCCTCTGTTGTAGCGCAGCTTTCCGGGGCTGGGAATGCCTTCCCGGTTCAGAACTGCGGCAATGCCGTTGAGGGACATCCCGGAGGCCCGAAGTTCAAAAATCCGTTTGATAACCGGCTCCGTCTCCGGGTCGATATCGTAGGTAACCGCCGCCGGGTTCCGCAGGTATCCGTAGGGAATGCTGCCGGAGGACGGAAGGTAGTCGCCGGCATTCATCTTCGCCGCAATGCCTGACCGGATCTTTCTGGAAATATCCTTGACATAATAGTCGTTCATGACCATCTTCAGGGGGAGCGTCAGGGCGGAGACGTCTGCCATGGCATCGTCACTGTCAAATCCGTCATTGATGCAGATCAGTCTGACACCCATCTCCGGGAAAATCCGTTCTACCAGCTCAGAGGTCTGAAGAAAATGTCGGCCAAGGCGGGAAATATCCTTCACGACAATACAGTTGATTCTCCCTTTTTTCAAATCATCCAGCATTCTGCGGAAATCAGGCCGGTCATAATTCATGCCGGTATAGCCGTTATCCGCGTAGGTGTCCACCAGCTTCATGCCCGGATGCTCCGCTAAATAATGGATGCCGATTTTCTTCTGGTTACCGAGGGAATTACTGTCCTCGTCATCACCATCCTCGACGGAAATTCGGCTGTACAGACCCACAAGGGTAATATCCTCCTGCTCTGGTTCAACAATCTGCGCAGTAACTCTACTCTTTCTTGCCATATCAGCTCACCTCCTGTTTTCTGTGACAAAGCACATCCATATAGAACCCGATCTCATCGCGGAAATTGAATTCGATACGAACTCGTTTATCCTGATAGACATACACCCTGTCCACAAGGGAAACCACCGCTTCTCTCGATAATTCGGAATGCTCCCGGAATTTCATATACTGGGCAATCCAGCCTTCGTCCGCTTTCGCGTTTTCCAGCGCTTCCTCCCGGGAAGTGCGAAGCTGCTGCAGCTCCTTTTCCAAATCCTCAATCATCGCAGAGTATTTCGCGCGCATTTTGTTGTACTCATCCCGTTCCAGGATGCCGTCCTGAAGCGACTCGTAGAGATTCATTCGGACATCCCGGTAATGCTCTAGCTCGTCCTGTTTTTTCAGGATCGTTCCCTCAACCCGTTTTGCCCGCGCCCCCGGAATATAATCGGAACCCATCTGCTGCATCAGCCCTTCCAACTGCGCGACAAGCGCAATCTGATTCACAATGGAATTCCAGACGATTCCTTCCAGTGCCGCGCAGGACATGCTGTGGGAAGCACAGGATGCCTGATTCTTGTAGGAAGAGCAGACGTAGTAATAATACTTTCGTCCGTTTTTGGTGGCAGAGCGTCTGCTCATGGAGCGCCCGCAGTCCGCACAGAACAGAACGCCGGACAGCGGATGCACCGCCTCCTTCTCGGAAGCGGAGCGCGTATCCCGTTTCAGCATATTCTGAACAGCTGAAAAAACCAGCGGGTCAATAATTGGGGTGTGATTGTCCTTGATGACAACCCAGTCCTCCTCTTTGCGGACACGCATCCGCTTGATCTTATAATTTGGGGTCCCCCGTTTACCCTGAACCAGTGTTCCTGTATAGATGGGATTGGTCAGGATTCTGCTGACGGTCACGGCATACCAGATCGGATTGGCGCCGGACGCAAATCCCGATTGATAATTCAGCCCCAGACTTTTTTTATATGCGGACGGCGGCAATACCTTCTCGTCGTTCAGAAACGCCGCGATTGCCGTGGGGCTGTAGCCCTTGATTTTCAAAGAAAAAATGCCCTTGACAACCTCGGCTGCATACTCGTCGATGACAAGCTTGTGCTTGTCGTCCGGAGATTTGCAGTACCCGTAGCTTGCAAAGGCACCTAAAAACTCTCCATTGCTCCGCTGAATCCGAAACTGCATACGCAGCTTCTTGGACAGCTCCCGGCAATAGGATTCATTCATGATATTTTTGATGGGAATGAGCAGATCATCCCCCGCGCTGCTTTTCTCGCTGTCAACATCATCGTTGATGGCGATGAAGCGAACGCCCATATCTGGGAAAATCGTTTCGATATACCTGCCCGTAGAGATATACTCTCTGCCCAGACGGGACAGGTCTTTGACAATGACACAGTTAACCTGGCCTGATTCAATCGCACCCAGCACCTTCTGGAAACCGGGACGATTGTAATTCGTTCCGGTATATCCATCATCGCAGGCTTCGTCCACCAGCGTAATGTTTGGATGCTTTTCCAGGTATGCCTGAATCAGCTTTCTCTGATTGGCGATACTGTCGCTCTCCTGGGTCTTATTCCGATCCATTTTGGAGAGGCGATAATACGCAATCGCATAGTATTCCTCCGTATGGGAGGAAGCCATGGATGCCACCATAAATTACCTCCTGGTATTTACTCCAAGATTATGGTGCCAACCCCTAAGCAGCTGACCAGGCTGCCTCATCGACTGTCCTTATTATGAAACAAATAAGCGAAAATGTCAATGCTGAATTGGCAATCTCCATTATTTCCCTGGATTGCGGCTGATACTGGCAGCATACGCAGATAATCGATCCTGCAAGCTGATATCGGTATCTGCATAGCCTACTTCGACAACGATGCCGTTGTCCAGATAGCAGTAAGGATTGCCGATCTGCTCAACAAATGAGCGCACCCGCTCTTCGCAGGGCTTTGACGGGTCAATCACAACACTGTGGATGTCCTTCAGCTGATTCCTGTCTATCGGTTTGCTGCTTG
>JBJDYH010000302.1:0-7460 GCA_051867135.1 Faecousia sp. | reverse complement strand
TTTCTGTGACGAATTCATTCTATAGTTTGCAGACAGCGCAGTACTTTATTCGGAAACGAAAGAAATATGGAATGGTTTTTTGTAGGGCGGATCGCAGGGATTTCCTACCTGCAAGTTCATAAAATGTTCATGAACGGATCATGATTTGCTGCTATCATAAATGTCGAAATAACAAGAAACTTGCCGTGGCAACAAGCTGCCGGAGGAACAGATTATGCCGAATGAAACAGAAGAAAACAAGGGCCTTACACTGCTGAAAAAGGGACAGAAGGGTATCATCCATGCCATTTTCAGCCGGCTTGGAATTATTGTGCTCCTGCTGCTGATTCAGGTCCTTTTCCTGTTTGGCGTATTTCACTGGTTTGGGGATCTGGTGCCGCATTTCTGGGGCGGCACAATTCTGTTTTCTGCATGTATTGTGCTTTACCTGATTAACAGCAGCATCGATCCCACAGCAAAGATCACCTGGCTCATTATCATTATGCTGATGCCGGTTTTTGGCGCCCTGCTTTTCTGGTTTACCCAAAGTGAAGTGGGGCACCGGGCGCTGAAATCCAGAGTGGATCAGCTGATTACGGAGTCGAACAATCTGGTCCCGCAGGATCAGGACGCGCTGGAGCATCTGAAAGAGGAAGCGCCCGGGGCGGCAAATCTGGCTTCTTACATCAACCGGACAGGCTGCCACCCGGTATATGAGAATACTTCCGTTACCTATTTTCCCATGGGCGAAGACAAGTGGGCGGAAATGCTCCGTCAATTGGAACAGGCACAGCACTTCATCTATATGGAGTATTTCGTGGTGGATGAAGGATTGATGTGGGGAAAGATCCTGGAGATCCTTGCCAGAAAGGCAAAGGAAGGGGTGGATGTCCGCGTTCTGTATGACGGAACCTGCGAGTTCACTACCCTTCCCCACGACTACCCCAAGCGGCTGCAGCAGCTGGGAATCCAGTGCAGAATGTTTGCACGGGTGATTCCCATGGTTTCCACCCATTATAACTATCGCGATCATCGGAAGATCCTTGTCATTGACGGGCATACCGCCTTCAACGGCGGTGTCAATCTGGCGGATGAATACATCAATCACATTCAGCGGTTTGGGCATTGGAAGGACACGGCTGTCATGCTGAAAGGAGAAGCGGTTCGCAGCTTTACGCTGATGTTCCTGCAAATGTGGAATGTCACAGAAAAGCAGCCCCAATTTGACAGCATGCAGCAATATCCTGCAATTACCCGGCAGAAGACGGAGGGCTATGTGATTCCCTACGGCGACTGTCCGCTGGACCATGACAAGGTTGGTGAGCGGGTATATATGGATATTCTTAACCGGGCAACAAAGTATGTCCATATCATGACGCCCTATCTGATTCTGGACGGCGAAATGGAGACTGCGTTGTGCTTTGCAGCCGAGCGCGGCGTGGAAGTCAAGCTGATTCTGCCGGGAATTCCCGATAAGAAAACGCCGTATGCCCTGGCAAAAATGCACTACGCTGCCCTGCTGGATTCCGGCGTACAGATTTATGAATATACTCCCGGATTTGTCCATGCAAAGGTATTTGTCAGCGACGACAAGGAAGCTGTGGTGGGAACCATCAATCTGGATTACCGCAGCCTGTATCACCATTTTGAGTGTGCAACCTGGATGTACGGTGTCCCCTGCATCGGGGAAATCGAAGAGGACTTTGAATCAACGCTTCTGAAGTGCCGAAAGGTGACGAAAGACACGATCTGGGAAGGTCACAGGATGCTCAAGCCTCTGGGCTACCTGCTGAGAGTTCTGGCGCCTCTGATGTAAACGGAAAAACGCATTCACCCTATGGCTGCTGCCGGTGAATGCGTTTCTTTTTGTGTCGAAGAGATGTTGTAAAAAGCGCGGAATTGTGATAGTATGGACAGAAAACTGATCTATGGGAGAATCTCTATGAATCTTGCAGCAATTCGGCATTTCAGCACCTCCCGGGACTGCTATTGCCTCAATCCCGGACATTTTCTATTCCGCATTCAGGCAGCAAAGGGGGATTTGGAAGCGGTGATTCTGCATTATCAGGACAAAAATATCCCCCTGCGGATTGCGGACACCCGCGCAGAAATCTCCATGCAGGTGGCGGCCAGGGACACACGGCTGGATTACTGGGAAGCAGAACTTACCATCGATGTGCTGTGTCTGCGCTATTGGTTTGAGCTCGTGGATATCCAGGGAAATACCGTATTCTATTCCAATTACGTTTTTTCCGACAAGCCTTTTGAAGACATTGACGAGATGTTTGACTGCCCCCAGAACCTGCGGGAGGAAGAACGCTTTGTTACCCCTGCATGGGCGGAGAACAAGGTGGTCTATCAGATCTTCCCTTCCCGGTTTGCCAGCAGCCGGGAGGTTCCCGATGCGCTTTGGTACAAAGGACCCATCAGCTTCCGGGATAACCTCCACGGCGACCTGCGGGGCATCATCAACCATCTGGAGCACCTTCGGGAGCTTGGGGTGGACATCCTCTACATGACGCCCATTTTCCGCTCGGATTCCTGCCACAAGTATGACACGATCGATTATTATACCATTGATCCATCCCTCGGAACCAAAGAGGATCTTCGGGAACTGGTGGATAAAGCCCACGCCATGGGAATGCGGGTGATTCTGGACGGGGTGTTCAATCATACTTCTCAGGAGTTTTTCGCTTTTGCAGACATCCGGAAGAATGAATGGGCATCCAAATACATCGACTGGTATTTTGTGGAAGGCTTTCCCCTCCATGCCAATTGGGGGGAAAAGCCCAACTTTAAGTCCTTTGCCTATTTTGGCGGTATGCCCAAGCTGAATGTAAAGAACCCGGAAGTTACCCGGTATATCATCGATGTGGCCCTGTATTGGCTTCGGGAGTGTCATATCGATGGATGGAGATTGGATGTTGGCGATGAAATCAGCCACCGGTTTTGGCGGAAATTCCGGGAAGCGGTAAAGGCGGAGTTTCCGGATGCCCTGATTATCGGGGAAATCTGGCATTATGCTGAGGATTTCCTCCAGGGAGATGAATGGGATACGGTTATGAATTATCCCTTCTATCAGAATGTGATCCGTCTTGTCGCGAAAGAAGAAATCGGCGTTTCCGAGTTTGCGGACAATCTCGGCTTCCTGAGAGGGCAGCTGAACCGCAGGGTCTATCCCCTTCTGTGGAATCTGGTGGACAGCCACGATACGCCACGACTGCTGCGCCAATGCGGCGGCAGCAAACAGAAGATGAAGCTGGCAGCGGCATTGCAGCTTCTCCTGCCGGGTATGCCGATGATCTTTTATGGAGACGAGTATGCCATGGACGGCGGGCAGGACCCCGACTGCCGCCGGGGAATGCTCTGGGATCCGAAGCGGCAGGATGCCGGAATGTTTGCCTGGTACCGGAGCCTGATCCGCGTCAGGAAGCAATACCCGGAGCTTCTCGGCATCGGTGTGAAAGAATTCACGGACGAGGAAAAGGGTCTGCTGATCCGAAAAGCGGAGGACAATGTACGCACAATTCTGCTGGTTTTCCACTGCGGAAGCGGAGAGGTTTCCATGGAAGGCTATGCCGGGCATACAGAGTGCATCACAGGATCATCATTTTCCGGTACGCTTGGCAGCTGGGAGGCAGCGGTATTTGCGGATTGAACGGAAAAAGTGCTGGGGCAGTTGCGTTTTCTGCAATTGGTGATATAATTTCATTATCTGAATTTTTATGAAAGGATGGAGTAAACATGGGTTTTTCAAAATTTCTGGATTCCCGTCGGGGCCGGGCAAAAGCTCTGGTGGGTATGCTGAAAGAGCATTTTCAGTATGTCACGGTTCTTGGTGTTGACAACAAATCCAAGGCAATTCGTGTGAATTCTGCCACCAGCAACATCGGTCCCGGAATGGATACCGAATGCGGGTTCGTTGTCAAAGTGAATGACGGAGGCTGCTTCTTTGAGTATTCTCTGGACGATATCGGAGAGGATGTAGCTGCGTTGGCGGAGCAAATCCGGGAGGCGTTTTCCGTCAGTGCATCGCTGAAGCAGGACGCGATTGAAGGCATCCGGCTCAGCGACGAGCCTCTGGTGCAGTCCTTCTGCCGGGAATCCGACCTGGATCAGTACACCGATGCTGACCTGCTTGCCTTCTGCCAGAAAACACAGAAGGAGCTGCAGAGCAAGAGCGAGAATATCCTCAACGCCTTTGTGATGCTGAGTACGGTGGAGGTTTCCAAGCTCTTTGTCTCTGCAAACCGGGAACTGGATCAGAACTATGTCTGGATCAACGGAATCATGCTGACGGTCTACCGGGAAAACGACAAGATCGTGAATGTACGCGAAGGTGAGAATTCCTGCAGAATGGCCGATGTCATGGCCGGTCTGCCCAGACGCATGGATGCCCTGGTGAAAAAGGCGCATTGCCTGACCACGGCAAAGCCCATTGTCCCCGGGGTGTATGATGTGATTACCGCGCCCTCCATCACGGGCCTGATTGCCCATGAGGCGTTTGGCCATGGCGTGGAAATGGACCAGTTTGTGAAGGACAGGGCGCTGGCGAAGCAGTTTGTCGGAAAGTATGTCGCCTCCCCCATCTGCAATATGAGAGACGGTGCCGCGTCCACGGTCAGCGCAGCTTCCTATTTCTTTGATGACGACGGCGTGCTGGCGGGAGATACCCAGATCATCAAGGACGGCATTCTGGTTACGGGCATTTCCGATCTGGCCTCCGCTTCGCAGCTGGGAACGCCTCCCACGGGAAATGGCAGACGGCAGTCCACCCGCCGCAAGGCATACACCAGAATGACCAATACCTTCTTTGAAAAGGGTACGGACAAGCTGGAGGATATGATTGCCTCCATTCAGCACGGCTATATGCTGTTTGAAACCAACAACGGCATGGAAGACCCCAAAAACTGGGCGATCCAGTGCGTTGCGGAGTACGGAATTGAAATTGTGGACGGTAAGCTGACGGAGAACTATGTTTCTCCCGTTGTGATGAGCGGATATGTGCCCGATCTGCTGAAGTCCATTTCCATGGTTTCCGATGACTTCGAGGTCATTGGCGCCGGTATGTGCGGAAAGGGTTACAAGGAATGGGTCAGAGTCAGCGATGGCGGCCCTGCATTGAAAGCGAAGGTGAAGCTGGGATGACAAAACTGGAAGCCATGCTGCGCGAAAACGCGCAGATCAGTGATTATAAGATCAATATCCACGAAAAGAAAAGCTACGAGCTGTTCTTTGTCAAGGGCAAGCTGGAAACGGTTCGCCGCACCAGTACCTGCGACACGGAAGTGACCGTCTATGCCGCCCACGGAGAATTCCTGGGGGATGCTAAGTTCCTGGTATATCCCTCCACCACCGACGAAGAGCTGGCAGCACTGATTGCGGAAGCGGCAGAGAAGGCACTCCTGATTGACAATCTCCCCTATTCCCTTCCCGAAAATCAGGAAGGCAGCTTCTGCGTGGAAAGCAACTTTACTGAATTCAGCCCCGAAGAGCTGGCGGCGGTGGCTGCCAATACGGTTTTCGATGCCAACACCGTGGAAAACGGTTCGCTGAATTCCGTGGAGGTGTTTGTCAATCAGCACACGGAGTCTGTGACCAACAGTAGGGGCATCCGGAAGACACAGACCCGTTACGATGCCATGGTGGAGGCCATTCCCACCTATAACGGCAAGGAGCAGAGTGTGGAGCTCTACAAGCAGTGCACCTTCGGAAGCCTGGATCGTCAGGCTCTGCATCAGGAGATCGCCGATATGATGCTTGCCGTCAAGGCCCGCTATGAAGCGGCAAAGCCGGAGCAGGAGCTTTCCTGCAAGGTGATCCTGAATAAGCTGGAGCTTGCGGAGCTGTTTGAAAATATTGCGGACAATCTGCGGTATTCTGCGGTGTATCAGCATTCCACCGTGTTCCATAAGGGCGACAGCATTCAAAAAGAGCCTGAGGGAGACCGGATTCGGATCACTATGCGCGGCGAGAGCAAGGGAAACATCTGCAGCGCCAAATTTGACAGCGACGGTCTTTCTCTCGGCGAAATCACCATCGTGGAGGACGGAAAGGCGGTCAATTACTTCGGTGACAACCGGTTTGGCCAGTACCTGAAGGAGGAGCCCACCGGCAATCTGCGCTGCATGGAGGTGGCCCCCGGTTCCCTTTCTGCCGAAGAACTGGCGGAAGGACCGTATCTGGAGGTGATCTCCATGTCCGGTCTGCAGGTGGATTTCTTCAACGATTACATCGGCGGTGAAGTCCGTCTGGCATACTACCATGACGGAAAAGAGATGAAGCCTGTCACCGGCATTTCCATTTCCGGTTCTGTCAGTCAGGTGCTCAACGAGATCCGCTTCTCCTCCGAAGTCGGTATCGAAGGCGGCTATATGGGCCCTGCCAAAGCGGTACTTACCAATATGAAGATTTTCTGAAACAACACCGTATCATGGGCAAGGAGCTTCGTCAAGTGTTTTGACTAACTAACGCTACTACTACGCCGGCGGTAAGCTGATGCGCATGACCTGGGGAACCAATACCATTGACTTCTTCTACGATGCCAGCGGTCTGCCCTATGCCATGAAGTACAACGGCACGGTGTACTACTACATCACCAACCTCCAGGGTGACGTGATGCGGATTGTGGACGCCAGCCAGAACACTGTCACAAGCTACGACTATGACCCCTACGGGAAAGTCATTTCCGCAACCGGCACGCTGGCAAATATCAACCCGCTGCGCTACCGTGGGTATGTCTACGACCAGGAAACCGGGTTCTACTACCTTCAGAGCAGATATTATGATCCGGAAATTGGTAGATTTATCAATGCCGATACATTTTATTCAACTGGCCAGGGCATTGTTGGCTGCAATATGTTTGCGTATTGCGGCAACAATGGCGTGACTAATCTTGATGTAACCGGATCGCGTTATGTGTGTGTAGATGTTTCAGAGAGTGGTGGACTTAGGAATGTTACAAAAGAAGTTAATTTTGCACTATTCAAAGCAGCTGAAGAAGCTGTGAAAATACGAAATGAAGTATACTACAGAAATGCAATTAATGCTTCTTTTGTACCTGCAAGCGCTCTAGGAGCCAAAGGAACAATGTATGGTATTTTTATCAATTGGGTTAACCACAAGGCCGACTGGGATATTAAGCGTCAAGACCCTTGGAATAGAACCATTGGAACACCGTATCCCGGTAGTGGTACGAAAGTTATTTATAATGGCTATGTAATGACACCGGAAGATATTGGTAATTTTACATATGGCTATCTAGGACGGGCATTTGATTTTTCAGAGACTGAATTGATTATAGGTTCGTGGGTTGCGGCTAGCTTCCCTTTAGGGGGAGATGCTTTGGAGAACGAGCGTAGAGATCGAGAGTTCATTCGTATGGTGTATGCTTGGAATGGAATAAATTAAGAGCACGAGGTCATTTCACCTTCAGCGGAAAGAAAGGTTGGAAGGAAATATGAAGAAAAGAAGCCGTCGAA
>JBJDYH010000301.1:0-7486 GCA_051867135.1 Faecousia sp. | reverse complement strand
CTTTATAATAAAATTTTCATTGCCAATTATTATACCTTGATATGAGTACCCTATGGATTCGAGCGAGGGATTCTTAAAACAATTCCGTAAGTTTTCAGAAATCCAATACGCAAAAGGATTTCCTGGGATAGCCAAAAAATTGCTTTGCTTCTCAGTATACCTCTTAGTACCTGCCAAAAAGTCCCTTTCTTTTTCGTCTTGAGAGCTCTCATCAACGAGTCGTACATATGTAGCCGTATAGTCTTTTACTATTCCTTTACGGATTACAAAGCTAACAGTTTGTACAACTTCACCTCCAATAGCCTCGAACGCTTTCGCTCCAAGCTGTATCATATTTATAACTGTTTCTGATGCAATGATTCTATTTCTGAGGTTCTCATAACTCTGAATAAACATCCATCCATGCATATTGATCATGGCAGTAAATCCGTTTGGCTTTACAAACCCAGTCTCCATGAACATGGCAAACATGTCTGTCTTGCTATTAGGATAGTTCTTGACGGCATAATCTTTCACCGGGGCCTCCATACTGGAGATTCCAATATATGGCGGGTTGGTGATCATTACATCATATTTTGCAGATAATACCTTGGCCTGATTCAGCAGAATCTTCAGCTGCGCTGCACCGTCGGAAACAAAATAGGAATTAAATGTAGTGGGAACTACCTTGTGATCCAGTTTGTCAATCACGCCTTCGATAGCGGCATAGTCCAAAGTGGGTACCTTGATGAGAGAACCGATGGTCTTTCCGTTTTCGAAGGTATTCACGAGCTCTGAAACTGCACAGATTTCCGCATCGGAGAATTCCTCAAGTTCCCTCATGTGCTTGCGATAGTTCAACAATTCCATCGTTTGAGAATCCTGCAGTTCGTACACCTGCGGAAGGACATAGTACTCTTGCCGGAAAAATCGGTTATTCAGTGTCCGGGCCTTCATGACCAGCGCAAACGAGGCCAGCTGTGCCGCCCGCTTGTCCACGTCGAGGCCGACCAGATTGTTCTTCAGAATCAGCGTCGGAATATCGCGCTTGTTGTAGCCCTTTTCCTCATACATCTTGTACAGCAGATCCATGACATAGACAAGGATATGGCCCGAGCCTGAGCAGGGCTCGATAACCCGGATGCTCTCCGGGTTGACGTTTTTATACTTTATTTCGTCGAGCTTTCTCTGTACTTCCTCCGTCTGCTCCGGATCATCCACATAGTATTTCATCGAGCTGCGGAGTGGTGACTGCGGATAGCTTTCCATCCAGATGCGGCCCACGGAGTTTTCCGCCATGTAGCGCACGATCCAATCCGGCGTGAAAAGCTGCGTGACTGCAGGAAGCGTATCCTTGGTGATCGTTTTCTTGGCAGCGTTTACTGCGTCCTTCTTCGCGGAGATATAGAACTGGTACATCCAGCCGATGATCTCCACGTCGTTCATGAAGTTCTCTTCGGGAATCTCGACCAGCTTCGTCAGCACAGTTTCCCCGATCAGGAGCGACTTCGGAAGCAGAAGCTCCATGTAGGCCTGATCCCGTGAAAACAGCATCGGGAGGATATCCGACAGCGCATTACACTGACAGATCAGCACATATCGGAAAAGCGCCTCCGTCTTGTTCTGCCCCTTGAGTTGCGCACAGGTATTCATGTCGAGATGCAGCTCGTCTTTTACAAGTCCGAGGTTCTTCAGAATATCTGGCTCAATGCTGCCGCTGGTGCTGGACAGCACGCGGAACCCATGAGGGAGAAAATTGTGCAGTTCCATAAAGCGGAGCGCAACGAGGCGGTTGAACCACGTGTAGGCGAACTCCTCAATAATGTTCTTATAGCCCTTGAGGCGAACTTGGCTGATGATTTCCTGACGTCTACCGTACAGGTCTGCAGGATATGAGTTGGGGTCACCATCAATAATGGTATAGTCACCACTTCTTTTAGCCTGATGGAAATCGTTATCACCGTTGATACCGAGCGTCTTCAGGGACACCTCAATCTGCTGCTCCAGATTATCCTTGGCCCAAACGGCGTAGGTCTGTAATACTCGCTTATCCATTCGCATTCACCTCAATGCAGGTTGACTTCATCGTTGTTTTCAAGCTCCGCCAGCAGCTTGGTCCGGATCGCATCCAGCACCTTCTCAATGTCATCCGCTGAGGTCACTTTCTTGCTGGCTGCAGGCACGCACTCGATAATAGAGATGCGCTTGCTGCGCACGGGGGTAGGCGCACCATCGCTCAGTACGGATGTAATAAACTTGCGGAAACCAGAAACAGAGCTGCTGCTCGCCGTAATATAGGAATCCATATTCGGAGTGGACTTTGAAAGGGAGGACAGCCATCCAGAATACTGATCAGCAAGTTCGTCAGCCTTGGCTTCAATACGGGAGAGCTGGTCGCCGGTAAGCTCCAGATCCAATGCCCCCTGAAGCTCATGCTCTATCGACTTCCGATCCTGTTCCAAGAGGCGAATGGTGGCGTCGTACTTGTCCTGCAGCACCTGATCCCGGAGCTCATTGGCTTTAAAGACCAGATTGGCGAGGTCGTTCATCTTCTGGAACGGCATCTCCATGTCGACGATGGCCTGCATGGCTTCTATCACAGTGTCAAGACGGCTCAGATCCTCAAATATGCGATTGGCGTTATACCAGTCGATAATATCCAGAGCATCCTGGTAATTCTTCTGCTGATGACTTCCTTCTTTATAGAAGCCCTCCAGTTGCTCCAATGTCTCTGCTCTTTCCTCAAGGCTGTCAGCACGATTGATAATTTCGTTGAACATCGTGAGGGAGTCGTTGGATTTCAGGATGGCGCTAAAATCCTGATACAGTTCTGCTGCCACCTTGCTGCCGGCGTAATCCGTGCCATATTTTGTCTTCAGGTCAGACAGGAATTGCTTCTTTCTCTCAAAGAAGGCTACAACACCAGATTTCAACTGGGCCTCATCCAATGGTAGGTTCTCCGAGTAGACGTCGTTCATGATGCGCTTTACCTGGTAGAGAATCTGCTCGTCGATGATCTCCTTGGGACGCACCACCATCGTATCAACGTTATTCTTGCGGGCAAGATCATTCTTGAAGCCCGTGTTGTTCTCATCTACCACATGGTCATGGATGGAGATGATCAGGGACTGGTATTTCCACAAGCGGGCAACCATGCCAAGGATATCGAGATCGCGCCAGCCGTAGGGTTTTTTAGAGAAGTACTCCAGCAGGCTCTTGACAGTCGTATTTCTGTACACGCTCTTGTCGTCGCGGACCTTTTCGAGAATCTCATCATAGGCAGCTTTGTTGCTGTCGCCGGAAAGGTCATCGCCAAAGGACAAATTGTTTTCGGTCAGCAGGCTGAAGATGCTTTTTTGGTCGGGATAGTAGTAGCTTACCAGCCCGATCTTGAAGTAATTCCGGCCCACCATTTCCTTAAGGGCGTCCTGCATGCGGTCCTTACCGTCCTTCTTTTTGATGTCCAGCTGCGAGCCGCCAAGGTAGATAGGTGCTGTTGTCAGAGCGGTACGGATCATGTCCTCGGCACGACGAATACGGTCGGACATCTCGCTGGCCTTCTTACTCATGATCTCAGTCAGGGACGCGGACATGGTAGCACTGTTGTTCCTGCGGAACGTGGCGATTTTGTTTGCCCGTATCAATTCATCTATGAAGCTGCCTTCGGTCAAATCAATGATGATGGCATTATCGCGGATGGACTCAGATTGGTAGTCCGATGCATCTTTTGAGCCGGAGAACTGTGTGCGGATGTGGATTGTGAGGCCGTCCTGACTGAAGGAGCCCTTTGATTCGGAATCCACGAAGCGGTTCAGCGCGAAGTCGTACCGGCCTTCGTAGCGATACTTGTTACTCTCGAGTATTTTGTCGAAGATGATGTCCAGAACAGTTCTCTGGACCTCGCCTTCGTTATAGGCAGAGTTGTTGATCTGTTTGTTGACATCCTGCTCCTCGTTGGTCAGGAAGTCGTATTCGTCACCGTTCTTCTGAATCAGAGTCTCGGCTTCAAGACGCTGCAGTGCCTCAAGGATACGGGCTTTCAGCGCACCTTTGTCCACGTTGATACTATCTACCATCAGGGTAGCCAGGCGGTCGATGGTTGCGGGCATGTCCTTCACATGTTTGATCATGAACAAGATGCGGAGAACGCGGATATCGAACTCATCCAAGCTGGGCTTACGGGCGGCGTTGGTAAAGACGGTCTTGATATCGTAATCGATAAACTCTTCGGCAGTGGCATAGAAGCTGTCGAATGGGACTAGCAGACCGGACTCCATATCCATGACCTTCTTTGCGGAGGTCTGGAAGGCATCCAGCAAGGAGCGCTCGTTCTGGGAAATGTGCTTGCCCTCGCTCATGCCATGCTCACGGATGGACTCGAACACCTTCTGCAGCAGCTCGAACTGGTAGGGTACAAAGGGGTAAACGTCTTTAAACTCATTCGCGTCCTTATAGCCGGACCACGTGGGCTTTGCCGGGAAGAGGATCACGTTGGAGAGACGGTTGCTGTTGGCATCATACAGGGCACGCAGCGGAGTCTCCGCGTTCTTCTTTTTATCCAGAATACGGCGCTTAATGACCTCATCAGCGTTCGCGCCAGAAAGAAGGAGACGGGTGTTGAACCGGCCCTGAATCTTGGAGAAGTCGTGCTGCTTGTCTTTGGTGCTGTCGATCATGGCCTTTAGCTCCTGCTGGGAGGTGATGACCACCCATGCTTTGCCGTGAGCAAACTTGCCCAAGTCCTCTACGCAGGTCTGGAGGTTCAGCATCAGCTGCGTGTTGTCACCGATGAACTGGCCGACTTCATCCATCAGGAAGACGACGCGGGAGTTGTGCTTCTCGCAGTAGGTGTTGACGATCTTACCAAAATCCTCAGTGGTGTTGGTGAAGTTGCGGGTCTGATCCTCGATGAAGATCTTGGCGCTTTCCTCGCTCATTCCGCGAACGGCAACAAGGGCTTTGATCATGGAGTCACGATTGAGGAGAGCCTTTGCACGAGTCTGGATCCAGTTCCGTCCGGAAATCTGCTCGAAGGTTTCCGCAAATTTCTCCAGCTTGCCTTCCTCATCCAGCGTGCGCTCCAGATCAGCCACCCACGGGCTGGCACCGCAATAGCCTACTGCCTCATTGAAGGCGCGAATCATAATGTCCATAATAGCTTGCGTCTTCGTCTTAGAGTCAGACTTCGCCTTGCTATCGATATTGAAAAGGACCACGAGATTGTTGGCCTTTGCGCTCTGTCGGATATCTGCGAGCACCAACTCGTCTTTAATCTTGTCCTTGAAGTACTCTGAGGCGCGGACTCCCGCAACTTCCTCGTTCTCCAAGATGTAGCCAAGGATCTTCAGAAAGTGGGATTTACCAGAGCCGAAGAAGCCGGTGATCCAGACACCCATCTTCTCGGTCGGCACAGTTAGGGATTCCCTGTATTTGCGGAAGAAGGTGCGGAATGATTTGACGATTTCATCGGTGCAGACATATTCCTCGAGTTCCTGCCACTTCTGTTCTTCGTCCTCATTACCAATGGTGACGACACCCTGAATGGGTCTATCGATTTCCTTCTCAAAGAGATTTTTAATAATCACTGCCGCGTCTCCTTTCCACCAATGGGAATGCTCTATAGTAGTTGTCGTCATCCAGTCGTTCAAAAAGGCGTAGTGTCATAGAATTCTTTATTTCGTATCGGCCCGGATACATCATCACGACAGGTGTCCTTCTGAAAATGCTTTGCAGGTTGTTTAGAATGGTGTGGCTCCGGATAATCGGAAAGGCCTTACCGACACCCGTGATAAGAACGATGGATTTGCCGTCATCTGGCACGGTGTCTTTAAACTTGTCCAGAAAGCTATTCTGGTCTTCTTCCACCGATAGTAGCGGTTGAAAAACTTCTCGTAGCAGCAAGTCTTTCTCATACTCAGATTCCATCCGCTGGATGTCCTCGAGGTAGCCTTCCTCTTCGATGATGTCGAGCATCATCTCATACAGGTCGAATTCAACGATCTCTGGATTCCGGGATTTCAGTTTCCTCACTTCCCGACGAACCAGCAGCTCGTCCTTCGGAGCGTAGTCGAAGATATAGAACTTCATATCATTCGCCGTACCATACCGGGTGAGGGAGGCCACGCTGATCATCCGGTCTTCCAGATCAACGAAGCGTTCATTCAACGATCTTTCTGCCACAGTGTTCACCTCCCAAGCATGACCTGCAGAAACTCTCCGTCACCAATCTCTGCAATATGTTTTTCTACCGCAGGGTGAATCATCACCCTTTCCACTACGATATTCCTGCGCTTGCGGACGCCAAGCCCGGAGTCGACCAGAATGTTCCTGTAGCCCTTTGTCAGGCAGCGCAGCGTGTGGTCACCCCATTTCGAGACGATCAGATCCGTCTGCTTCTTCGTTTCAAAGAATTGGTCGAAGTCATCTATGGAGAGATAGTTCTTATCCCCGAGAAGGGCATCTCTATATACTTCCATCATGAAGTCGTAAAACAGTGTATCTGTTTTGGCGATAGCGTAGGCAAGAATGAATTTTGATGTGGATACGTCACCGTTATTGAATTGGGACAGTAGGAACTCATCGAGAGCGACAAGGCGGCTGTAGACGACATTGGTAATTTCGCGCCGACGGTCCGGCGACTCAATTTCAATATAGTTATTATCAAAACATTCGATGTAGATTTCTTCCCGGTCAAGACCGTCCAGCATCAGCTTGGCGATTTTCTTCGCGATGGGATACTTAAACGGAGTCTTCTTGATGGCAGAAGAATAGGGCTTTCTGTTCATCCTCAAAACCTCCATAAAACGAAAACAGCATAATACAGTATGTATTATATCACCCGACTGCCAAAACGTCAATAAAAAGCGTTCCGTTTCAACTGCAAATTTGAATTATTTAAAACACTATTATCCTTAACTTGAATCTCTACTGTTGATGCGATATTCTACAGAAGCTCAAAGGCAACTGCACGGTGCTAATACAGAACACTACAATGCAGCACAGCATAATGAGAACAAATTCGGATTCTACATAGACGTGATTTGTTTGGCGTGTCACGGCACGGCAACATATAAGGCAAGGTACGGTCTCTGAAGCCCCCTCCAACAATAAAACGAAAGTGATATTCAAGGAGGATTTTCATTATGACACACTGCGAAGGAACGCTGAGAAGGAAGGCATATAAGATTGGCTACCAGGTAGTCAAAGGTTTCCGGCACTACGGCCAATATGTGTACCACAACACTTATGGGGAGCGATTCACCGGTTATATGGTGCGAGATTATTCCAACGGTTTTTATGAATAAGGCTCCTATAACTCCATTTTTGATTTCTGTTGGGATATCGATGATGTTGCAGAATTCCTGAAGGGCCGGTACGAGGAACTTGGACTGGCTTGATAATCCGAAATTAATCAGCGAGTCCGTGTGATTGCAGAGCAAGACCTCCGGTTCCCTTGAGGGTGGCGCTGGAGATCTTTTATTTTTGATTAGGGTCACCAGATATGGTG
>JBJDYH010000300.1:0-7503 GCA_051867135.1 Faecousia sp. | reverse complement strand
CAGAAAAACACTCACCGCCAGTGCCGCGCCCTTGGCAAAGGCTTCCAGCATTACGGCGGTGAGTGTTGTCATTTTGCGCTGCATCGGACGATGGTGTCCGCAGCGGTGATGACTGCCAGTACGGTGACAAATCCTACTGTGAACCAGATCAGTTCGCTCATGGCTGTTCCCTCCTTTCCATTTGATTCACCCGGCGATAGAAAGTGGTCTTGGACATTTGCAATGTCCGCATCGCCTCCACTGCCGTAATCTCACCGTTGCACCATGAAGCAATCACGGCATCCTGCCCAGTCCGCTCCAATGGCTTGCGGCCCTTGTACTTGCCCTCCTGCTTGGCGATTGCAATGCCCTCCTTCTGCCGCTGTAGCAGGTATTCCCGTTCCAGCTGAGCCACGGCGCCGAAAATGGTCAGGACAAACCGCCCGCTGGGAGTGGAGGTGTCCAGAGATTCCTTCTTGGAAATGAACTCCACACCCTTGGCGGTGAGCTGCTCAATCAGCTCCAGCAGATCCTTGGTGCATCTGGCAAACCGGGAAATACTCTCGACAACCACGGTATCTCCCTCCCGGACAAACTCCAGCAGCTTCTGTAATTCCGGCCGGCTGGTGTCCTTGCCGCTTTGCCGATCGATGAACACCCGCTCCACACCAAGCTCTTGCATTAGTACTTCCTGACGGGCGGTATTCTGGCCAATGGTGCTGACCCGCACATATCCAACTTTCAGTTCCTTTCACCTTCTTTCCCAATAGGATCGCTTTTTTCGTGGGACGTTCCAGAATTGCCCAAACAGCTTTAATGGCACGGTTTTGGGGTGGTTTCCCTCGTTCCGTTAGGGTATACCCTAATGGGATGCTCCTCAGAACGGCACCACAATCAGTTGGTTTCCCACTCTCAGAAACAGCTCCGGGTGTTGAAAGAGCCGGGCATACTTCTCAACCAATTTCTCCGACAGAGAGGCAAAATTCTCTTCCGCAAGGCCACAAACAAAGAACGGACCGCAGAGAATGTCAAAAACATTCCCGTCACTGTCCCGCAGGGCGCGGTTGTGCTCCAACCCGATCAGCTTTCCCTCATCGTGGCACACGATTGCTACCGGGTCAGAAAAGGGGTACACAGCTTGAATGGTGCCGCCCACAAACTTCTGCATGGATTCTAGAGAGCCATCCAGATCCATCTGTTCCGGTGCCTTGCCCGGTAATACTGCTAATACGGTCACAAATCCTCCTATCCGCAATACAAATACTCTTCGATTTCTTCCAATGAGACACCCTCCGCCAGCAGCGCGTCGATGTCCTCCGGGTAGACCCCGCAGCAAGCAGCCACGGCCTTCAAATCCGCGATGTAGCTGTCCTCAAAAATGTCCTCCTCAAAATGATAGGGGTGACGGGGCTCCTTATACTGCTTCCAGTCAAACCAATGTGTGTAGCTGGTGAAGTACAGTTTCTCATCGTTGAACTCGCTGCGGGTGACTTTTCCACGTCCGTCGATTTTAAGAATATCCCCGGTGAATACTCGGACAGGCTCGCCTTTCCCTAGATTCAGGTGGGAATTCTTCAGGCCTTTTCTCAGGATATCTTCTGTACTGGCGTAGACATACAGACCGCTCTGGGGAAAGTGATAAATGGTCAAAGGATTGTTTCCCTTCACGAAGTACAGCTCGTCCCGGTCGGTCAGAACGGTGATGGTAAAGGTTCCCTCCAATTCCTCCGCCATAAATCGCAGAGAATCGAAGTTCACCTGTCCATATTGTTCCAATAGCTGAACCGCCACATAGCTGTCCGTCTCCACCTTGGTGGCGAGCAGCTTGTGTTTTTTTCGCAGCACCTTGTCGTTCGTCAGGACACCGTTATGGGCCAGAGAGAAATGCGTCTGACCGGCCACGCCGGGGAAGGGATGATTATTGATGTTCACCAGTTCGCTGCCTTGGGTAGCCATCCGGGTGTGGCCCATGACGATGGAAGGTGCGGCAGGAACCCGATACCACATATGGTGGGCAGGTAATGGCCGTTTATAAATGATCTGTTTCCGGTCAAGGTTGTAGGCAATGCCGGTGGCGTCCGTTCCCCGTTCCTCACTGGCGACGGACAGGGCCGTGAGCAGCCGCAGACGCTCTTTTCTGGTCAGCTTGTGACCGTAATCCACGAAACCAAACAGGCAGCACATACTCACACCTCCGCTTCTGCCGTCACCGGCTCATTGATGTAGAGCCGCCGCTCTTTCAGATACTGCACCAACTCCGGCTGGTGGGAGCACCCAGCCACAAAATTCGTCCAGGACAGATCCTGAAGTTCTTCATCAGAAAGGCAAATCGCCACATCACAGATGCGATCAAGCAGCTGCAATGTGGCGATCAGTGTATTCCATTTGAGGGTTCCCCGGAACATCCGGAACTCTACGGTGTGATAGTTGGTCAGATTGACACAGGTGTACCGCTCCTGACTGCCCTTGGCGATGTCCAGTACCTGCTTGGGATGCTCTTTCAGACCGTAGCGGTCAGCCCAGCGGCGGAGCTGCTTCTGGGTACGGCGGCTGAACTTCAGCAGTTCCTCCCAGTGCTTTTCAAAGAAGTACAAAATTCGGGCAATAACCGCCTCCTGTTCTTCCTCAGTTTCTCCAAAGGCGGTACGGTTGATGTGGACATGAAGGCCGCAGGTTCCTGCCTGATGGGAAAGATAGCCCATTGCCTTCGCTTTTGCAAGGATACCCGCCCAAGGCATCTGGCGAAGGTGGAAGTCCAACGACATGGGATAGGTGACAATCTCCATTCCCTCACTGAGGGAGCCGTCATGTTTGATGTAGATCAATTCATTTTCCGAATTGGCGATCCGTTCAATTTTTTCCGCATTTGCATTGTCCTCGCCGCCATCGTCGATCTCCAGCTCTACACCAAAATATCGGTTTCCTTCGCCGTAGAAAATGGGTTCCGGTTTGTAGTAATAATCATGGATCACACGATGCTCCGCATGGCGGCAATGGCAGCTGTAGCATCTTGCCGTATAATCATCTTCATCCTCATAATAGGCATCGTCCTGGTGGATCGTCCGGCCACAGTCGGTACAGGTTGTGTAGTAGCGGTCATAGCATCGGCTGCATAGCGGCGTCTCGCTGTCACCTTCGTTGTCATCCCGCCAGATTCGTTTAGCGCACTGTGCACAGACGATGGTTTCCGAATTCCAGCAGGATTCGCACAGCAGTACCCCATCAAACTCTTTCAATTCTGAGAGCGGATGTTCTCTGCCGCAAATGTCGCATACTCGTTTCTCTTCCAAAGTAATGCCTCCAAAATCAAGATAGCCCGGAGCATTGTTACTCCAGGCTTCATGAAAATAATATACAATTGAAATTCCGCCAAATATCGACACATCTGCATTGACAAAACAGCAGGGTACCTCTATATTGGTTATTGAGGCAATACGGAATTGCGTGTTTAATATCACTACTTTCGATCATCCTTTTGTCCAATTTTCCTTTGTGTCCACCAGTTCATTATTACAAAAAAGTTGTATTCTTATGTAGATTTTTCCTTTTCTCTAATATATCTCAAAGTATTTTTTTCGCTGAATAGTTCTGATAAAATTGTGAGGTGTTACTATGGAAAGCGCGTTTCCCACTCCCTGTGCAGATGGTTTCGAATTTCCCATATTTACAGAACCAGTCTATCCCTCAGTTCTCGCACTCAGGGATAACTGTCATCATATGGATAAGAAACAAATACCCTCTGACGGAACATATGTTTCTGATGCCGTTGGGGATGACTATACCGAGTGGTCAAGTAAAACACCTGTTCTTTTAGATGCTCCGACCGGGTCCGGGAAAAGTACTTTCATATGCCAGAGCTTAATTCGGCACGCTGCGAAGGAAGGGAACAACCTGCTCCTTGTCAGCAACAGAGCGGCATTGGTTCGGCAACAAAAACTGAAGGTAGCCGAGGTTGTATCGGAATACGATCCCAGCATTTCTCCTAATCCTGATGACAATGAACTCGGCGAATATGCCATCTGGGGAAATGCCTGCATTTGTACTTACCACAGCTTATTCTCCTTACTTCATCGAGCGGAATACGAGCCACGATATGCTGATTTTCTCCAAAGGCTCCGGTACGCGGTTTTTGATGAAGTACACTTCCTATATGCGGATGCGGGATTTGCCGCATCCTGTGGAAAACTATTGCAGCAAATACCCGCTATTTTCTTCAACTGCATCCGTGTATACATGACTGCTACCAGCTGGTCTATCTGTGAGTCGCTGTATCATTCTGAGCAAAATGTTTGGCAGCTTTACAATATTGCCTTCTCCACATCCATTGGAAGAGGCGTGAAATATTCTTACCGCCATCAACATCCGAAACGGGAATTTAAGCATTATACCATGAAGGCCAATTACGATAGATATCGTGTTCATTTCTTCTCCGGATACGGCCCTCATGAATTCAACTCTACTGCATGCAAACTTCAAAAGTTACCGGATAAGAAGGAACTTGCCGTGTTAATGACCAGTATCCCTTGTCCATCGCAAGACAATAAACTGGTCATCTTTGTCCGTTCTAGGGATGATGGAGAAGCTTTAGAAAAGGCTTGGCGCGATAATGGCGTACCAGCAGTATTCATAAACCGTTCCAGCAAAATTGACCCCACTGACAACCCATCTATTTTAAGAGAAATAGATGATAATGATATCCGCAGGAATCAAGTTTGGAAACAACTTTTACGAGATGAATTTTTCAATGAGTCTGTTCTTATATGCACTTCTGTTCTAGATTGCGGAATCAACATTCACGATGACGCAGTCAAAATGATCGCAATTTTCGCTGATGAACCAACCACTTTTATCCAAATGCTTGGAAGAAAGCGCTTTGCGGCAGGATCTACTGACACAATTGATGTATGGGTCAACGTCCCCACAGCCAAACGTTTTTCTGATTCTATCGCAAATAGAACGTTGGAGCTGGAAATGGCAACGAAGCTTGACTATATCAGGAAGCACCAGAATATACACGGAATCAGCCATACCTCTGAAGGGGTGTTCTTCTCTCTTGCTGTAAATAAGGGACATATCGAAGGTTACAAGCCTAATATTATAGACTCCATTTCCATTACGCAGCACACAATGCTTCTGGAAAGTAATTTTCAGTACCAATTTGGCGAGAACTTCATGTCGTTCTATTATCAATTCTTCTCGAATTATACCAGATTCGGCGATAAACGTCTGTTCCATTTTGATAGCTTTGGACACGTTTTTGTTGACGATTACGTGAGATGGATCGTAACTGAGCAGGAAAGCTACTACAAAAGGTTAGCTGAGAGCATTGACTACAAAAAGATGGTATTGTCCTGGATGGGGAAGGATCTCGAAGCTAAACAGGAACGCACCGCAAAATTGCAGGAACTGGCTGCGTACCTGGATAGCCATTGTGAAGTCCCTATCCAAGAGAACGAGCGTGGTATTGTCCGTGCAATGGTCGTACAGGCCGGCCTGTTATGCTTACAAGATAACTCCTTCCTGCAAGACTGGGAGAAAATGATGCCCAAAAGGATTAACCCCATTCTGGATAGTTTAAACCTCGGATATATCATCGAACGTCCTGATAATTCCAGAGAAAAAAGATGGTTTGTATCCAAAAAAAGAAGATAAATAACCACCTTATCTAACAGGCTCCCACCGCTTTTTGCGGTGGGAGCTGTGCTTACAGGTGCTTGACCTGTGACTGTTCCATAATGTACGCCTGAACAGCAGCTTTCGGTATTTTCCATACACTCTCGTTTTTGTACGCCACTTTTTGTTGTTCGTATTATCTGTAATTAAGGATTGTGCAGACTGTTTTTCACACATCAGCACCTCACAGCAATCATAATGTATTTTTCTTTTTATGCACCTGTGAACAGCTGCAGCACAAACTGGCCCGGTTCACAGGGAATATTCGGCACCGGTGTCGGAGCAGGGGGATAGAAGCAGATGCCCAGCTCATCCCGAAGGCTCTCCCGTAGCTCAGCTAGCCCCTGAGGAAGCTGGAAGGTATTGCAGTTGATTTCCGGAAAATCCGGCAGGGTCAGCTCCACAGAGCCGTCAGGACAGGGAGTTACCAGCACAGGATAGGCAACATCCTTCACATCAGGCTCCGGAACTGCAAACAGGTCCTCCATCAGTGCCATACCGGCCTGCTTGTGATCGTCCAGCACATGGGCGTAGGTGTCTAACGTAAACGCCACGGAAGCATGGCCCAGAATCACGCTCAGGGTCTTCACATCCATGCCCTGCTCCATGGCTCGGCTCGCGAATGTATGACGAAGGGCATGGAAGGTAAAGTGGCGGAGTCCACTCAACTGTAAAATCTGATTGTAATAATCCTTGAATGTCCTCGGCTTTACATAGCCGCCCAAGGGATTTGTCACCAGAAAACCGCTGTTTTCGTAAGCTTCCCCAGCCGCCAGACGGTCACTCTGCTGAACCTTCTGCCACCCCTGCAGATCCTGCAGCACCTGGGGCAGCAGGGGAATGGAGCGAATGGAATTCTGAGACTTGGGCGTTTGAATCACGATCTCTGTGGATGCCTCCTGAGGATTCTTGGGCTTCTGGGTCTTGTTCAGGCGGTTCAGGGTACGGCGTATGTAAATCCGCCGTCCATGTACGTCCACGTCCTCCCAGCGCAGCCCCAGCAGCTCTCCCAGGCGAATGCCGGTAAACAGAACCAGCCGAATAAAAACACCGTAACGATGCTGATAGCTGCCTTGGATCAGGCACATCTGCTCGTCACGGGTCAGGATGGTAATCTGCGGCCTGCCGCCGCTGGGCAGATTCACCGAGGAGGCCGGATTACTGTTGATATAACCCTCTGCCACTGCGAACTTCAGTACACGGTGCAGAAACAGATTGAGATTCACGATGGTTTTCGCTGACAGCCCTTCGGACTCAGCCTTGTAGTTATAAAACAACTGGAGCATTCGTGGCGTCAGCTCCTGCAGCACCACATCCCCCAGTGCCGGTTTCAGATGAACCCGGATATAGCTTTCATAGCTCAAGTAGGTGGACTGCTTGATTGTATTTTTCATATACACCTCAAGGCACAAATCCAACCAGTCTCCCAGCGTAACCCGGGTAAAGTTATTGGGGCTGGTGTCATTCATGAACGACATCTGGTTCAGAAGCTTTACGGCTTCTTCTCTGGTTTTTGCGTATTTGGAAACCCGCTTCGGTTTCCCGGTCATTTTGTCATAGTCTACTGTCACGCGGACCTCATATCTTCCATCCGCACGGAGCTTGATGTTACCCTCATTGTTGGCTCTTGTTTTTGCCATTTGGATATTCCTCCTTTGTATGCAGTTCCTCATTTTGATAATATGCAGTTATTTTTCTGAAGAATTCTACTTACAAAGTAGTTGGTTCCGTATTACATTATTACAATTTACCACACTTTTTCGCGCTTTCCGGCTCCTTCCTGAGCACTTGGTGAAGGTCACCTCGGATAACGCGAATTTGAAGTTGCCAACTTCCCACACCGTCCAAACC
>JBJDYH010000299.1:0-7522 GCA_051867135.1 Faecousia sp. | reverse complement strand
ACACCGACGGCTTCAAGATCCGCCGCTCCGCCGTGGAGCACTCGGTGGGCTGCGTGACCGCCATTGATACCGCTCACGCCCTGCTGACCGTGCGCGAATATGGCCACAGTGAGGCTCTGACGCCCATCGATATTACCAAGATCTGATCAACGTTCATTTGGTTGCCCATTTGGGAAAACGGGAGATATGAAAAAGGAGTGATGCGCATGTCGCGCCAAACTGTTATCATACTGGACTTCGGCGGCCAATATAACCAGCTGATCGCCCGCCGCGTGCGTGAGTGTGGAGTCTACTGCGAGGTCAAATCCTACCGGACCCCGCTGGCTGAGCTGAAGGCCATGGAGCCCATCGGGATCATCTTTACCGGCGGCCCCCACAGCGTCTATGCGGAGGGAGCCCCCACCGTGGACCCCGCCATCTTCACCTGGGGCGTGCCCATTTTGGGCATCTGCTACGGCTGCCAGCTCATCGCCCATCTGCTGGGCGGGCGTGTGACCGCGGCCACCGACGCCTCCGCCCGGGAGTACGGCAAGACCGAGACCCGCTACGATCCCTCCTGCACGCTGTTCAAGGGCCTGCCCGAACAGGGCATTTCCTGGATGAGCCACGGGGACTACATGGAGAAGGTGCCCGAGGGCTTCGCTCTGACCGCACGCTCCGACGCCTGCCCCAACGTGGCCATTGCGGACGAGAAACGGAAGTTTTACGGTGTGCAGTTCCACCCGGAGGTCAACCATACGGAGAACGGCGAGAAGATGCTGCGCAATTTCCTCTATGAGGTGTGCGGCGCGACCGGAGACTGGACCATGGGGGATTACCTGAAGCAAGCTGTGGCCGCCGTCCGGGAAAAGGTGGGTGACGGCAAGGTGCTGCTGGCTCTGTCCGGCGGCGTGGACTCCTCCGTATGCGCTGCCCTGCTGGCGGAGGCCGTCGGCAAGCAGTTGACCTGTGTGTTCGTGGATCACGGCCTGATGCGTCTGAACGAGGGAGACGAGGTGGAAGCCGCTTTCGAGCCCTGGGACATCAACTTTGTCCGGGTGGATGCCGAGTCCCGCTTCCTGCTGAAGCTGGCGGGAGAGAGCGAGCCCGAGCGCAAGCGCAAGATCATCGGCGAGGAGTTTATCCGGGTCTTTGAGGAAGAAGCCCAAAAAATTGGCGCCGTGGATTTCCTGGCCCAGGGTACCATCTATCCCGACGTGATCGAGTCGGGTACGGAGGACGCCGCCGTTATCAAGAGCCACCACAATGTGGGCGGCCTGCCGGACTATGTGGACTTTAAGGAGATCATCGAGCCTCTGCGGATGCTGTTCAAGGACGAGGTGCGTCAGCTGGGCCGTGAACTGGGCCTGCCCGAATATCTGGTCAGCCGTCAGCCCTTCCCGGGACCCGGCCTTGCCATCCGTGTGATCGGCGACCTGACCAAGGAGAAGCTGGATACCCTCCGCCTGGCCGACGCCATCTTCCGGGAGGAGATCGCCAAAGCCGGGGAGGACAAGAACCTGAGCCAGTATTTCGCCGTCCTGACCAATACCCGCAGCGTGGGCGTTATGGGCGACGGCCGGACCTACGACTATACCTTGGCCCTGCGCGCCGTCTCCACCGCAGACTTCATGACTGCTGACTGGGCCCGCATCCCCTACGAGGTGCTGGACCGGATCTCTGCCCGCATCGTCAATGAGGTCAAGGGCATCAACCGCATCGTGTACGACATCACGAGTAAGCCCCCTGCGACCATCGAGTGGGAATAGTAAACAAAACCCCCGGAGCCCTTGAAATATCAGGGTTCCGGGGTTCTTTTTTTGTTTCGTGGCATTAAAATGGCATTACCGCATCAAATTATCGAGTTTTTCGACCGCTTCGGAGGTGGTCGAGGGGTACAGGTGTCCGTATGTCCGCAGCGTCGTTTCGACGTCCTCATGGCCCAGGCGCTCGGAGACCATCAGGATAGGCACACCCATATTGATAAGCAGCGAGGCGTGGGAGTGCCGGAGATCATGCAGGCGTATCTTTTCGATGCCGGATGCCTCGCAGCCCTTCGCCATCTGCTGGTGAAAGTAGGATTTGGTGAACGGGAAAAGCCGGTCTCCCGGCTGGGGCTCGTATAGGGCATCCATGTACTGCCGCAGCTCCTCACACAGCTTCGGCGGAAGCTGGAGCACCCGGCGGCTCCGGGGCGTCTTCGGCTCGGTCACGACCTCCCGCCCGTCTATCGTCTGGAAAGACTTTGTGACGGACAGGGTGTGGGCATCCAGGTCGATGTCCTCCGGCGCCAGCGCCAGCAGCTCGCCAATACGAAGGCCCGTCCAGAAAAGCACCGACAGGCCCACCCGGGCCGGCATCTTCGGAACGTGGACGATGAAGGTATTGAACTGCTCGGCCGTCCAGAAGTGCATCTCGGCCGCCTTCTTCTTTCCGACGGAGCCGGCCACCCGGGCCGGGTTCTCCGGCAGCTTATAATACCTGCAGGCGTAGTTGAAAATCGCGGAGAGCTGATTGTTGATGGTCTTTATGTACGTCTGGGATTTCTCCTTCGCCAGGAGCTCCGCTTGCCATTTCCGAACATGGGCCGGAGTTATCTCATTTATCGGAAGGTCTTTGAAGAACGGCAGGATTTTCCCCTCTATCAGGTATTCCTTGGTCTGGATGGTGTTCTCTTTCAGACGCGGCTTCATATCTTCGAGATACAGCTCCACCATGGAGCCGAAAGTCATATCGCAGCTTTGGGCGCCCTTTCGGAGAAATTCATTCTCATAGGCCTCGGCGTCCTTTTTGCGGGCAAAGCCGCGCTTCTTCTTTAGCTTCCGGGCGCCGTGCCAATCGGTGTAGTAGAAGGAGGCGTACCAAGTGCCCCTCTCCTTGTCCTTGTATGCAGGCATTTGAGCCTCCTTTCTTTGAATATGCAGGAGCCTCCCCGGCCGGGGAGGCTTTTGTTATACCCAGGGGCCGACGAGGCGGTAGCTCTTTTGCGCCCGGCCGCGCACCGGATTGGGGCGGAGGGCGTCTTTCAGGCGGACGCGCTCGACGTGCTGGTATTCAAAAATCAGGCTGGCGACCTTTTCGGAGGCGTCGGCATCGCCGGCGTCCACGGCGGCCTGATACTGCCGCTGGAGATCAGACAGGTATCTCACATGGGCCTGGGCGCACTCCGGGCAGAAGCCGGAGACGAGCTCCACGCAGTTCGTCAGCTCGCCGCAGCCCCGGCAAGGTTTATATCCAGAACTCATATTATTACTCCTCCTTCGGGAACAGTTTTTCAGCTTCATATATTCTTGTAAGCAGATCGCCAAAACCCGGCTGGAAAGCCTCTCGCGGAGCATCCGGGAGGCTACACTCTTTTTGCTGCCGGCCGCGCAGCGCGTACAGGGGCACCCAGCGGCAGGAGCAGCCGACGTGACGCCGATTTTCTACCATCTGTCCCATGTTGTGTTCGTAGATTGCCCCGTCCATTTTTTTGCAGCCTTCGCACGGACAGGCCCCGGTCGTCTCCCAGCGGACGTGAGAAACACCGTACACCTCCCACATCTCTTTGGGAGAAAGCCCGGAGGGGATTTCCTCGACAGGAGCCGGCTCTGGAACGGGCTCGGCCACGATCTCTTCTATCTTGGCTGCAAACCTCTCCTCTGACATTTCTGAAATGTCGCCGCCAAACAGTTTGTCGATATACCGCTTAAAAGAAATGCCCATTTTTACACAGCCTTTCGCGCCGGCCGGCCAGCCATCATCATAATCAAGAGTTTATTTACACGTTTATATAAATACACGTTTATATCAAGATACACGTTTATATTATGTCGGTGATTTTTACCGGGTATTTTTTACCCCTTATTTTTCACCAGAAAAAATCACCACCTATTTTGCAAATACGCGGTGAAAATCACCACTTATTTTTTTCTGGAGCCTGAGATTTCCACAGAATTATCCACAGCCTCAACGATTGAAGTCCAGGTAGATTATACGGCCTTCCCTTCGGCGGGGGGCGTCGCCGTCTCGGTAGAGCCCAGGAGGGGCGCCACCATCTCCTGCAACCGGCCCAGGAGGAGCAACTGCTCTCGCTCTGGAAGCTGCTCATACAGCCGTAGCATCTCTTGCCCGTTCTCGGATATTTCGAGGGCGGGCTCTTTTTTTGTTGCCATCTCCGGTATTTCGGAACGGCCAACGAGGTAGTCAAGAGAGACATTGAAAAATCCGGCCAAAAGGACGAGATTGTCGAGCGTCGGGCGCTTTTCTCCCTTTCGCCAGGCGCCAATAAGGCGATCAGCGACACCAATTTCCTTGGAGAGACGGAGGCTATTTAGGCCGGCGCCCTCAATCAATTCAGAAAGTCTTGTGGCAAATTCCATAAAAGTACCCCCTAAAAAGAAGCAAAACGCACAAAAGAGCGATATTGAATACAGCAAGGTCAACAAATCCGTCCTAAAGGGCGAAAATTCGCTTGACTTTTTCGACCTAAAGAGCGATAATTCAGTTACACCCAAAGAATACGGCAGAAAAACAAGGAACAAAAACCGAGGATAAAACATGGAGGGATAACCTATGTCATACGAAAGCAGAGTTTACATCGTAAACGTCATTCGAGAAAACGACCCTAAGAGAGAGGACTACGGAAAGGCCTGCACAGCAGAGATCATCAGTCAGTTTAACCTTTCTTTCATGGGTTACAACAACGGATGGAGAGAGCTGTTCAACAAGCCAATCGACTTCGAGATTTACGCAGAGAACGGCGATTTGGCGACCAGCGAGGACAGATACGGGGAACACCTCAAGGCGGGAGACTTAGGGGCTATCATCGACTGGCTCGAAGCATGGCCGGACACCAGAACTTACCGGCGCATCCCTCCGTTCATCGCAGCGCTCAACGCCATCAACCCCGGAGAGTGGGACGAACTCAAAATCGTCCACTACGGATACTAAGGGGGCCGGAGCCGTGAAGAAAGCCATCGACATCATCTACGGAATCGCCATATTCATGATTTTCGGCGGAGCCCTCTGCGCCGATAGCCTCGGAGAGACGACCGGCGGCTTCTTAGCCCTGTTCTTCATAGTCGGCACCGCCGGCGCTTTTATCCTACTTGGAAACCGCCTGGAGGAAATCGAGTATCGGCAGAGGCGCCAGAGGAGAGGAGAAACTACGCATTATGAGCAAGGATTTAGAGAAGACCGCTATTGAGCGAATTAAGGCGGCCTCCCAGATGTCCCTCCAGGTTTACGGGAAGCCGCTTGTCGTCACAACATCTGGCGGAAAAGATAGCAGCGTTTGCGTAGCACTTGCACAGGCCGCAGGCGTTCCTTTCGAGATCATTCACAACCATACAACGGCCGACGCGCCGGAAACAGTCTATTTCATCCGCCAGGAGTTCAAGAGACTTGAAGCTCTCGGGATAAAGTGCGAAATCAACTACCCCTACTACAAAGGGCAGCGGACATCCATGTGGCAGCTCATACCCCAGAAACTAATGCCGCCGACAAGGCTTGTCCGATACTGTTGCTCCATTCTGAAAGAGCGCGGAGGCTCTGGAAGGTTCATTACAACCGGCGTCCGATGGGCGGAGAGCACCAAGAGGAAGAACACAAGAGGCATTTACGAGACAATGCCGAGCGACCCCAAAAAGAAGATCATCCTAAACAATGACAACGACGACCGGAGGCGGCTGTTTGAAACCTGCACTTTGAAAGCAAAGCGGGTTTGCAACCCTATCATCGACTGGAAAGACGAAGACGTCTGGGACTACATCGAGAGCGAGAACATACCTGTAAACCCACTTTATGGGTGTGGATTTAGCCGTGTCGGCTGCGTCGGATGCCCGATGGCGGGCACCGCAGGACGCATCAAGGAATTTGCCCGCTGGCCTGCATACAAGGCAATGTATATCCGAGCGTTTGACAAAATGCTCGAAGAACGGAAGCGCAAAGGGAAAATGGATGGCTCATGGAGAGCAGGAACTACCGGGCGAGACATTTTCCACTGGTGGATGGAGGACGGCGTTCTTGATGGGCAAATGGAACTTGAAGACTACGAGGTGGAGGAGGAATGAAGACCGTTATCCGCGAAGACCCAACGCTCTATGAGAAGATGAAAAAATATCGGGTTCAGGCTTCTTCCTTAGAGGACTTCCGCCAGCGGTTCACAAAACCAAGAGCCTACGCGGAGCGCGGGCCGGATTACGTTGAGGCCGTCCTCAAATCCGCACAACAGGACATCGAGAGATATGGATATACCCTGATAAGCCACCACGACAGTGTTACAGGAGAGGTCGTTACATATTACCCCTTATAAACCATTCTATCATCAAAACACCCAATTTACAAGCCAAAGAAATACGGTGAAAAGGAGGATACCAAAATGAGCGCACCCAAGCGCACCAAGCCAAAGACCGACTTCGGCATCGAAGTCCGCGTCTTCACCGCCCAGACCGGAATGACCGTGAAGGAGCTGGCGGAGCAGGCCGGTGTGAAGTACACCACCCTCGTCGAGACCACCACCGGGCGCTGCGCCGGCCACCAGCTCATTCCCATCGTGCGGAAGTTCATGGCGACCTACGAGCCGCCCAGGGAAGGGGCCTGCTGATGAACACGGCAAGAGATATGTTCTACTTCGTAGACGACGTTATGACGCTTCTCGGCCTTTCCAAGAGCAAGTCCTACAAGATCATCAGGGAGCTCAATCTGGAGCTCCAGGGCCAGGGCGTCTACACCATCGACGGAAGGGTGAACCGCCGGTACTTCGACCAGCGTTTCGGCCTCGCAGATAAAGGGGCGGAACCCAAGAGGCGCAGCCGGGCTACTGCGTGAGGAGGTGAACACCACCCAGACAGCCCAATACCAACAGAAAGGAGAAAAGCAAATGCCCTATTACCGAGAGTGCCCGAACTGCGGGGACAGGCTTGACCCGGGCGAGATTTGCACCTGCAAGAAGGAAGCGCCGCCGGAGACCGAATACAACGGGAAGCCCGTGTTTACCCCGGAGACATTTTCCTACGAGGCGGTCAAGATCGGGGACTATGTTCAGCAGGCGGTCGTTGATGATGCTATGGACTGCCTCCCGCCCGCCTGCATGAGAAGCGATTGCTCCCAGTTGGGGGAACCCTACTCTCACCGCGAAGACCCCGAGACCGGGAAATGGCGCCCCACCTTCGCAACCTTCAAGCGCGTCACCAGAGACCAAGGCGGTATCTGGCAGTATTGCGGCCACTGTTTCAGAGGCGAGAATGTGGAGCGCGGAAAAGAACCTGTTTACTGCTGAAAGGAGAAATAACCAATGTATCGCTACTATCTCACCAAACGCCCGGCGGAGCCCGGGGCAGTCCCCGGAAAGCCCGCTGTGGTACATAACTACGGAGCCAACGGCACCTCTTTCAACAGCCTCGGAAGGGTTTGGGGCTACGTCGAATACGAGACGGAACTCCCTAAGGAGGATGTCGGCGCCTATGAGCTGACGCCCGGAGGCCAGACCCCGAGCTATTACCCCATCAGCGAGAAAACGGCCCGCGACGCCAAGCGGATGAACAGCTTTTCCGACTACATC
>JBJDYH010000298.1:0-7543 GCA_051867135.1 Faecousia sp. | reverse complement strand
CGGCGATGACCATGCCGGGGAAGTCCAGCAGGAAGTCCTCCAGCCAGTTGATGGCTTCAATGTCCAGGTTGTTGGTAGGCTCGTCCAGCATGACAATGTCGGGGTTGCCGAACAGCGCCTGAGCCAGCAGCACCTTCACCTTCAGACGGGGGTCGGTAGCGCCCATCAGGTCATAGTGCAGCTCCGTGCCGATGCCAAGACCCTGGAGCAGACGGCTGGCATCGGACTCCGCTTCCCAGCCCCCCAGCTCCGCAAACTCCGCCTCCAAATCGGCAGCCCGCAGGCCGTCCTCATCGGAAAAATCCGGCTTTTCGTAGATGGCATCCTTTTCCTTCATCACATCGTAAAGATGCTGGTTGCCCATAATTACGGTATCCAGAACGGTATACTCATCGTAGGCGTTCTGGTTCTGTTTCAGCACGGAAACACGCTTGTCCGGGTCAATGACCACGCTGCCGGTGGTGGAGTCCAGCTCTCCGGTAAGGATACGCAGAAAGGTGGATTTCCCGGCGCCGTTGGCACCGATGATGCCGTAGCAGTTGCCCGGCAAAAATTGCAGGTCTACATGCTGGAAGAGCCATTGCCCGCCAAACTGCATACCCAGATTGCTTACAGTAATCATATTGCTAAAAACTCCTTGTGGAATAATATTTTTGCTGATTGTATCTCGTCAACCGCTGGATAAATTGGAATTTAACGCTGCACCCCAAAAACGCCGTAGGGAGCGGATTCATCCGCTCCGCCACACTGCAACTGCCCACAGCGGAATGCATGAATGCATTCCCTACGGCTCCGATTTGGGGAATCCCGTAGGGGGCGATGCCCACATCGCCCCGCAGAAAGCACGACGATGCTTCTACGGAACTGTGGCGAATCCGTAACACCCCAACGGGCCGATGTGGGCATCGGCCCCTACGGCCATCCATTTGATGCAGCGCTAAATTCCAATCTATCGAACAGATGAAAACCGATAAGGAAATCAAATTTCACGTTTTCATAAACGCATAATCATACAGCATAACTATAGCATAGAATTGTGAATATTCAAAGAACTTTTTTCAAAAGGCTTGCTTTTTTCCCCAAGTGCGCTATAATATTAGCACTCACAACAAAAGAGTGCTAACAGGAAACGCTGAACAAATCGGCAAGAGCTGGGGGCAGAAGATTTTGGCTCAGCCGAAAGGTCTGAAAATGGAGGAATACTTTGTGTATTTCCCTTTTTCAGACCTGAACGGATGAGGCAAAAGATTCGCCCTCCAGCCGCAGACGATTTATTCAGAGTTTCTCTAATTGAAAGGAAGCGACAAAGCACTATGGAAAAGAAGCAATTCAAAGCGGAGTCCCAGCGGCTGCTGGAAATGATGATCAACTCCATCTACACCCATCAGGAGATTTTCCTCCGGGAAATCCTCTCCAACGCCTCGGATGCGCTGGATAAGCTGGCCTACACCGCCCTTACCGACGACAAGGTTGGCCTAAGCCGTGATCAGCTTGGTATTACCATTGCGGTCAATGAGGAAAACCGCACCATTACCGTATCCGACAACGGCATCGGCATGAGCAGGGAAGAGCTGGAGGAGAATTTGGGCACCATCGCCAAGTCCGGCTCTCTGGGCTTTAAGAAGAGCATGGAAAAGCAGGAGGATATCGATATCATCGGCCAGTTTGGCGTGGGCTTCTACTCCGCCTTTATGGTGGCATCTTCCGTTACCGTTATTTCCCGGAAGTACGGCGAGGAAACCGCATGGAAATGGGAATCCAATGGAGCGGATGGCTACTCCCTGGAGGAAGCTTCTAAGGACACAGCCGGCACCGACATTATTATGACCTTGAAGGACGACTCCGAGGATAATGAGTATTCCCAGTATTTGGAGGAATACCGCATCCGGGAGCTGGTTCGCAAGTATTCCGACTATATCCGCTACCCCATCCGCATGGAGGTTACCAAGTCCCGGAAGAAGGAGGATTCCCCCGAGGATAAGCCGGAGTACGAAAGCTACCGGGAGATGGAGACGCTGAACTCCATGGTTCCCCTGTGGCAGCGCAATAAAAAGGATGTTACCGAGGAGGAGTACAACGCCTTCTACCGGGAGAAGTTCTTTGATTACAACAAGCCCCTGCGCACCATCCACACCAGCGTTGAGGGTGTGGTGTCTTTCAAGGCGCTGCTGTATATCCCCGGAAAAGCTCCCTATGACTACTATACCAAGGACTTTAAGAAGGGCCTGCAGCTCTATTCCTCCGGCGTGATGATTATGGAGCATTGCGAAGATTTGCTGCCGGACTACTTCCGTTTCGTTCGGGGCATTGTGGACAGTCAGGATTTGAGCCTGAACATCAGCCGGGAAATGCTCCAGCACAACCGCCAGCTTACGGTAATTGCCCGGAACATCGAGAAGAAGATTAAGGCAGAGCTGCTGTCCATGCTGGAAAATGACCGCCCGGCTTATGAAGAATTCTACGCCGCTTTTGGCCGCCAGCTCAAGTACGGCACGGCGGACAGCTACGGCGCGAATAAGGACAAGATTGCCGACCTCTTGATGTTCTACAGCCACAAGGAAAACAAGCTGATTACCCTGAAAGAGTATGTTGCTGCTATGCCGGAGGGTCAGGAGAAGATTTACTATATCCCCGGCGAAAACAAGGAGCACATGGGTAAGCTGCCTCAGGTGGAGGCTCTTTCCCGGAAGGGTTATGATGTGCTGCTGTTTACCGAGGATGTGGACGAGTTTATCCCCCAGACTCTGATGACTTGGGAGGAAAAGAGCTTCTGCAATGCTTCCTCCGAGGACTTGGGTCTGCAATCCGAAGAGGAAAAGAAGGCTCTGGAGGAAAAGCAGGAGGAGCTGAAGGGCAAGCTGGACTTCATCAAGGAAGCCCTGGGCGATGCCGTGAAGGAAGTGCGCCTTTCCGGCGATTTGGGCGACCACCCTGTCAACCTCGCCCCGGAAAACGGCATGAGCTTCGAGATGGAAAAGTATATGAAGCGGGTCAATCCCGATATGGCTTTCAATCTGGGCCGTATTCTGGAGCTGAACGCCGAACATGATGCGGTCAAGGCGTTGATGGAGGCCGTAACGGCCGACCCTGTAAAGGCCAAGGACTACGCAAAGCTGCTGTACAGTCAGGCCGTGCTTACCGCCGGACTTGCGCTGGAAGACCCCGCCGAATACACCGCTCTGGTGTGCCGCCTGATGGTTGGCTACTAAAATTAACAAGAGCCTGCCGCGTTTTTCCGCGGCAGGCTCTTAATGTTATATGATGTGCCTATGGGTTTTTAGCACAGCGATAAATTGGAATTTAGCGGTGGATGCCCAACGAAACCGTAGGGAACTGCCCATGTGCCGTTCCGTTTCCGACAGGGGTGGTTTCCCGGATGTAGGGGCCGATGCCCACATCGGCCCGCAGAAAGCAGAAGAATGTTTCTTCAAAACTGCGGCGAATCAGTACCATTGGAAAGGGCCGATGGTCTCAATCGGCCCCTACAGCGCGTGAGACGGCCTTATCGTAGGGCGGGGGCTTGCTCCCGCCGCGAACCCAGCGTTAGAGGGAACGGCGGGAGCAAGCCCCCGCCCTACAATAGCCAATTCGTCAAATTCCGATTTGTTATGTTGTTGTGGAAAGCCGGTATGTACCATATTATATAAGTCCCAAGTCGATTTTCCATTGCAGAACCCGCTTGACGGCATCATCCAGCATCTCCATGGGGATTTGCCCCTCCTTTACGGCACGGAGCACGGCGTTATACTGTGCGGTATATTCCGTAGAACACAGCAGGTCATTGCCTGCCAGCACCGCCAGCACCGCGGCTTCCCCCGCGCCATAGCGGCTGGTAATGGCCTTCATTGCCAAATCGTCGGTCACAATCACGCCGGAAAAGCCCATCTCCTCCCGCAGATAAGCGTGGACGGCGGGGGACAAGGTAGCGGGGTAATCCGGGTCAATGGCGTTGATGTAGGTATGGGTTACCATGACAGCACCGCAGCCGGCATCGATACCCGCCTGAAAGGGCACCAGATCCACGCTTTCCAGCGCTTCCAGACTGCGGTTGTCCACGGCAATGCCCACATGGGTGTCGGTATTCTCGCCGTATCCGGGGAAGTGCTTCAGGCAGCTTCCTACCTCTGCTTCCTTCATGATTTTTACAGTCTGGGCAACGAAGCTTCCGGTGGTTTCGGCATCCTGCCCTAGGGAACGCTTATACATAAAGGCGGCGGGGTTTTGGGTCACATCGCATACGGGGGCTAGGTTTACATTTACGCCAAGAGATGCCAGCAGCTCGCTTTTCTCCCGCTCGATTTCCAGAGCGCCCTCCATACCGCCTTGGGCAAAGGCATCCCGGGGGGAGGGGAATTTGCTGCTGCGGAAGGCCGTGTAGCAGCTTATCCGGGTGACCGTGCCGCCCTCTTCGTCCACGGCAATCAGCATGGGGATTTTGGCGGCAGACTGATAGCTCTGCAGCTTTGATAGCAGGGAATCGGGGGTTTCGTTTCGGGTATTGTGGCTGAACAGGATAAAGCCTCCCGGATGATACCGCTCTATATCCCGCAGGGCTGTATCCTCATCACAATAGGCCAGAAACAACTGGCCTACCTTTTCCTCCACCGTCATGGTATCCAGAATATCCTGGGCGGGGTCAGGGGGCTGGGTAGGCTCCGGGGTAGTGGGGGCTGGTGTCGTGGGGGCTGCCGTGGCAGGCGGGGGTGTGGTAGGGGCGGCGGTGGTGGTTGGCTCCGGGGTAGTTTCGGCGGGAGCGGGTTTTATGGCAGCGCAGCCGCACAGCAGCAGCGCCAGACAGACAATGGCAACGCGTTTCATTGGTTTCACCTCGGTAGAAGTTTACCACAGAGGGGTAGCGCTGTCAACGCAGGCAGATTTTTAGACAAAAACCTCCTGCCGTGAAATTTTCACGGCAGGAGGTTTTGAAAACATGTTGCGAACACACTGTTTTTATGTTACAATAAAGAAACAAATGTTCAATCTTCTTTGGGAGGAGATTCCGTGGAAAAAGATTTTCGTTTCTTAATCTATAAGTTTGAGGAAGAAGAAGTTGCAGTCAATGCTGTAGTAAAAGACGAATCCGTTTGGCTGACACAGAGGGGCATGGCAGAGTTATTTGCCGTAGAAGTTCCTGCTATATCAAAGCACCTGGCAAACATCTATGCCGAGGGTGAGCTCACACAGGCCGCAACTGTTTCCAAAATGGAAATAGTTCAAACTGAGGGTACAAGACATGTCCGTCGGCAAGTTGACTTCTATAATCTGGACGCCATCATCTCCGTAGGCTATCGTGTGAATTCCCGCCGTGCGACCCACTTCCGCATCTGGGCTACCGGTGTGCTGAAGGAGTACATGATCAAGGGTTTTGTACTGGACGATGAGCGGTTGAAGCAAGGTAAGACCGCCTTTGGCAAGGACTACTTCCGGGAATTACTGGAGCGGGTTCGTTCCATCCGCGCAAGTGAACGCCGGATTTGGCAGCAGGTCACTGACATCTTCGCCGAGTGCAGTATCGACTATGATAAAGATGACCCGATCACCCAGGAATTTTATGCCATGGTGCAAAACATGTTCCACTATGCGATCACCGGCAAAACCGCTGCGGAGATCGTTTTTGACAGCGCCGATTACGAAAAAGAACATATGGGGCTGACCACATGGAAGAATGCGCCGGATGGGCGAATTCTGAAATCCGATGTTTCCATCGCCAAGAATTATCTATCCGAGAAGCAGATCCGCCAGTTGGAGCGTACGGTCAGCGGCTACTTTGATTACATCGAAGATCTGATTGAGCGTGAAAATACATTCACCATGGAACAGTTTGCCAGCAGTATCGGTAAGTTCCTCACCTTCCGGGAATACAAAGTCCTAGCCGGCAAAGGCCATGTTTCCAGGAAAGCCGCTACCGCCAAGGCAGAGTCCGAGTACGCAGTATTCAACAAAACGCAGAAGATTACCTCAGATTTTGATAAGGAAGTAAAACGCTTATTGGAGTCCCAGTAATTCGGACGCTCAAACAGATTCGGAAACTTTAGAGAGAATAGATGCGTTTTTGGATATTCTGGACATTCCGGAAAAGCTGTTGTAATATAGATGTGCTGACCGACATCAGAAACATGAAACTATTGCATTTGCAGAGGGGAATTATGAAGAAGCTTTTGATCATTATGGGAGATTTGGCAACCGGCAAATCTACTTTTGCCGGTATTCTGTCCAGAAGATATGATACCGTTGCGTTTTCCAAAGATTCCATAAAGGAAGTGCTGGGGGATTCAATAGGATTTTCAAATCGGGAAGAGAATTTGAAATTATCAAAGGCAACCGTGGAATTGATGGTTTTTATCTTTTCCCGGTTCGGAAAACAGGGCAAAAACCTGATTTTAGAAGCTAATTTCCACGCTTCGGAATTGGAAAGATTGCATCAAATCGCCCATGAAAATGATTATCAGGTGCTGGTACTTGTCCTTCGCGGAGATACAGCGGTTTTACACAAACGGTATATAAACCGGATACAAAATGAGAACAGGCATCCGGTACACTTAAGTACAACTCTGGATGTTTTTGAGGATTTCAGGGGATATACGGAGCAATTAAGAAGGGAAGGAATCCCCGGCAACGCAATCTGTTTGAATGCGGATGACTTTTCCTACCAAACAGATTCGGAAACTTTGGAAAAAATAGATGCATTTATGGCAGATTTTTAGACAAAAAGCGGCTGCCCCGAGAGCTTCGCGGCAGCCGCTGCGCTTTTTACTTCCCAAACAGGGGGCGGGCCACCCGCTTGTACAGCAGCAAGGTCAAAAGGGAAATAGAAACGCCCTTAATGAGATTCAGGGGCGCAACCGCCAGCAGCACGAAGGAGGATACCCCGGTGATGCTGCCGTTGATGGCATTGCCGGCGGCGATGATTGCCTCCATGGGCATCCCGTAGAACCGGGCAAAGGCGGGCAGCAGATAAACCGCGTTGAAAAGGCTTCCGAATACCGTCAGGCAGAGGGTTCCCACGGCCAAGCCAATGAAAGCGGTTTTTTTGGTCTTGTGGATATGGTAAATAATCGTAGCCGGAAGCACAAAGCTGCACCCTACTACGAAATTGGCAAAATCTCCAATAAAAGCGGTAGAGGTGGATTTGATTATGAGTTTCAGCACGATTTTAATAAACTCGCAGGTAATGGTAGCGGACGGCCCCAAATAAAAGCCGCAGAGCATGACCGGCAGCTCGGAAAAGTCCAGCTTGTAAAATTCCGGGGCGATAAACAGCAGGGGAAAGTCCAGAACATGGAGCACCGTGGCAATGGCGCTGCACACGCCGATGACCGCCACTCTTTTGGCGGGGCTTACCCGCCGCCTGTCCGGCAGAAACCGCTCCGCGATTTTCGCGGCTGCGAGCAGCGCCGCCACAACGGCGACACATACCAGTACAAAGGAAAGATTGCTATCGATTTGATTCCACAGTTTTTTCATCATTGCGCCTCCTAAATGTAAAGAATTAGTCTCTTGTAAAACTCAAAAACCCATTGAAAATACTGGATTTTTTGAGATG
>JBJDYH010000297.1:0-7545 GCA_051867135.1 Faecousia sp. | reverse complement strand
AAAGGAGATGCCGACTCCTGGCATGACTGGGCAGTCAGTGCCGGAATCCATCCATATGTTATCAGCTATCTGGAGTACAACCCAACTGCGCTTCCACTTTATTCGTTTCTAATAAAAAATAGAGTCTCACTCTGCCCCTCATTCCATCAAGCACTGAGCCCCTCGACTGGCTGCAAAGTCAATCGAGGGACGTACTTTTTTGGGGTAAGTATGTTTGCAAATCCTGCATAGCCGACGTATTTCTACCACGTAGCTTATTTTGTAAGCGTCATTGGTTAAAACCCTGTTTGTGCATTTTGCCGTAATTATTTTTCATCCAAGTTTACTCCCATTATAATTCACAACAATACGAAAGCAACGTTGTTTACAGGCAACAATTACTGATACACGGCATTACCGTTTCGGGGGCTTACCTTTCCTTGCTATACTCCTCCAGCTTCCTTTGCACAAAAGGATCCTGAAACGGGAGGCGTATAGGAACATAATTTTTTGCATTGGCATCCATGTGGATGCCAATTTTCCTTCTGTAGTCATTTGGCGTCATACCAAAATATTGTCGGAACGCAGCGTAAAGACCTTTTGCATCTGGAAAACCTGCGTTGACCGCAATCTCCAACACTGTTTTGTCTGAATTGTTTAATTCATATACTGCTTGCGCGAGACGTTTTCTTGTCAGATACTCGTGAAAACCCATCATCATATGCTTTTTGAAATAGAAAGAAAGATAACATGGACTCATATCCACGGCCTCTGCAAGCGTTTTCAATGTGCATTCCTGACGGTAGTTTTTGTCAATTTGCATAAGAATTTTATTGAATTTCCGGCTCTGCTGCGGTGTCAGTCCGCTCGCAATACGAGCAGTTGGCTCCGAAGCAAAATACATCATCAACGTACCAATAACCATCATCAATTGGGATTCAGCGTAGATTTGACTCCCGTGGCTCGTCTCAGAGGATGCTGTCCGATAAAAAGACGCAAATGCATTTCGAATACGGAAATAAGAGATATCACGTTCTTTTGAACTGTCGTACAGGCACCTGATATGCTGTGCAGACGAACTTATACCCTCCAGATATTTTTGCGAAATATGCATAACCGCAGCTATTGTGTCGACTGTTTCCATCATTGTAGCATGTCCTTCATTTGGCTGAAGGACAATAATATCCCCTTCTTTTAGCAAATAAGTACCGCGCTGAGTAAAAATTCGGAGGTTTCCCTGCATTACAAACATGATTTCAAGGGATGGATGCCAGTTAAATCGGAAAAAGCCTACACGGTACATATAGGCTTCACAGATCATATTCCCCTGTTTGTCCTGCAGCAGGGCACAGACTCCTTTGTCCATGGGAAGCGTGCCGATTGGGTTGTGCCGACTTGCCTTTTTCATGGAATTCACCCCTATTTTTATAAAATATAATTTTAGGATAATATCTAATTCTGAATTTTAAAATATCGTAACATATAAATTGAAAATATGCAAGGTATAGCAACGATTTTTTAATATACTAACCTTAATTTCTCTAATAATAAAGCGAAAATTGGAATAGATCAATCTAAAGTAATGGGATTATTGGGTTGAGTACGGAGACGAAATCCTTTACAATTCAGCTTGTGCAGTACGGCACTCTATAAAATACATTCCAAAGGAGGCTAAGATTGTATGAAGGTAACAAGCGTAGAAATCATCGAGGCAAAGCACTATCTCTTTGTCAAGGTCCATACGGACGCAGGTATCACCGGCCTTGGCGAAGCGGGCAACTGGGGATTTCTCCAGGCTACCAAGGGAGCCATTGAGAAGTTCTCTGAATTCTTGATTGGTCAGGATCCTTTCCGAATTGAGCATCATTATCAGAACATGTACAGGGCCATGTATTTCCGTGGCAGCGTTTTGATGAGCGCAATCAGCGCTCTGGAGATTGCTCTTTGGGACATCAAAGGCAAAGCTCTTGGCGTTCCGGTCTATGAGCTGCTGGGTGGAAAAACAAGGGATAAGATTCGCACCTATTGCAGCGGTCTAAGCAACTTCAACATGACAGCAGAGGAGATGTCCGCAGAGTTTAGAGTCCTGAAGGATCGGGGCTTTACTGCCAGCAAAGTATTTCTTCCGGTCAATGAGGTTTACGGGACCGGCCACGATGAATTCTACAACAGCAAGGTCCAGATCGCAGTGGAAAAGGTCCGTCAGGTACGTGAAGCGGTTGGAGATGATTTTGATCTGATTCTTGAGGTACACCGCTGTATGAATGTTCCGGAAGCAATCCTTTTTGCCCAGTCTGTTGAAAAGTATCATCCCATGGTGCTGGAAGATCCTATTGTACCGGATAATGTGGATGCAATGGCGTATGTGGCCTCCCATATTTCTATTCCCATCGCCACCGGTGAGCGCTTTACTTATTTCAACGAGTTTGAAACTCTGATGAGACGGGATGCGGCACGGTATGTACGTCCAGATGTATGCGCCATTGGCGGCATCAACGCTTCGCGCAAAGTCGCAGCTATGGCAGAGGCAAACAATGTACTTGTGATTCCACACAATCCGCTTGGCCCCGTATCAACAGCCGCTTGTGTGCAATTGAGCGCCTGCATTTCCAATCTCGGCATTATGGAGCTGCCCAGCTTCATGCTCAACGGTGCAGAAGATGCCATGGTCAAAGAACCGCTCCAGCTGGAAAATGGCTGTATCCTCGTACCCGACCGTCCAGGTATCGGTATTGAACTGGCTGACGATGCGGCTGAGAGATTCCCGGCTCATGACCGGGCAAATCACTCTGCGCATATGAGCTTTGACGGATCTGTGCGTGACTGGTAATTGCCTATGGATCGGAAACAGTTACTTCAAAAAGCAGAGAATATCCGCGCCAATCCGCCCGCTTTTTTCCAGGTTGCAGGACTGCACGAACTGGATGAGGTCACGACGGTCGAAGATCACTTCATAAAAGAAGGAAAAACAGATACCATCCACTTTTACATAATCAGACCGGCCAGTGAAAAGAAACCGCTTCCATTCGTCGTAAATATTCACGGAGGTGGAATGATTCGCTGCCATGGTGACCGAGATATCCTTTTTGCCAGAAGATTGGCTTACGCTTCTGATTGCGCGGTTGTATCTATTGATTATCATTTGGCGCCACAGTATTTCTACCCTTATCAGATAGACGAAACAGAAATTTTAATTAACCATCTGCTTCAAAACGCAGCACAATACCACTTAAGGCAGAATTACATTTTATCCGGACAAAGCTCTGGAGGAAATATTGCGTGCGCTGTCACACTAAGAAGTATTCAGAAAAGACAGCTTCAGAAACCAGCTCTCCTATTGCTTGCTTATAGCTGGCTGGACCTTCACACAGATCCGAATGACAAGCCAGATGATTGTCCGGATGAACGGAAGGAGCAGTACCGATTTTACAAAGACTGCTACCTCTGTGATGTAGATGACAATATCGCCGAGGTATCGCCTGCGCTTTCGCCAAGCAGTGTCTTCCGTGAATTCCCTGAGACGTTGATGATTGAGGGCGGGCTAGATGAACTGAGAGAGGAGAATCTGAGACTGTTTATGACTTTGTGTGACGCAGGTACAACAGTACAAATGCAATTTTTCCCGGAAAGCATGCATGGCTTCATGGTGAACCAAAAGGCCGATTGGAAAAAGGCACAGAAAATAATACAGCAAAAAGTTAGCGAAGTATTTTCAGAAAAAATGTAGGCAACTGCGAAGCAAAATAAGAAGGAGGATTATCCGATGACATTACAAATCGTTTTTTGCATTGCGATCTTTCTGTATATGATCGTCATGTTGGCATGGAACAAATACCCCATGGGGGTCACGGCACTTACCTCAATGGCACTGCTGATTTTGTTTAAATGTATTGGACCGGCCAATGCACTTTCCAGCTTTGGCAACGCCAACGCCGTAATCATCGTTGGTATGTTCGTGGTAGGTGCTGGATTGCGCAAGACATCCTTGGTTACAACAATTACAAACTTTATCCGTAAAGTCACCGGCGGAAGCTTTAAAACAGCTTATTGCGGCATTATTGTACTTGCGGCTATCCTGACAAGCATCCTGACCAGTCCTGCCGTCGCCTACAGCATTGCGTTTCCTATCATGGATTCCATCTGTGATGAGTTTAAGGTGAGCCGTTCCAAGGTGCATTTCCCACTCTGCATCACCTGCCTTGCATGCTGCGCTGTTCTGCCCTTTGGTTTTGCCATCAGCCAGGCAGCAGTATTCGACGGTCTGATGGAAACCTACGGTTTTGCACAGCATTTCAATGCTATTGACTTCACAATTGGCCGCTTGCCCATTATTCTATTCACTCTTCTGTGGGCATTCTTCTACGCTCCCAAGGTCACGCCGGAAAAGCCTATACTCCCCATTATCGGTAACAGCCAAAAGGCTACAGATGAACCCCCCCTCACCAAAGTTCAGGATATGGCGGGCAGTTTAATTTTTATCCTTACTATCCTTGCCCTGATTTTCAATGCACAGCTGGGTGTTCCTGCATGGGTCATCGTACTTGTTGGCTGTATGCTGAATGTGCTGTTTGGTGTACTTTCCGGTCCGGAGGCAATTCGACAGATGCCAATGGATATCGGATTCATGTTCGTCGGTGCAAATACCATGGCTGCTGCATTGGTCGAAACGGGTGCTTCTAACCTAATTGGCGAATACATTACAAAGATCCTGGGAGCACAACCGAATGTCTGGTTCCTGAGTGCAATTTTCTTCTTGGTACCGTTTGTTCTGACCCAATTCATGCAGAATCAGAGCGTGATGAATATGTTTGCTCCCATATGTCTGCTTACATGTAATGCCATTGGTGCTAATCCTAAGGGCATGTTGGTCTTGATTTGCGCCGGATGCTTAACTGCGTTCTTGACACCCAGTGCATCTCCCGGAATTCCCATGATGATGGCTGCCGGCGGTTACGATATGAAGAGCCTGACGAAGATGGGCTGGCTTTATGCAGTCGTAGTATCCATTTTCTACATAGTGTATGTTACTTTGGTAATGCCTGCATTCTAAAGCAACGGTAAGGAGCATCCGATTAATTTCTTACTCTCATGGCAGGCTAAATTTTCGGCGGTACTACCAGTCTGTATCGAAATACTTTGTGCAGTATATTTCCGTAAAAATGATTGTACTACAGGAAACTAATTGTACTACAGAAGCCCAATTGTACTACGTTTACCCAAAAGTACTACGAAATATATTTCTGGAAAAGAAAAAAACAGCGATCCCGGCGGCATGATGACTGCCTGGATCGCTGTTTTACCCATAAAAATAGCCCCTAAATGGGTAAACATCACAAAATATAGTCTACAAAAAACACCGCATGTACAATATTCTCCTGACGGTTGCATATGAATTGCATGGATTGCGGTTCGCCCAATGTACTCTTCTAACGCTTCATACTGAATATGTTAGCTAACCCTCGATTACAGAAAATGAAGTAATCGAGGGTCAGTTTTTACTGCCGAATAAATCCGAGCAGGCCGTCTGCAATGCTTTGGGAAGTTGCAGCAATGGCAGCAGTTGCATACAGCAGGAAACCACAGGCAACTTCCAAAATGACAAACACCGCGGCCTGATTCCATTGCTGCATACAGACTGTGTAAACTATGCCAAACAGAAGGAAGCTCATCACGGGGCCGAGCAAATATGCGCCGCAGTTTATTACTGCAATTGTTGCTATACGGATGACTGAGGCAACGGCAATAATCGGAAGGCATATGATTAAACACCGCAAAAGTGGGTTTTTCAGAATTGCAGCAGCTATTCTGATGATCTGTTTTACCCTATTTGGGCTTACCGCTTGCGCCGGTACTACTGACAGCAAAGATAATAACGATGATAATGCACTGATACAAGGAACATGGGAAATAGATACCGGCTCTGGTGCTGGTTATAAATTCGTTGACGATAAGTTTATGTGGTTAAAATCCATCGAGAATGTTAACGATAACTACTGGTACGGAGATGTTGAGTATTATAACGGTGCTGAAGCAATGGAAATAGCAGGACTAACAGAGGAGGAACTTAAGAGCAGCCTGCCAGGTCTTAAACCCGAAAATATTTTTGTAACAAAATTAGATCCTGAAAAAATCATTACCGATGGTGAGGATAAAACTGCTACCAATATGAACGATCAAACCTTATGGACTCGCTTATGGCTTATTGAAGAAAATGAGGACAATGTTGTTGCGGTAGTGTTTGATTTAGAAACTTTTAGTATGGAGAGCTACACTAAAGTTAAGTAAAAAACAAAAATTTGAAGTTGTGTAATTGAAATGTCACAGATGTATTGGGAGAAAGAGTTATGGTTATAAAGAACTGGGAAGGAGAACTATTATGGCTGTTGATAACGCAAGTCAGATTGATGCAATCGCAAACGATAAAGAAAATGCTTGTTTGGTACTCCTTATTACCGACCATTTGAATTGGGACAATGAGTTTGAACACTTGAAGATTTTACAAGATAAAATCAATGCGTATGTGGCTTTTATCGAAAGCGAACAGTACGATGAAATATACCCCAATGCTGATTTTAAGATGGCTATGATAGAAATCCATTTCAAGTATGATGTAACAGATAACTGCCAGAAATTTTTGCAAGTAGTTCAAGATCAATTAGGACGGATAGGGATAAAAATCAAGGCACAGATTAGCTAACAGTTTCCAGTTTGTAGAACTTAGTAAAACAAAATTCAGTTTGCATAACAGGCAGCCCAACCACAATTAAATCTTCGCCGCTTTACTAAGCAGGAGATTCGAAAAGGTCTCCTGCTTTTTTGCACCCACAATTGGATATGGAACTTTAAGGCACTTGCTGTTTTCGTTTTGAAAATGACCGGTGCTTTTGCTTTGGGAGGCAAGAAGAAATCTTCCATTCTTTAGGTTGATAGAGTATAATGTAAGCAACAAATCTGAATTTTGGAGATATAAAAATGGTATATAATGATTTAAGAAGTAAGCTAAATGAATACAACTGGGATGACGGATTTGAAATTCCAAAACAAATACTTGCTGCCCCCAGTTGTGATTTAGCACTAGCATTAGAGATATTTTATTTAAGTGATGGTTATGCTTTCTTAGACGATTCAACAAAGACAACTGACTTAAAAGAATGGGGGAAATTTATTGCCGTTCTCTATGATGATATATTGAACGATAAATTTCCAAAGACAAGCACAGCATTTGAAATTCCATTATCCCAAGTTCAAAAATATAAACTTCAGAAAAAAGGTATTTCAAAAAATTTTTTAACTGACTTATAACTTACAGTTTGTATAACGGGCAACCCAACCACAATTAAATCTTCACAGCTTTACTAAGTAGGAGATCCGAAAAGGTCTCCTGCTTTTTTGCACCCTAAATTAAATGTATCACAGCTAAAACTATCGAAAACAAAATAGGCAGATACCATAAAAGAAGTTTTTCTTTGGATAGTGCTTGTCTTTTTTGAATTCATCACTTGACATTGTGGCAAAGATTTGCCGAGCTTTTGGTAATTGAGACTGTGAGAAACCTCACGTCCGCGG
>JBJDYH010000296.1:0-1871 GCA_051867135.1 Faecousia sp. | reverse complement strand
GGCTGTCACCACTCTGAATCGTGAATTCCTGCATACGGTGAAAACCAAGGCGGACACCTATGTGATCTACGCCGACCTGTGCACCCTCAGCGATGCGGAATTGGAGAAATACCATATTACATTCAAGAAAATCCCCCGTGATATTACAAGATTGTAAATTAGTTTCCAAAGAGAAAGAAAGGATATTATGGCTTTTTCATACTGGCTTCCGGATGAACGGGGGCAAAAGAAGGAATATGAAACTAGTAGTAATTCTGTTATCATTGTTGGAGCAAATGGCGCTGGAAAGAGTAAGCTCGGCGCATGGATTGAACAGCAAAACCTTAAGATGGTTCACCGAATTGGCGCTCAGCGGAATCTGAATTTCAATGAGAATATAGCATTAAAAAGCTATTCACAAGCCGAAAATCTCGTTCTTTTCGGAACAGATGATAAGAACCGTGTTGAAAGAAACGATAAAGGTAACAGATGGGAATGGGGCAAATACACAACAAAGTTGCTTGATGACTTTGAAAATGTTCTTGCTGCCTTGATTGCGCTCAAGAATAACGAGAATGATCTATTTGTGAAGCAGTGCAAGGAAGCTGAAGAAAAGAATATGGCTAAACCCGATGTGCCATTTACTATTCTGGATAAATTACAAAGCATTTGGAAAGAAGTCCTTCCTCAAAGAGAACTCATCCTAAGCGACTCGAAATTCTATGCTTCTTTTATAAAGGACGGGCAACAGAATACATACTCCGCTAATCAAATGAGCGACGGTGAGAGAGCAGTTTTATACTTGGCGGCTCAGGTTTTGTGTGTCCCCGAGGGAAAAACACTTATTATGGACGAGCCCGAGATACATCTACATCGCTCTATTATGAATCGTTTATGGACAGCCTTGGAGCGTTATCGTCCAGATTGCCTGTTTATCTATATAACACACGACACTCAGTTTGCTGCTATGCATCCCAGTGCAGACAAGATATGGATCAAAGAATTCGATGGTAAAAACTGGAAACTGGAGAGGATCTTTGATAGCGAATTGCCAGAAGAATTGCTGCTTGATATTTTGGGAAGCCGGAAAAACGTGCTTTTTGTAGAAGGCGAGAGAAACAGTTATGATACTCAGTTATACACAGAACTGTACCCTAATTATCACGTTGTGCCCTGTGGTAGCTGCACGCAAGTAATTGCCCGCACAAAAGCATTTCGCAGTAATCAAACGCTACATGATTGTGATGTATATGGTATCATCGATAGAGACTTTCGCTCGGATTATGAAATTGAAAAATACAAAGGAGACAACATCTTCACAATCAATGTGGCGGAGGTCGAAAACCTTTTTATAGTTGAGGAACTGATTCGGCTGATTGCATCACATATGGCAAAAGATCCAGATACAGTATTTGAATCAGTGAAGAAATATGTAACTGAAGATCGATTTGCCAAGCAAATCAATGGACAAATATGCGAAGGAACTGTCGCACAGATCAAATATCAACTTGCGTGTGCTGAAATCTCAAAGAAGAACGAGTCGGAGGCAAAATCTAGCTTAGATGCTGCAATAGCTGCAATAGACTACGATACTATTCGAGTAGAGCAGGAACAGAAATTTCAAACTGTACTTCAAGGCAAAGAATACGCCGAAACCATCAAAGTGTTTAATTGTAAAAACATTTCGACTTCTGTCGGCCATTTCTTTGGCATTGAGAACAAAGAATACTGTTCGTTAGTAATTGCACTTTTGCATGGCGGAAAACACGATGACATTGTAAAGGCTCTTGTTCCGTATCTTCCAACAGATATTCCTAGGTAACAGAGGTGTTAGTCCATGGAACTCAATAACTACCAAAAGCAAGTCATGCGTGACCTGTCTGCATACTTAG
>JBJDYH010000295.1:0-7605 GCA_051867135.1 Faecousia sp. | reverse complement strand
ACAAGGAAATTGTATCCGTCAACATTCACAGAAATCTCGCACAAAACTTCCGCGTCATAGCGGTCACTGATTACATAATCCATAAAATCTATCCTTTCTGTTATGCCTCGCCAGCAATTACGCTGGCGAGGAAATCTATATGCGGCGAAGCCGCACATTTCAAATGTGGTGGTTGGGTGAATTGCAAATGCGTTAGCGATTAACTCCAAATTGTGTTAAATTCGGACACCGCTGTAAATATGTGGTGGTTGGGTGATAATCTCTCAATACTCCCTGCCGGTGTCAAATTAGGACACCGTTCGAAGTTGCGTTTAATCGGTTAAGCACTTTCTTCAAAAAAAATTTGGTCAACGGTGGTTCCAAGTGCCTTGGCGAGTTTGAGAAGCGTTTTTGTTGTGGTTGCTCGCAGCGTCCCATTTTCAAGGCCAGAAATTGTGCCTCGGCTAACGCCGCTTTTCTGCGCCAATTCTTCCTGGCTCATCTTCATTTCATCCCGTTTTTCTTTAATTTTATAACCCATATTGCACCTCCTAACCCTGTATTTATTTCGTGTTTAATAGGTTACACACTTATACTAACTCATGCTATTAATTTTGTCAAGTGCATTTAACAGAATTTGTCGAATTTATTTTACATTTTACCATTGACAAGATACCAATCCATATTGTACAATGAATTGAACAACTAAGGGGGGCAGCACAATGAAACTCGTAGAACTTATTAAACAATATAGAGAATCCCACAATCTATCACAGCGCCAGTTTGCTGCATTGTGTGGCCTCTCAAACGGATACATTTCCATGCTGGAGCGTGGTGAAAACCCTGCAACCGGAAAACCAATTACTCCAGCAATGCTTCAGTTAAAAAAGCTGGCAGAAGGAATGCATATCAGCGTCATGGAACTATTTGACCTTGTAGATGATATGCCGATTGATATATCTGAAAAAACAAGCAATGGCAAAAATATACGCCTAGCAGAAAACTCCGCTGCCTTAAAACTAAACCGCACCGAAACTCAGATGATTCAGAAGTTCAGGCAGCTCGACGACCGGGGTCAAGCCGCTGTGCTCAATGTACTTGACCACGAATATGAATCGCTTCCGGGGGAGAAGGCTAAGACTACTCCCAAGCAAGCCTAGGAGGTAATACTATGAATAAGTTAAAGGAATTCTTGATACGCATATTTGGTAAACTCGGGTTCCTGCTCTTTGAGATGATTGCCTATTTCTTTCAGTTCGCCCCGCTAATAATTCTACGCTTTCCTTTCCTTATTTTTTGCGTAGTGTTCTTCGTGATTTGCTTTGTTCCAATTCTGGGCACTGTTGTAAATCTAGTTGTTTGGATTTGGGCGCTGGTTGTTTCCATCAACGGCCCCCAGGATGCCCTAGCGATTACTTATTATGTCCTGTTTGGTATCAACGCCCTCTATGTTCTTGCGTCCGTCCTGTCAGCGTTTGCCCCGAGAGGAAGATAGGCAGGTGAATTATGGATTCAATGCAAAGATTTCTGGCCACAGTCGGCCTAATGACGATCTGTTTTTTCTTGAGCATTCTACTCATGTGGTTAGTAGATTGTATGGGAAACTACCAAGAAAAACACCCAAATATCTTCTTGAAGGGGCTTTTTTACATTCTTGGCGTTATTGGTTTTTGCCTAATGCTTAACGGAGTGTTTTTGTGGCTTGCCTTCTGGTTTCTTTCCGAGAGAATAGCAAAGGTTAGGATTGAGGAAAAGCGAAAGGAATGGGAAAGCGTCAAGGAAATAGAATTAAAAATGTACAAAAGCGATAGTGCCAGACTATCCTACGCCAACAGCAGAATCGAACAGCTAGAAAAACGGCTATCACACCAAGAAAGAGCCGCCAAAGAAGAAAGCTTTTGCATTGGATTTCATTATGGCTATCGCTGTGGCACAGAATTTTGCAAATCCTATTTTGAAGTCGAACCGGAAGACGCAACTATTTACGAGCAATGCTATAATAACGATCTGGATTGGACGCTTGAAAAATCGCTTCAAGATTTCGAGCCTGATATAATATAAAAACCGCCCCGGTGCTGTAACACCGGAGCGGCCAATATACACACTCACCCAACCACCACGAAGGGAGAGCTATGCCCGTTTATTCTACCACGGCATACCTTTCCCTGTCAACCAGTTTTGAACAAGGAAAGGAAAAACTATGAAACAAATTAAAGCCAAGAAGCTCCCCTCCGGCAAATGGCATTGCCGCATCATGGTAAACGGAGAAATCGTTTATATCACCCGGGACACCGAAAAAGAAGCTGTTGGCGAAGCTATGGCGATTAAGGCCGGCATTCTGAAAGCCGCCAAGAACCCGGAACACCTAACCGTACTGCAGGCCATCAACAGCTATATTGACAGCCGGCGAAGCGTCTGCTCTCCGGCTACCATCCGTGGCTACTGCATCATCCGGGATAACCGCTTCCAAAGCATGATGAATAAAGACATCCATTCCCTCACCCAGGCGCAATGGCAGCGGGCCGTTGACCTGGAAGCCAAGCGCCTCAGCCCCAAAACACTGGTCAATAGCTGGCGCTTTATCTCCTCCGTGATTTGTGAAGCAACCGGAGAGCGTCCATCCCTGCGGCTGCCGCAAGCCATAACCAAAGAAAAGCCTTGGCTGGATCCGGAGCAGATTCCCATATTTGTGGAGGCCATCCGGGGAAGCTCTATTGAAATTGCCGCCCTGCTGGCTCTGTCAAGCCTGCGCTGCAGCGAATTGCTGAATCTCCGTTGGGCGGATATCGACCTTGCAAAAGGCGTACTGAAAGTCAACGGTGCGGCCGTATTCGATGAAACTGGAAAGCTAGTGCATAAGAAAGAGAATAAAAACAAAACATCACGGCGCACAGTCCCTATCATACCGCCCCTGCTTGCTGCCCTTCAGGAGAAGCCGCACCACGGGGAATATGTTGTAACCATGACGGCCAACGGAATCTATAAGCACATCAACCGTGTATGTCGGGAAAAAGGCTTGCCGCAGGTCGGCATACACGGCCTGCGCCACAGCTTCGCTTCTCTGGCAGTCCACCTGAAAATGCCGGAAAAGATAGCCATGCAAATTGGCGGCTGGGCAGACGACCAAACCATGCGCAAAATATACACCCACATTTCCCAGCACGACATAGCAAACCAAGCTGCCATCTTTACCGGATTCTTTGATAAATCCCAAGAAAAAACCTCATGTACCAAAACCGCTTAAATTCACGGCATCTCAATCCAAGATTCCATATCAAAATTCATATCAAAAACGAGTGATTTTATTGGAGCAAAACCGCTATGACCGTAGCAAAACAGCCACACAAAAAGCAAGATAAAGTTAGGAAAACTCCAAATACAACCGAAAAAACAGCAAAAACCGGGTAGAATCAAACATTCTACCCGGTTTCCATTTGGCGGAGAAGGAGGGATTTGAACCCTCGATACCCTTTTGGGGTATACACGATTTCCAATCGTGCGCGCTCGGCCAGCTACGCGACTTCTCCATCGAGACTGTTTTGCAGTCAGCTTGGATATAATAACGCAAAGTGGAGAATTTGTCAAGCCCTTATTTGACAAATCCCCCACTTTTTTGTTATTCCCTTTTAGTGGGCAAACTGGCTTTGGTACAGTTCCTCATAGAAGCCATGGTTATTCAGCAGCTCCTGATGGGTTCCCTGCTCCACAATATGACCGTCCTTCATAACCAGTATCTTATCCGCCCCCTGAATGGTGGAAAGGCGGTGGGCAACGATAAAACTGGTTCTGCCCTGCATCATGGCATCAAAAGCCTTTTGGATGCGCATTTCCGTTCGGGTATCGATAGAGGATGTCGCTTCGTCCAAGAAAAGCATAGGCGGCAGGCAGAGCATGACTCTGGCGATGCACAGAAGCTGCTTCTGGCCCTGAGAAAGATTGCCGCCGTTTTCCGGGATATAGGTATCATACCCCTTGGGCAGCCGCTTAATGAAGCTGTGGGCGTGAGACTTCTTAGCCGCCGCAATAATCTCTTCCTCCGAAGCGTCCGGCTTGCCCATGGCGATATTCTCCCGAATTGTGCCGGAGCGCAGCCAAGTATCCTGCAGCACCATGCCAATGCTGCGGCGAAGGGCTCTGCGCTCCATGTGGAGGGTGTTTACCCCATCCAGAAGAATTTCACCCTCGTCGGGGTCATAAAAGCGCATCAGAAGGTTAATAAAGGTAGTCTTTCCGCAGCCGGTAGGGCCGACAATGGCAATGCGCTGGCCCGCCTTTACCGACAGGTTAAAATCCCCAATCAAGGGCTTTTCCGGCACATAGGAGAAAGAAAGGTTCTTAATCTCCATGTTGCCCCGCACCGCATCGGGATACTCAGGATTTTCAGGCTCGGCGGATCTTGCCGGGGCTTCGATCAGCGCAAATACCCGCCCGGCACAGGCCAGAGCATTTTGCAGCTCCGTAATCACGCCGGAAATCTCATTAAAAGGCTTGGTGTACTGGTTGGCATAGTTCAAAAAGCTGGAAAGCGCACCCACGGTAAGCCCGCCGGAAATGGTTACCAACGCACCCGCAAGGCCCACGCCGGCATACACCAGAGCGTTTACAAAACGGGTGGAGGGGTTTGTAATGGAAGAGAAGAAAATCGCCCGCAGGGATGCCTTTTCAAGCTGCTCGTTCACTTCCTCAAATTCTTCCAAAGAGGCGTTTTCATGGCCAAATGCCTGCACTACCTTCATCTGCCCAACGGTTTCATCAATAATCGCCGTCTGCTTGCCCCGAATTTCATTTTGAAGCTGGAACATGGAGTAAGTCCTTTTGGCAATAAAGTTGGCAACCAGAAGGGATACCGGGGTAATACAAATAACCACCAGCGCAATTTTCCAGCTAATGGTAAGCATAATCACCAGCGTACCCACAATGGTCATAACTCCCGTAAAAAGCTGGGTAAAGCCCATAAGCAGGCCATCGGCAAAGGTATCCACATCGGAAATGGTGCGGCTTACAATATCCCCATGGGGATGGGCATCCAGATAGCTGAGCGGCAGCACCTGAATGTGGGCGAAGGCTTCATTGCGAATATCCTGAGTTACCCGGTAGGTAATACGATTGTTCATTTCGTTCATTACCCATTGGGATAGACCCGCAATCAATGCGCAAGCAAGGGTTTGTGCCAGGAGCTTACGAACGCCCCCAAAGTCTACCCTGCCCGCTCCAATCATGCAGTCAATGGCTCTGCCGATCAGAATCGGAATATACAAGGACATAGCTACATACACCGTAGCCAAAAGCAGGGAGAAAATCAGCACAGGCCAGTATCTTTTCACCCGAAGGAGGACTTTTTTCAGCGTCGTGTTACTTTTCATTGCCGCTTACCTCCTTAGGAAACTGGGAGTAATAAATCTCCTGATATACATCGCACTTTTCCAGCAGCTCCTCATGCGTTCCCTTTCCAACGAGCTGGCCATCCTCCAGCACCAGTATCAAATCCGCATACCGCACGGAAGCCGCCCGCTGGGATACGATAAAGGTAGTAGGCGGGTTTTCCATGCCCCGAATGGCCATGCGCAGCTTGGCATCCGTGGCATAGTCCAGCGCCGAGGCGCTGTCGTCCAAAATGAGAATAGCCGGCTTACGAACCAAAGCACGGGCAATGGTAAGCCGCTGCCGCTGGCCGCCGGAGAGGTTGCTTCCCCCCTGCAAAACCTGCGCATCCAGCGCCCCATCCTTGCTGAGCACCACATCCTTCGCCTGCGCCAGCTCCAGCGCAGCCCAAAGCTCCTCGTCGGAAGCATTCTCCTTGCCCCAGCAAAGATTTTCCCGAATGGTACCGTGGAACAGCACCGCCTTTTGGGGCACGATACCGATATGCTGCCGCAGAGCATCCGTATCCAGTTTCCTTACATCCTGCCCGTCGATGCGTACACAGCCGCTCTGGACATCGTAAAACCGGGGAATCAGATTGACCAAGGTAGACTTGCCGCAGCCGGTACCGCCGATAATGCCCACGGTCTGCCCTGCCTCCGCAGTGAAGCTGATATGCTCCAGCGAAGGTGCGCCTGCCCCGGCGTAGGTCATGGTTACATCCTCAAAGCTCACCGCGCCGCGGATGGTATCGCAAGTCTTCTCGCCGTCAGTCATGGCAGGCTCCATATCCAAAAGCGCCGCCACACGGTTGCCGCAAGCCACCGCTTTGGTCATGGAAATAATCAGGTTTGCCATCTTTACCAGCTCTACAAGAATCTGAGACATATAGTTATACAGCGCAATCACAAGGCCCTGCGTAAGCAGACCGCTTTCCACCTTCAAAGCGCCGATATGGATAAGGATAATAATGGCAAGGTTGACGATGACAAAGGTAAGCGGGTTCATAAGACCGGAAATGCGCCCGGCAATCACCTGCCAGCGAGTCAGGTCTTTTGTCTTTTCTCCGAAAGAAGAAACCTCATCCTCTTCTTTGCAGAAAGCCCGGAGCACACGCACACCGGACAAGTTCTGGCGGGTGGCAGAGGTGACGCCGTCCAGCCGGGACTGAACCTTCTTATACAAAGGAATGGTAATGAGCATAATGCCAAACACCACAAGGCACAGCACCGGGATCAAAGCCACAAAGGTCAAAGCCGCTTGGGCATCAATGGTAAAGGCCATAATCATGGCACCGAATACCACAAAGGGAGACCGCAGCAGCAGCCGCAGGGTCAGATTCACGCCGTTTTGCACCTGATTGATGTCAACCGTCATGCGGGTAATCATGGTAGAAGTTCCTACCTGATCGATGGCGGTATAGTCAAGGCCCAGAATGTGCTTCATCACCGCATAGCGCAGCCGGGAAGCAAAGCCCACCGCCGCCTTAGCCGCAAAATACTGGGCCGTAATAGCGCTGATAAGGCCAACCACGCCCAAAAGCACCATCAAAAGGCACATTTGAATCATAAACCCGGTATCCTCGTTGGCAATGCCGGTATCAACGATAGCCGCAACCACCAGAGGAATCATCAGCTCGAAGGATGCCTCCAGCAGCTTAAACAGCGGCCCAAGAACGCAATGCTTGCCGTAGCCCTTCATATAACGAAATAAGCTTTTCAAAAGCGCTTCACCTCGGTAAGTAATTTGGAATATTATAGCATCTGTATTCGCGTATTGCAACCTATAGCAAAGCTAGGGAAGCTCTGATTAAATCGGCAAGAGCTGGGGGCAGAAGATTTTGGCTCAGCCGAAAGTTCTAAAAATGGAGGAATACTTTGTGTATTTCCCATTTTTAGAACCGAACGGATGTGGCAAAAGATTTGCCCTCCAGCCGCAGACGATTTATTCAGAGTTTCCCTAGAAACAGGGATAGAATTTCACCGGATTCACACGATTTCCTCTGTTTTTGCATTGTACAATTTCAGGCAATACAGGTTAATCTGAAAACCGGAAGGATATTTCTTCCCTCCGGCTTCCTTCAAAATGAACTTCTGGCGTAACGCACCGTCACAATCAGAACCTGCTTTTGTGCTTCGTCAATTCGGTAAATAACAATGTAGTTCTTTACCATGAGCTGCCGATACCCGCTGTGTGCAAAGGAACCGGTCCGGCGCTCTGAACAGCGGTATGGCAGGTATTCCAGCGACAAGATTTCGGATTCCA
>JBJDYH010000294.1:0-1876 GCA_051867135.1 Faecousia sp. | reverse complement strand
CCGGCCCGAAACCAAAAACCTACCGCCGCAGAAAAACAGGTGCGGCTACCCTCTCGGTCAGCATAGCTGACAGCTCTGGAATTATGGTATGATTGCCACCGGCAATCATTAGGATTTGGATTCGCTGCGCGACGCACCGCCCAGAGTGGGAGCCGGACGAGCAATGCTCGCCCCTACAGACTGTGCGTCAAATTCCAATTTATCGTTTTGCTGAGAAAAGTCGATAAGTATGTTTTCTATTTCTTCAGAATGATTTCGCCGCTGCGCTGGGTCAGGTATTCGCCGCCGTCCATGGCAAGCTGGCCGTTGACAGCCACATAGCGGATGCCTTCCGCGCTTCTGCCCGGTTCCTCGGGGAATACTTTCAGCCCCTCGGGGTCAAATACCGTAATGTCGGCGTAATTGCCCGCTTCCAGAGTGCCTCTACCCGCAATGCCGTACCGCTGGGCGATTTTGCCGGTCATTTTGTGGATAATCTTCTCCATGGGGATGCCATACGCCTTGGCTTTCAGCAGGAAGTTGGGATACCCCTGAAAAGCCGCGCCGTTTTGCACGCCCTTAGGCTCTACCCATGCGTCGGTCATAAATACGCTGAGCTCGTCCTCCATAAGGCGGCGAATCAGGTCTTCGTTGTAGTAGCGGTCAAGGTACACCTTGCCGGCACCTTTGGAGGCATCAATCAGCTCCAAATACAAATCCAGACAGTCCCGGCCCTCGCTCTCCGCAATCTCTGCCACATTGCGGCCTTCGTAGGCCTTATATTTCGGCTCGTCATTGATGTAGGCAATGGTAATGTCCTGATAGTCAAGACCCAGAAGCTTCCGGGTGACATTGATCACGGTACGCAGCTTCAGACGGTTAAAGGCAGAGTGCTTCTGTTCGGGGGTCAGCGCCATGTACCAAGGGGGGCAAATCACGGTAATGACGGAAGCGCCGTAGGTCATGGAGTAGTTATCGTAGGCAATCTCGTAGCCCTTGGCCCGGTAGTCGTAGAACTTTTTCAGCATGGGGTCAATGCACTTCCAAGAGGCGGTGCCCACAAAAATCAGATGGGAGTATTCCATGCGGCATTTGGATTTTTCCATAATGTCGATGACTTCGTCCAAAGCGATTTCAATATGATTCCGCTTCAGCAGGGAATAGCCCAGGGCAACCGCGGAATTGGCCCGGGGGTGGACGGTCACAATGCCGTCATATTCCGCGACAGTTTTTGCAAAGGCCACCAGCTCGTCGGTTTTGGAGTACATACCCGGCTCGTACATAAAGCCGAAGCTGCCGCCAAACGCGCCGTTTTCCATAGCTTCCTTTACGGCTTCCCGCATTTTGGCGATGCCGACTTCGTCCAGGGGCTTGCTGTCTAACCCGCTGACACCGATGCGGGCCGTGCCGTGGCCAATGAGAGGGACAATGTTTACAAAAAGCCTGCCCTTTGCCTGCTCGCAGAAGCTGCGGAAGCTGCCGGGGTTCTTGGCTTCAAAAAGCCCTGCGCCTACCTTGTCGGCATGGGGGCAATCGGCACCAACACCAAAGGGAGAGAAGCCGCAGTTGCCGGTAATCTGGGTGGTAATGCCCTGCCGGAGAAAGGGGGCAAAGTAGGTTTCGGCGTTGTCGTAATCGTAGAAGAAATCGTTGTGGGAGTGGGCATCGATAAAGCCGGGGGCTACGCACAGCCCGGTGCAGTCGATAACACGGTCAGCATCCTGCTCCTTCAAATCGCCCACGGCTGCAATGCGGTCGTTTTCGGTAAGCACATCGCCTTTTTTCGGAGCGGCCCCGGTGCCGTCATATACCAAGCCGCCTTTGTACAGAATTTTCATAGGAAACCTCCTCGTATAATAAGATTTGCAGATATTTTTAAGTGATATCTGCCAAGTTC
>JBJDYH010000293.1:0-7639 GCA_051867135.1 Faecousia sp. | reverse complement strand
TCGATAATCCATTGGTTGTTATGGCCATTGTGGTCTATCACCTCATTGCCGAATTTATCAACCTTGGATACAACCCATCCCGAGATGCCGCTTTCCGTATCCATTGACACCACGGCATTCATCTCCATCAATGCCGCCCCGGATGCGTCAACAGACCACGAAATAATCTGCTCTCCCGGCACTCCTGGCCTGGCAGCAATTCTTGCAATCTTCTCCGCCACAACAATCGGCGCCCCATGGGCGATCAGCTCTTGAGCATAGGCTTGAAGATCCTGGACGGGAGAGAATTCCGGCATCTTTTTTTCTTCATAAGTCATAGTGATTGATTCTCCTTACTCAGTCGTTTATTGACGCGAACTCCAACTTCATTTATATCGTTATATGGAGATTATAAACGATATAAGATGGCGTATTCATCACCGGATTTTCGACAACACATTACTCAAGTTAAGATTGTGAATCTGATGGTGTTTCTACCGACCTTTGCGGAACTCCCGATACATAATTGCAGCTACTTGTCTCAAATTAGTCTCAAGTTTGAAGCAAGTTAGATGCAAGTTCAATGCAAAAAACAGCAAGGTACTCTTCTGACAGAAGAATACTCCTTCCGCAAAATAGCTATCCATTATCTGGCGTTTCTGCAGGATACCATTTGGCAGCACTCGTACTACCCGCGCAGGATATGCGTCCGGCCTTTCTTAATTCGCGCAGCAACGTTTGAATCTGGCCACGGCTATGCCCAGGCAAAACTTGCTGCAGTTCTTTGAAAGGAGTACCATTGCCTCCGTTTTTACGGATATGCTTCACGAGCAGTTCTTTGTTTGTATCTCGGTCGAGGCCAACAATTCTGGTATGAACACCCGATTTTCCCGCTACAGAATACAAGCTCCGAGCAAGTACATATTTGCTTCGTCCTATATGTTCGACGATTCCCATTTCGGTGAGTTTGCGGAGTCGCACCCTCAGATTTGAATTTAAAGGGTAGTTGTGGTACAGCGCATTGATTACCAAGAAGTCTGCGGTCGATAACTCCTCCAGCCTTTCGTTGCCGATTTGGTTAATTAACGTAAGCATTTTCTTATCAATAACCAAACCATTAAGCGTCAAGCTGACAAAATTGTCGTCTGTTCCCGTAAAATCCGGCAACTCTTTTGCCTCCATAATGCTGAGTTCATAGATAAGGTTCATGCCCTGGCCGGATCGTTCCACTAAACCACATAGTGCAAATATTTCCGCAATGCGACGATTACGAGGGACCTGTCGATCAATGATATTTTCTACGGAAATACCATATGGGAAGCCACCAGGGCTTTCGATTACCAGTCTGTCGCGATACTGACGAATGAAAACACTGCCAACCATTTGATAGTTTCTGTGACTCACCGCATTCAAGACAGCTTCTCTGACAACCCGTTCATTGAAAGTGGGAACATCATGCACAAAAAAGCCTTCTTGGTAGTGCTGAGTGTCATTTCTTAAATTGATAAGATCCCATATGCGGTCGTAGCAAGCAAAGAAACCCACCCGGAACTCTTCGCGTTGATTGGCAGGCCCAGATGCATTTGATGACCTGTATTCAAAAATGATCTCAGCCTGCGGGAGATATTTGCAGAGAGCCTCACTTTTGCCAAACAAGGCCAGCGCTGCATACGTTACACCTTCATCTGTAACTGCACCACAATCATGGAGTACTTGATTAATCGGTACGCTTTTCAGTCGCTGATTGCTACTCTTTTCAACCCACTTTCTCCGAAATACTTCGATCGCTTCTTTATCCAAGTCATTAACCGTTGCTCCTGGACAAACACTGCCAGAAAAATCAAACCCCGTTTCGTCATATATTTTGCGACGAATTGCCTCGGGCATAGGGATAAGGCTATCAGCCTCATACCACCAAGCTACACCATCCAACTGAACAGGTAGGCCCAGTGGTCGGCTGGCCACATCAAATACAAGGACGCGCTTCCCTTCATAATCGTAGACACAAAAATCCACCATAACCTTCAATTTCTCGATTAAACCCATACGAGTTCGCTCTGGTTGATCAAAGGCAGCACTTCCTACAACCTGACGTGGACGTTTATCTGTTATGCCAAAAACAAGTTTTCCTCCACCACAATTCGCCAAGGCACAGCAACACATAGCTGCTTCGTTAGAATCAAAACGTCGTTTTGCCTCTTTAAACTGGAATTCCTCGCCTTCCTTTGCTTCCAGCAGTTCTTCAATAGTCATTGGAATATTCTTCACAAGGGATCTCCCCCTATCATCGTTTTTATTTATATAATACTGACCTGACATGATATTTTCAACATAAAAATGGTTCTGTATCGAGATTTTAGCAAAAAGGAGGACATTGGGCTGTGCTTTTGATACGGTACAACATAGCAGAAACAGCAAATGGTAATCAACTCGGATCCGCATCTCTCAGATTCCGATACACATCCTCTAAGAACACCTGCATCAGTTCACGCTTCTTTCGATTCGCTGAACGATATCTATGAAATGCCTATGGAGTTGTCTAATAAACAACTTTCCTTTCGTGAAGTTTTCTTTCTATCCATTAAACAAGCGCCAATTGTGGTGATACAGATGAATGAGCAGTCAAGTCTGGTAAGAGCCTGTCAAACAGCAGTTCCTGATAGCCTGCGTATCCAATTCTTTGTACTGTGTTCGCAATAGGCTCCAGAATTGTTCCATTTGCCGTTTTCAGCAGGTTCCGGCTGTTCTCGCTTAAGCTGACATCTGATTGGCAGATCTCATAATCCCCAACGGCCATATGCCACAGTCGAAGATTGGCTGGATAGCGGGTAAGCAGTCTTGCGGCAATGGATATACCGCCTCCATCAAAATCACCAGCATAAAACAGTGTTGTACCGGATGCTGCCAGCATGTCCAGTAATCGCAAAACGGCAACCTGGAGCTGGCCCGATGTGCATATTAACGGAGAGTGGAAGGAGCCTGCATGATCGCAGAGCTGAGAAAACAGCATTTGGTTTTCAATCAGATATGCTTTTCCAGAAGGACTGGATACCGAAGAAATGAAGTTTAGATTTGCCAAAGACAACGTACAGCATTCGTTTCTGAGGCGGAACTCCCTGAAGCCAGGATGCTCCTTTTGTTGCTCTGACAAGATAAGCCCTACTTGCGTGACGGTACTGGAGATACTGTCGCACAGGATTCCGTTTTCAAAGTACACCTCATCCCGTTCCTCTGCCCCAGTGGGATACGGGCGATGGATCCGCATTGACAGAAGGTGCAAAAACAGCTGACCACAAAGCGTATCACCATCCAGCGCATGCGGGTCTGTTGTTGCCAAAGCGCTGAAAACAGCAAGGCGGAGCATACCGCTTGAATGATTTTCCAGCGTATCCATCGCCCAGATTGCTTTGTTCAGACTTGCTGCTGTGGCCGCAAAATCCTTTGACATTTCCTTGATTATAAGGTGGTAGCCCCTCTCCCTGCATTTTGCGCCTATTCCCGCCAGCCAGTTTTCGCAGGTGTCACTCCGGGCAACCTGATAAGCAGATTCCAGCAGCTGCTCAAATTGTTGTTCCTTTTTGTCCTTGCGTTCTCTGTTGGTATGTATAGACGTATGAAAATAAGCTTCCAAAACCTCCTTCAGATCGACACCTTCAAACCGCGAGGACTGTAAAGCCGCATGAAAATCCTGAACCTTAAATTTTACATCACCCAGGAAAGGTTTCCCAAACAGGCCGCATAACGCATCACGTTCTTGTTCAGAAGCGTTATCCATACGGATTATGCCGGCTGCATGACCATTGCGCCGATACCGTATCAAAAGCTGCTCCATCACCCGCTGGAATCCGGGGACAGAACGAAAGTACTCGGCACATTCTTTTGTTTGCTCAGTCATTCCCATCCTCCTGCAGTACCCTTACGGAACCATCCCAGAAATAGCGAAGCAGCGTGACGAAGGAAGCGTTGCCCGGTCTGTGAAGCTCCACGATATTCAGCTTTCTGACACTGGAATAGCATCCCCAAAGTGCCTGTGAATTCATGATATAATCAAAGTCCAGAGTTCCAACCAATTCAAACATGGCGCCAATATTCCGGTCATCCACACCTGCAAAGGCTTCGTCCAGCGCCAGAAGCTTCGGACAGGTTTCGCTGGCTTTCTTGTATTGTGCAGAAACCGAAGCAAATAACGGGACGTACATTGCCATTGCTTTTTCTCCTCCGCTGAACTTACTGAATGCGGAGTTGGTAAGCTCCTTTTTTCCCTCGCCGTCTCGCTGATAGTATAAGTGGAATTCATACCAGGTTCTATAATCAAGAACAGTACGGATCAGATCTGCGTAATTTGCAGGTATCCCTTGCTCAATCGCAGCTTGCCGGGCAGAACGCACCTTGGCACGGAAATGTCCGGAAACCATTTCACTGTCCTGCTTTGTAAGCAGCATTCGATCCTTGTTGAGCAAAGAAACCAACTTGGCCGTGTCCATTTCTTCCGGTGTCTCGGCTTTTTGGGGCTTCCAGTCCAGGGAAAAGTGCAAGCCCATGGAAGTATTCAAAGTGCGCATCAGCGCAGTCATATCCTCACACCATTTTTGGCTTTCGTTAATCCGCCTGCGAAGCTTATGGCTGATGGTTTCCAAAAGAATATCTTCAAAGAGTTTCTTGTCATTGTCCTCCAGAACAGCCTCGGTCAGTGCGATATCCTCCTGCAGCGAGGCAATAAATTGATACAAGCTCATTTCACGGCCGTCTTTTTGCAGGGTAATGGTAAATCGCTGACGCAGCATACCCTCCTTTTCCGGAGGATCGAAAACAAGCTCCAGCTTTGGATGATATTTCAGAAGCTCGTTATTGTGAGATTGGAAGTTATTGCGTAATACCTCACCGATCTGCTCTAAAGTGCGCTCACGGTCTGCCGCCTGGATGAGGCTGCTGGCTTGGCGTGCCAGTTCGGGAAGTTCCATTTTGTCATTGACCATCACTTTTTCAACAAGGCCAAGCTGAAGGTCCTCTTTGAAGTAGGTCACCAATGCCATCTCGGTGACGACGCAGGTTGTCAATTGATTCTTTTGCTGCTGGATGTCCTTTTCCACCGCATCAATTTTTTCGGTCAATGCAGCGTACTGCTTTTCTGCATCCCGCTCCTGCTGATCCTGACTTTGAATGACATCGTTCAGTTCCTGTATACGTCGGGCGCGATCCACGTTTTCCGGCCGGGCAAGGAATGCTTCAATTTCATCAATCACAGCTTGAATTTTCTTCAAAGCCAATTCGCTTTCGCTGTTTACTTTCTTCTGCTTGGAACTGCGGTCATATTCTGTGGTAATATCCGCCTCAATGTCATCATAGCGCTGTTGAGAAGCTTGCAGCTGTGCATGACTCTTGCTGATTTGATTGAGCTGATTGCCATATTCCTCCACTGCATCCTGAGCTTCTGTATAAGCAGCCTCGGTTCGCTGGTAAGGAAGGCTGCGGCAACAGTCCCGGCATTGGTTATCCAGAATGCCGAGATTTCTCTTAGCTTGCTGTTCCAATTCCCTGTGTCGCTGCGTTTCTTTGGCCGCTAAATCATACAGACGCTGGGCATCCGCAAGGGTTTCAATTGCACAGTCCAGATCCGCGGTATTGGGCAGCTGCGTCCATTCAAGCTGCAGCTTTTCCAGGCGGAGAATCAGAATGTCTTTTTGCTGTTGTGTCTGACGAATCTGCTCTTCCAGTTGATGAAGCTGCTGCTGCAATTGTGCGATCTGCCGTTCTCGGTTGGCCCGGCGTGCAGCCGCCCCGATAAATCCCGCAGGATCATATCCATGCGCCCGGCCCTGCACAATGCCATTGCGGAAACGTCCATCCGGCAGGACGGCAGTGGTGGCATTCATGTCCGACTGGGAAATACAGCTCAGGCAGGCAGCTGCCAGAGCAGAAAGCGGCGAAGCCGGGTCCGGTACAAGGGACGTAATCGGGTCTACCACAGGCGCTCCGGGAATCAGAAAGCGGTCCGGATACGCTTCCAGGAACTCTTGAAGCTGCTGATGATATTCGGTGGGGACAATCAACGCATCCAGCAGCCCGGCATCCAGCAATTGCGCTTCCAGCCTGTCCCGAACCCGGGCAGGTAAGTCCGAGGGAAAATCCACCGTCTCGTAAAATGCCGCATGGGGAATCCCGCTCATCACCAGCTGAATGCGCAGGGCGTCGGTCTGTTCCCGTCTGGGAGGTATGGGATCCGGACGGCGGCGAACCTCATCCAGCTTCTTCTGCTTTTCCCTAGTATCCGCACCCAGACGCTCCAGAAGCCCATCGAGCTGCTGCTTTTCGGAGTTTAGCGCCAAGAATCGTGCCTGATGCCGCTCATTCAGCAGATTTTGAATCACTGTCCAGTCAGACGGTGCCCGGTAGCGTGCCAACGCCTGTCGAATCAAAAGCGTGTCCTGCTCCGAGAGCGATAATTCCATAGAACTCTGCTGCCACCGAGCAAAGTTTTCGATGATACGGTCCCGTTCTTCTTGCTCCTGAACCTGTGCATTCTGAACAACTGCATCCGCTTTTGCTTGCTGGGCATTGGCTTGATCCAGAGCCTGGGCTGCCTGGTCATATTTGTCCTGGGCCTGAAGCAGTTTCCGAATGGCGTCCAGACCTTGTCCAAGCATTTTTTTGCGGGTGCTCAGCGCTGCCCGAAGGACTTGGTCATTCTCAGGGGATTTCATAAACGTCTGGTGTTCGTCTCCCATCAGTAATATCTGATTGACGGCATCCAGCTGGTGTAAATTACTCCGGATTTCCTGTTCATGTTCCCGAAGCGTTTGCTTCAGCTCCCGGAGCTTACATTCCTTTTGGTTAATCGTATCTTCCAAATCTTTTTGCTGCTGAATGCCAGTATCCAGCAGGGATTTTTGACGCTTTTCATTCTCACGTTCATCCTCCAGCTTCCGCTGCTGTTGAATGAGGTCACCATCTCCCAGGGCATCCCGTTGTCCTTGGGCTTGAACGAGCATGGAGTGCGCATCAATTCTTCGCTGGTCTTGACGCTGCAGTTCGGAAGATAGCTGGTCAAGTCTACCCTGCTGATCCTGCAACGCATTGCGCTGACGCTGGGTTTTCTCACTGGCATCGCTATAGGCTTTTCCTTTTCTTCCCAGAACAAATTGATTGTATCGGTTGTATTCGTTACGAATAATGGACGCGGATTTCAGTGCATCATTATATCCCTGCAGCGTGTCCGTCAATTCATCCATTCGCTCCATGGTGCTGACCATGGAGGAGAGATCATCGTCAGACAGCACCTGAAGGGAGTCCGTCAGAATTTCCTTCACCATGGTGGGACGGAAATCCTTGGACAGCTTCGGCGCACGCACTTTGATTAACAACTGGACCATTTGATCGAATTGACGGATGTCCTGAAATTGATACAGCCGGTCGTTCACCAGCTTTTTATAGGCTCCGGGATTCTCTGCCCAATTATCCTGGTCGGCGATGATATTCTTCAGCTTTTGTTTGCTAAGAGAGAGCATTTGATCTCCAAGTTTTTCGTAGAGTTCAAAGTCATATCCAATTCGCCGGCCGTCATTCAGACAGAACCCCCAGAAATCCATGCCCTTTCCTTTTTGCGCCCGCAGGCCGATGCCAATGGTCAAATACACATCCAAGTCCTTCTTTTTGAATTCCA
>JBJDYH010000292.1:0-7666 GCA_051867135.1 Faecousia sp. | reverse complement strand
CCTCCAGTCAGTCTGATTACCGGCGCGAGGTGCTGGAGGCAACCGCCAATCTCTATCTGACTCGCCAAGTTATTTTAGAACACGCATAATCAAGCGCCCAGAAAGGCTTCACGCTTTCTGGGCGCTTCTTATTCTGAAGAGCGAAGAACCACCACAATCATTCTGATGATGTTCAAACAGAGAACAAGGAAAGGAAAGCTATTATGAAAATGCCGACACCCATTGCAATCAAATTCGCAAAACTCGTCATCGCCCTCGCTTCCATCACGATTCTTGGCACGATAATAGGAACCGCGCTGAGGGATCAGACGCTGCTATATCTCTCTGGCGGCGTTGCTCTTGCCGGTTCCGTTAAAGCCATTGACTATTTCCGGACTTATAAGGAGGGTAGGTTCGAAAGTGTAGAAGGTATTCTTCTCCAGGAGCGGGTCATCTTAGGAAGAAAGCGGCACAGCGTTGTGATCCAGCAAGAGGATACCGACCAAGTCCAATTGCTTTTGGAAGGTCGCTTCCGCCTTCAGGTGGGTAGCAAATACCGGTTTTATCTGAAGAAGGATGCCATTCATACAGAGCAGCTGAAACTACCTGAAGTGCTGCAGCCGGCGAGGATTGTGCTGGGCTATGAGGAGTTGCCCTTTTCGTCAGGAAAGCAGATTTAGGTATAGTGGATGCGTAAATTCAGCGATGCTATGCTTACAGTGTATTTATTAGATTGATCCTCCAAACGGAGCTTTTTAAGATGTGAGCTTACGGCAAGTTTCGTAGGCATGATAGGCAGAAGTGCGGTGCAGATATTCTCTGTCCGCGTCTGCTTTTTTCTTTTTCCGGCTTCGGCTGGATCAGTATTGTACCTTACGTCGATAGACGTTTGGAATAATTTACGCCGAAAGGCAGAAAGGAAGACAGAAAGATGTACGCTGAAATCAACATGGAGGGGCGCGTGGTCAATGATCCGGAGTTCAAGACAGGTAAGAACGGAGAGTACTGCACCTTTCGTCTGGTCGTGAACCAGAAGTTGGGCCCGCAGGAGAATGCCTCCTTCTACAACTGTACCGGCAATGAGTATATTGCCAATCGGATCAAGAAGGCCGGCGTCAAGAAGGGTCGTTTGATCCACATTGCCGGTGAGCAGACGCTTCGCTCCTACACGGACCGCGAAGGTGTCGAGAGAATGTCTGCTGACATCAGCATTCTCAACTGGCACTTTGCAGGCACCAAGCCCAAGAGCGATGATGCGGAAACTCCCTCTCAGAACGGATCTGCTGCCAGCCAGAGGCCGGCCGGTAAGGTTCACGAGGAACAGACCATCCCCGGCGGTGACGAGGACGATGACCTCCCCATCTGAACAGAACAAGGATAAATGGACTGTAAGTGTTTGATATGCTTGCAGTCCATTTTATTTGTTCACCCAACTTTACTTATGAAAGGACTGAACTATGTGGCTAAGAATAGCCGAATGAATTCCTGGACCCTGATGAAAATCCTCGTTGTCCCTTGCCTGTTCCTGTGCGCGATTTTCAAGCATCCGGCCTTCCAGTGGATCGCCTGCGCGGCGCTTGCCATCTGGGTGTGCTTCATGCTTGCGGATGTGATCCGACCGCGTCTGAAGAAACGGGAGAAGGCGGCCGCACCTGTAACAAAAGCGACCGATAAAGATGCTCTGCCGGCTCCGGAGAATGTGGAGACAGATGAGGCCAGGCTAAGCCTGCTTCGCCAGGTCAATCACCGCATCATGGAGCAGCTGAAGCAAAGCTATCCGATGGTCTCTTGGCTCTGGTGGGAACGGCGCCCGACAACGGAGGAAATCAGCAAAGGCTGTACCCGAAGGATCAAGCTATACAACTGCGATCCTTTCAATTTCGGGGAAGTCACTATCGCGCCCTCGGGCAAGCTCGAAATCTCTCTGATCCAACTGGTCCCTCTCTCCGATGCTACACAGCAGCCGGAAGCAGATGAGGATCTGGAGGCAGAAGACATTCTGGATCGGTCAGATGTGAAGAAATGGTACACCACGACTGGTGTGGTGCTCCTGAGTGAGTTGATCGACGAACTCAATGTTCAAGGCCATAAGAAGCTGAAGATCAAAGAGAACGGCGATGTCTATATCGTCGCCGGCGGCACTCAGCAGGTAGTCGAAACGATACCGAATTTCCCTCCGCGCCTTGCGTGGGAGGACCTTTGCATCCTGGCTCGTGAAGATGAGATTCATGCAGAAGTGTGTGATCAGGAACTGGCAGTCTCCTGGTCGTAATTCAATGCAATTGAGGTGTCATTATGTCAAAAACGAAACTGTTTGAAAGCTGGACCTTCCGGCTCCAGCTCCCTGCGCCTTTTGATGATCCGCAGTACGCCGGCGCGAAGAATCACAGCTTTTCTCAGTATAACATCTCCAGCACTGCGCAAAAATCCACGCTTCATGCGCCTTCTCTGAGGGCGTTGCTGGCCTTTGCGCAGTTGGTCAGTGCCTCTGAGAAGGGCCAGAGTACGGAGGGGCTCGGTGCCATCGGACACCAGGGCAGTACCTTCCGTATCAGCGAGTACCACTCGGCGAATAAGACTGACTGTGTCGTGTTCAATCCCGTGACCGGCAAATTCAATGCCGCTCAGGTGGAAGACGGAACTGACACGCTGAAGCCTTATACAGTCGGCCCGTCCAACGGCTCGGGCACCGGTTTGATTTTCTGCCTGCTGCCGATCCTGAATGAAGATGAGGAGTTCCAGCGCAATTTCCAGGAGTTCCTCTCTCACTACGATAGCGGCTGGGCGGATATGGATGGCGCATTCAACTGTGCGTTGATCCTCTGCGACAACATGTACCGGCGCATCGAAAACAGCAAGACGCTGGGCTCGGATGGCGTCAAGATCTCGATTCCGACGACTGGAAACATCTCAGCCATTACGCAGATGTCGATGGATAGTGGCAACTATGCTCCGACTGGCGCCACCTACGGTGAATTCACCATCATGCAGATGAGTGGGACTCCGACAGCGAGAGCGGCTTCGTTCAAGCGGGAAGATTTTGTGGGGAAGTACACTCTCTCCACGCGTATCCTCACAGACCGGGAAAAGGCGATGGTGCCTACCCTGCCTGATTGGTACATCATCCCGAAAGAGGTCGTCCGCGTCTGCGAACACGCCAAGATCACCACGGCTTCCAGCCAGCCCATGCGCAATTTCCTGTTTCGCGGCAACGCCGGTACCGGAAAGACGATGGGCGCACAGGCGATCGCAGCGGGCTTGAATCTGCCCTATACGCTCATGACCTGCAGTGCCAATACGGAGATCACAGACCTCGTCGGCCAGTTTATTCCTGATACAAGCGGTTTCCAGGGTGAGCAACAGTATGAAGGCGAGCTTCCCAAGATCTCCGATATCATCATGCATCCGCCCAGTGTCTATAAGATGCTGACTGGCGTGTATGACGAGGAGAAGACGGAAGACGATGTGCTGCAGAAGCTGATTGAGATCGCTGTTGGGAACCTGGTGGAGAAGGAAGATACGCCTGGCCAGCGCATCCGCTATGTGGATACCCCTCTCGTGGAGGCGATTCGCTACGGATATGTGTGCGAGCTGCAGGAGCCTTCCTGTATTGCCAATCCCGGCGTCCTGGTCGGATTGAACTCCCTGCTGGATAACTGCCAGGTGATCACACTGCCGACCGGTGAGCGTGTCAAGCGCCACCCGGACACCGTCATCGTCGTCACCACGAACTCGGACTATTCCGGCTGTCGCGACATGAATCAGAGCGTCATTTCCAGAATGGATCTGATCTATGACATGGAAGCTCCGGACCTCAACACGATGGTCAAGCGCGTCATGAATGTCACCGGTTTTACCGACGAACAGGAAGCGACGAAGATGGCCATTGTTGTGCGTGACATCGCAGAGCGCTGCCGGCAGACCATGATTACTGACGGCAGCTGCGGTATGCGCGAGTTCAAGAGCTGGGTGCTCTCCACCATGGTCACGAAGGATCCCTATGAGTCCGCTCTCTCCACGATCATCTCCTCCGCATCTGCGGATCCGGATAATCGGGCTGAGCTGATCTCCTCCTGCCTGGAAACCCAGTACTCCAGAACAATTTGATGAAAGAGGTGTGTATTGATGAAAATCGAAAGAAAATCCTTTGTCCGTTTTGCTGTTGCAGTTGCGCTGGCCTGCTATGACCAGCCCATTGACCGGGAGATCACTGCTGAAGAGGCAGCCGTCTTACTGAAGTGGGTTATTGACATGGCTCTCGGACCTGATGCGGCTGATGTCACGGTGGAGCCCATGAAGAACTACCCTGTTTCGAGCAAGATGCCTCTCATCATCAGCGTCGCTGGTGTGCAGCAGCATCTTTTCTGGTTCTATCCCAATCAGGCCTTTGAGGAAATGTGCGATGCACTGTCTGAAATGCTCTACGAGATCCCCATCACCTGTGACTGTGTCCCTGCGTGATAGGAGGTCAAAGGCATGAGAACATCGCACCGTCAGATCCGGAAACGGATCCTCGACGCAAAGAGCAAAATCACGGATGAGGAGTTCTTCTCATCGCGTGCCTATTGCGGTTACCTCACTGACCTGGCCGAAGCGGCGACCAAGCGCTATCACAGGCCCTTGCGAGTGAAAGTTGTGGCGGATCATGACGATGACACGGTAGCCTTTACCGACTACCACGGCATTTTCATCAACGCCTGCAATCACATCACTTGGAGCTTGCCGACGCGAGTCCTTCGCTCAATGAGTCTGGAGGGCTTCAATGCGCATGAGTGCGGCCACAACCTGTTCACGGATAACCGGATTTGGAACAGTTTCTTCAGTCGTCTGGAAAAGGGGAAGTTCTATCCGAAGAAGCCTGCGGGCTTGGATAGTATGCAAAAACTCCACGCCCAGGACATCCTGGAGGCACTTCTGGATGACACGGACACTGTCCCGCGCCAGGTTATCATGAGCACGGCTCATGCACTGAGCAACATTCTGGAAGACGGATATGTGGATGCCAGGTACTCTTATGAGTTTCCTGGCTCCCCCGCCAAAGGGATTGCTCTGAACAACCTTCGCTTTGCTGAAACTGTGCCGGAGATCAATGAGATGATCAACCGCAAGTACTATGACCATACGATCGTGCTGAATCTCCTGATCCAGTATGTGAGAGCGCATGAGATCAACAACCTGTCCGGCTACACCGGCGAGTATGTCGATAAGCTGTACCAGTACATTCCGCTGGTCGATGAGTCTGTCTACGACGATGACGCCAGATCTCGCTGCGAGACGGTCAATGCGATCCTGATTGATCTCTGGCCGATGATGCAGCGCTGCTTTGACACTCTTCGTGATAAGCAGAAGGCGGCACAGCAGCAGGCACAATCCCAGCAGAATGGGTCAGGCGCTGCCGGCTCCGGAGGCAATCCTGCTTCCGGGCAGTCTGGAGATGAGGAAGATGATGCTGCACAGATGGGCAAGCAAGCTGTGGAAGAGGATCTTTCCAGCCAACTGCCTCAAGCGGCGCCGAACTTCACCATTAAGACCTCGGCAGTACCCAGCAACGGCACATTCACGCCGAATCCCGGCCAGATGAGTGCTGTCCGGGCTCAGATTGAGCGTGTGATAGCTGAGGAAACGGAGCGCATCGCAGCCCACGTTACGAACAACATCGCCAGCACTGGTTCCGGTGGTGTTGATCAAAACAGTGAGTATGAAGGCAACGACTATGGATATGCGGCGGAAGATATCGAGCGGCTTCTGGAGAATATGGCGGAGGAAAAAGTCACCGAGGAACTGGAAGAAGAGCTCTCTGAAGAACTCCAGCGTGAGGCGAATTCCATTCGATATGGTAACGCCCATCGCGGTATCCACATCACCGTCAATCGCATGGCGCATGTGGATCAGAACCTCATTGATGCCTATAACCGTGTTGCTCCGGACCTGCTCCCGATCTCCCGGCGTCTTCAAAGGAATGTTGTCCCGAAACTACGCGATCAGCGGCAGGGCGGGAAACAGACCGGACTCCTGATCGGGAAGCGGCTGAATCAGCACGCATTGTATCGGACAGATGGCCGCATTTTCTACAACTCGCGTCTGCCTTCCGAGCCGATCAACCTTTCCGTTGGCCTGCTCATTGACGAAAGCGGCTCGATGTGTTCCAACGACCGCATCACGAGAGCGCGAGCTACTGCCATCGTGATCCAGGACTTCTGCGAGTCTCTGGGTATCCCACTGATGGTGGTCGGCCACACCGCATGGAACTCCCATGTGGAGCTGTTTTCCTACTGTGACTTTGATACCTACGACAAGAACAACCGCTATCGGCTGATGGACATGAGTGCAAGAGACTGTAATCGTGATGGAGCCGCATTGCGCTTTGTCGCCGAGAAACTGTCCAAGCAGGTTTCTGAGGTGAAGATCCTCATTATCATCTGCGATGGGCAGCCGAACGATGACGGTTATTCCGGCTCTGCTGCTGAAGCTGATTTGCGGGGTATCAAACTGGAGTATGCGCGAAAAGGCGTGCAGATCTATGCGGCAGCCATTGGTGAGGACCGCCAGAGAATTGAGCGGATCTACGGGGATGGCTACTTAGACATCACCGACCTTAATGACTTGCCCATTCTGCTGACCAGCCTGATTGCGCGTAACCTCCCGCATTGAGAAGGAGGTGCCTATGAAGAAACAGGTTGATTTTGACTGGTACTGCCACACGAAGAAAGATGTGATCAACAATGCGGCCTATGAGCTGATTGTTGCACTCACTGCCAAGTCGGCACCGCCCCGCAAGTTCGAACTGTCTATCCCGCCTTGGGATGACCGGATGATTGCGGATGTGGTCTCCAGCGCGATCACTGCTGTCGATGAGCGCATCGGGTACTTCTGCCACCCCTTCTATCAGGAGTTGGACAGGCTCCCGTGCTACCTCGGCGATCGTTGTGATAACCCACACTGTATCTTCAAAGATGCCTCCGGGCGTCCGAAGATGCCGCCTTCCGAACGGGAAGAAGATCCTGCGGAAGGGGGTGATGACGATGGCTGATGAGAAGCGCTACTTTTCCGTTAAGGATGTGTTTGAGCAGGCGGTCACGCTTGCAAAAACGGATCCTCGATATGAAGAGTACAGCAAGATCTGTGAGCTGGACTATGACCTGCTCTGCAGCACATGCAAGTACGACAAGCTCTACCGTTGCGAGTTCGATGTGGTAGGTGAAGTGACCTACGGCGGCAGCGAGGGTATCTATGGAGATATCTTTCTGTATGGCAACTGGTCCAAAGAGCGGGATGATCCGTTCAAAAGCCGCGCCCGTGTCTATGTGCTCAAGACCTTGAAGCAAGACAAGGAGTCGTACTTGGCAGTGGGAATGCTGGTCAGCCTCATATGCTACTACGCGAATGAATTCGTAGCCACACATCTCGACCGATTTGATTAAGGAGGAACGAATGCATAGCAGAATTATTGAGCTGGGCAATGAGCCCATTTTGCCTGATGACCGAATGGGAGAAAGCAGTGTGCCGGAATGGTTCTACCACTCGATTGCGGACTACACGGATGCGGAAACGGACCGAGAGCAAGACCTGAAATGGTTCCTGGAAATCGTTGCCCACATCGTGGATGTCGCAGAGGATGGAGAGAGCTTCACCTTCAAGCCGAATGCCAAGAAGAAGTACTTCCACAGACAGTACTACGCTTTCCTGG
>JBJDYH010000291.1:0-30131 GCA_051867135.1 Faecousia sp. | reverse complement strand
GCGGGGCGATGTTCTCAATCGCCCCCTACAATTCCGAATTGCCGGGTTTATCGACGCGCAGAAGCCACCCTTGCGGGTGGCTTCTGCGTTTATACTTCCTTGCTCTTGGTGGCAATTTCCATCAGGCACTTGGCGATAAATTCCTCGGGCTTCATAGCGCCTAAGTCCTCACCCTTGCGGGTACGCACGGACACGGTACCGTTTTCCATATCCCGGTCGCCAATGACCAGCATATAGGGAATCTTCTGCATCTGGGCTTCCCGAATCTTGTAGCCCAGCTTTTCGCTGCGGCAGTCGGTCTCGGCGTGGATGTTCACATCGTTCAGCTTGGCGGAAAGCTCCTTGGCGTAGTCGTGGGCACGGTCGGTAATGGGCAGCACCTTTACCTGCGTGGGCATCATCCACAGAGGCAGGGCACCGGCATAGCGCTCAATGAGGTATGCAAGAGTCCGCTCATAGCAGCCAAGGCTGGTGCGGTGGATGATATAGGGGGTCTTCTTCTGGCCGTCGGCATCGGTGTACTCCATACCGAACTTCTGCGCCAGCAGCATATCAATCTGGATGGTAACGATGGTATCTTCCTTGCCGAATACATTCTTATACTGAATGTCCAGCTTGGGGCCGTAGAAAGCAGCCTCGTCGATGCCGATGGCGTACTCCACGCCCAGATTGTCCAGAATGGTCTTCATAGTAGACTGCGCCTGCTCCCATTGCTCGGCAGTACCCTCATACTTGATGCCGGCCTTGGCAGGATCCCACTGGCTGAACCGGAAGGAGCAATTCTCCAGCATACCCACGGTATCCAGACAATACTTTGCCAGCTCCAGACAGCCCTTGAACTCCTCCTCCAACTGGTCAGGACGGAGCACCAGATGGCCCTCGGAGATGGTAAACTGGCGCACACGGATCAGGCCGTGCATCTCGCCGGAGTCCTCGTTGCGGAACAGCGTGGAGGTTTCGCCCAAGCGCATGGGCAGGTCACGGTAAGACCTTGCCCGGTTCAGGTACACCTGATACTGGAAGGGGCAGGTCATGGGGCGCAGAGCGAAGCATTCCTTCTCCTCATCGTAGGGATCGCCCAGAACGAACATTCCGTCCAGATAGTGATCCCAATGGCCGGAAATGCGGTACAAATCCCGCTTGGCCATCAGGGGGGTCTTGGTCAGAAGATAGCCTCTGCGCTGCTCCTCGTCCTCCACCCAGCGCTGCAAGGTCTGGATCACTCTTGCGCCCTTGGGCAGCAGGATGGGCAGACCCTGACCGATTTCTTCTACGGTGGTGAAAAATTCCAGCTCCCGGCCCAGCTTATTGTGGTCACGCTTCAAGGCTTCTGCCTGAGCTTCCAGATAGCTGTCCAGCTCGTCCTTGCTGGGGAAGCCGATGCCGTAAATTCTCTGGAGCATCTTGCGGTTGGAGTCGCCCCGCCAGTAAGCGCCGCAGCTCTTAGTCAGCTTAAAGCCGTTGTGACGGATGCGGCCGGTATGATCCAGATGGGGGCCGGCGCACAGGTCGGTAAAGTCGCCCTGGGTATAGAAAGAAATCACGGCATCCTCCGGCAGGTCGTTGATCAGCTCTACCTTGTAAGGCTCGTTCTTGCTTTCCATGTAGGCAATCGCATCGCTTCGGGGCATTTCGCTGCGCTCAATGCGGATGCGCTCCTTGCAAATCTTTTTCATCTCGGCCTCGATCTGAGAAAGATGGTCGGGGGTGAAGGTGAAGGGCGCGTCGAAGTCGTAATACCAGCCCTCGTCAATGGCGGGGCCGATGGCAAGCTGGACTTCCGGCCACAGGCGCTTGACGGCCTGCGCCATCACATGGGAGCAGGTATGCCAGAAGGTCTTGCGGTACTCCGGGTTTTCAAAGGTGTACAGATTTTCGTTTTCCATTGGTTTTTCCTCCTTTTTTGATTCGGGGAGGGTATAAAAAATGCCCACCCCCTGAAAAATCAGGGGTGGGATACTAAAGTATTCCACGGTTCCACCCTGGTTGCAGCAAATATGCTGCCACTCATTGACGCGGTAACGGGCGCACCCGGCCGGGTATTTCCTCCCGGCGGCTCAGAAGTGGTATCACGGCTCTTGCAGGCAAAGCCCTTTCACCAAACGGGCTTCTCTCTGGGGATGCACGGAACTGTGCGTGTCTTCATCACGGCCTTTATCGAGTAAAATTTACCACAATTTTGCCCCGGTGTCAAGCCGGGGCGTTAGAAATTTTCCGCTGACGGCAAGTTGGAACCCAAAAACAGGTTGCCATAAAACTACGCAACCCTGTTTCCCATTGTGGGTTACATAAATCGACAATTTATGTTAACAAATGTTACTTTTGCCACCAGATATTGTGGTTTTTCTACCAAATACACCATATGTCGGTTACAAAGTTTACATAATAATTTTTGGCGTTTTTTCTAAAAAGTTGTCGTTTTTAGGGTTTTTGACGAAAAAGCTTGACTTTTTCGTATTTTTTGTTATAATAGGCACAAATCCTCTCCGAGGATTGTGTGTAACTTAATTGTTACCGTTTTGAAATAAAGAGATCGCATACCCTATATTTTGCGAAAGGAGGTACTTCCATGCAAGAACGCAAAGATCATGTTACAAAGAGAAATTCCGTTTTCATCCGTATGGCAGTTGTGGCAATCCCACTTATTTTGCTGCTGTTCCTGTCCCAGACAGCTCTCGCAGAGAATACATATGTCATAACCGATGGCGACCGTGTTAAGGTCTACACCACCTCTTCTACGGACCCCGCAGCGGTTTTGAACGAGGCAGGTCTGGCGCTCGGAGAGGATGATACCTACACTACGCAGATGCAGGGCGGTGTTTCCCAGATCACCGTTCAGCGGCAGCAGACCGTGAATATCCAGCAGGGTGACCGCATGATTCAGGTTACCACCAATGGGGAAACAGTAGCCGCGCTGCTGGATAGGCTGGATATTCCCGCAAACGAATACACCACCGTTTCTGCCCCGCTGGACAGCAGCACCTACAGCGGTATGACCCTGCGCATTACCCAAAATGTCAGTCAGGAGGAAACCTACACGGTTGCCATCCCCCACGATGTGGTTTACTGCAATGACGGTTCCATTCCCGCGGGTACTACCCAGGTGCTCACCGCCGGTGTGGACGGTCAGCTTCGCCGCAAGGCCACCGTGCAGTATGTGGACGGCGTGGAAACCAGCCGCACCGTGCTGGAGGAGACCGTTGTGCAGCAGCCTGTCACCGAGATGATTGCCATTGGCACCGGAACGAAGGAAGTCGCCCCGGACTATGTGCCGGAAAAGCCTTACATCGGTGACGGCTTCATTGTTACCACCACCGGCGAAGTCCTTACCTACACCGACAAAATCGACACCATGGGCACCGCCTACAGCCGGGACGGCAAGCGCCGCTATACCTACAGCGGTACTGTGGTCAAGGTTGGCTCTGTAGCGGTAGACCCCGATGTCATTCCTCTTGGCACCCGTATGTACATCGTGTCCGATGACGGCGAGTATATCTACGGCATTGCCACCGCCGAGGATATCGGCGCGGGCGTTGACGGCGCTCGGGTAGACCTGTACATGGACACCACCGCGGAATGCTGGGTATTCGGCTACCGTGCCTGCACCGTGTACATTCTGGGCGAAACCGATATTGTCCGGGAGGACATCTAAAATCTGTTGCCAAACCGCCTTTTTTCTGCTAAGATAGCAGGGAAAAGGCGGTCTTTTTTTGCCCCATTCTTTTTTCTATTCCTTCTCTCCGAGGTTATCCTTATGATTGATGTATGCGACATTCACATTATGAAGCCATTGCTTTCGGAGCATGGCTTTCACTTCTCCAAGGCCAAGGGGCAGAACTTTTTGGTTGCCGGATGGGTTCCCCAGCGCATTGCCGAGGACGCGGGGGTGGACGATACCGCCGGCGTTTTGGAAATTGGCCCCGGCATTGGGCCGCTGACCCAGCAGCTTGCTCTGCGTGCCAAAAAGGTATGCGCCGTGGAGGTGGACAAAAGGCTTGCTCCCATTTTGGAGAAAACCGTGGGAGAATTTGAGAATTTGGAAATCCTCTGGGACGATATTCTCAATCAGGACATTCCCGCTCTCGTTGCCGGGAAGTTCCCGGGTCTTCGGCCCATGGCCTGCGCCAACCTGCCCTACTACATTACCTCCCCCATCCTTACGGCTCTTTTGGAAGCGGAGTGCTTCGAGAGCGTTACGGTTATGGTGCAAAAAGAAGTGGCCCAGCGCATTGCCGCCAAGCCCGGCAGCGCCGACTACAGCGCATTTACCGTTTTCTGCCAGTATTATGCCGAGCCGGAAATTCTCTTTGATGTGCCTGCCGGGTGCTTTCTGCCCCAGCCCAAGGTGACCTCCGCAGTCATTCAGCTCAAGGTAAGGAAAGAGCTGCCTTGGGCTATCGAGGACAAAGATACCTTCTTCCGTGCCGTGCGCGCTTCCTTTGCCCTGCGGCGAAAGACGCTGCAAAACGGCCTCGCCTCCGGCTTTCCGGAGCTGGGAAAAGCCGGGGCTGCGGAAGTTTTGGAAAGCTGCGGTCTAAAGCCCTCCGTTCGTGGAGAAACCCTGGATATTGACGCTTTTGCCCGAATTTCCAACGAGATTTACAGGAGGAAGGGCCATGTTTGATATCCTGCTGCTGGATTTGGACGATACCATTCTGGATTTTCACAAGGCCGAGGGCATTGCCATCCGCAAAACCTTTTCCTTTTTCGGCATTGACCCCACGGAGGAGGTAGTAGAGCGCTACAGCGTGATTAACAAAGAACATTGGGCAAGGCTGGAGCGCAGGGAGCTGGAGCGGGAGCAGGTATTGGTAGGCCGCTTTGCCCAGCTTTTTGCCGAACTGGGGGTAAAGGCCGACCCTACCGCCTGCGCCCGGCAATATGAGCAGTTCCTCTCTCAGGGGCATTGGTTCCTCCCCGGCGCGGAGGAAGCCCTCAAAGAGCTTTCCGCCAAATACCGCCTGTTTTTGGTAAGCAACGGAACTGCCATTGTGCAAAACGGCCGCCTAGACAGCTCCGGCATCCGCAAATACTTTGAAAAAATCTTCATTTCTCAGGAAGTTGGGGCTAACAAGCCGGATATTCGGTATTTTGATGCCGTTTTTGCCCAAATTCCGGATTTTGACAAGAGCAGAGCCATCATCGTGGGCGACAGTTTAAGCTCTGACATTCTCGGCGGCATCAACGCCGGGATCGCTGCCTGCTGGGTCAATCCCCATCACAAAAGCGCAAACCCTGCCATTCCGGCAGACTATGAAATAGAAAGGCTGGCGCAGCTTGGCGCTCTGTTGGAAACACTATGAAAATCATTGACTTAGCTACATATCCCCGCCGCAGCCACTATGAATACTTCAAAAGCCTTGCCTACCCCTATGTGGGCATGAGCGCCAATGTGGATGTAACCGGGCTGCTGGCTGCCGCCAAGCGCCGGGGCAAGAGCAGCTTTATGGCCTGCCTGTACGCCTCCGCCGTGGCTGCCAACGCTGTACCCGCCCTGCGCCAGCGGATCGTGGGGGACAAAATTATCGAGTTTGACCGCTGCAATACCGCCCATACCGTTGCCAAGGAGGACGGCACCTTTGTCAACTGCCAGACGGACTCCTCCCTGGACTTTGACACCTTTTTGAACATGGGGGATACTTGGCACAAAAACGCCAAGGAGCAATCCGGCTTTATCAACGACAAAGAGGACGAAACCGGGCTGATTTTCGTGTCCTGCGTGCCTTGGGTCAGCTTTACCAGCGTTTTGCAGCCCACCCCCATCCCTGCCGACAGCAACCCCCGCATTGTTTTCGGAAAATACTTCCGGCAGGACGGGCGCACCCTGATGCCCCTTGCCATCCAATGCAACCACGCCCTTGTGGACGGGCTGCACATCGGGCAGTTTTATCAGAAATTCCAAGAATTTTCTGACACCATCGTGTAAGACCATGAACGCTTTGTATTTTCTTTTGGGCGCCCTCGCCCTGCTGGTTATTCTCTATATTCCCGCCACCCGGGGGCGTAAGGGCCACGAAGGGCTGGCCGCGCTTCGGGGCCACCGCTATGCCCACCGGGGTCTGCACAGCAAGGGCGTGCCGGAAAACTCCCGGGCCGCCTTTCGGGAGGCGGTGCGCCTTGGGTTCGGCAGCGAGCTGGATGCGCACCTATTGGCGGACGGAAATCTGGCTGTGATTCACGATTCCAAGCTGATTCGCACCACCGGACAACCTGGCATTGTGGAAAACCTCACCGCAGAGGACCTAAAAAACTACCCTTTGGAGGGAAGCGGCGAAACCATCCCCACCTTTCGGGAGGTGCTGGAAATCTATGAGGGCAAATACCCTCTGATTATCGAGCTGAAAACCGCAGGTGGGAACTTTGCCTCCCTTTGCAAAGCCGTGCTTGCCCAGTTGGAGGGCTACCATGGGGCATACTGTCTGGAATCCTTTGACCCCCGGGTGGTACGCTGGCTGAAAAAGAACCGCCCGGAAATTATCCGGGGGCAGCTTACCCAGAATTACCTGAAGGGCAGACCCAAAGCCCATTGGCTGATTGCCTGGGCCATGACCGGGCAGATGCTGAACTTCCTCACAAAGCCGGACTTCGTAGCCTATAAATTTGAAGACCGCAAGGGTATCAGCAATCTTCTGGCCCGGAAGCTTTGGGGAATGCAGGGCGTAAGCTGGACAATCCGCACCAAGGAAGACCTGATAGAAGCTGAAAAAGAAGGCTGGCTGCCGATTTTTGAGAACTTTTTACCATGACAAAAAGACCGACTGAGTTTTCAGCCGGTCTTTTTCATTGGGTTATACATATTTCTGGCTTGCCACATCCACCACGCCACGGGTGGTAAGGCGCAGGGTGGGAATCACCGGCAGGCTCATAAAGGAGAGGGTCATAAAGGGGTCAATGCCCTCGTGGACACCCAGCGCCGTTGCCGCAGCCTTGGCGTTTTCCAAATCGTCGTTGACTTCCCGCAAGGGGCGGTTGCTCATTAAACCCGCAATTTCCAGAGGCAGCTCGGCAATCACCTTGCCCCCATCCACTACCACAATGCCGCCATGGTTTTCCTGGATGCGGTTGGCAGCCAGGGCCATGTCTTCGTCATTTACGCCTACGCAGATGATATTATGGCTGTCGTGGGCCACGCTGGTAGCCACCGCGCCCCGCTGCAGGCCGTAGCCCTTCAGGTAGCCGATGCCGATATGGCCGGTATAGTGATGGCGCTCGATGACCGCCATTTTGAGAATATCTTTGCTCACATCTACCCCTTGGGCATAGCCGCAGTCGGTGGTCACGATCTGCCCCGGCACCATACCGATCACCGCCTTTTGGCGAGGCTCGGCAAAGTCCTTGGCCTGAAGCCGGGGAAGATGGAAAGTATCTCTCGCCAGAGCTTCCAAATGCTCCGGTATCTCCGGCAGGGGGAAATCCTCCACCTTTTCGCCGTCATACACCAGCTTGCCCTTTTTGTAGACGCTGACCACATGGAAATCCCGCAAGTCCTCCACGATGGCAAAGTCCGCCAGATACCCCGGCGCAATGGCGCCCCGGTTGTTCAGCAAAAAGTACCGGGCAGCGTGGAGGCAGGCCACCTGCACCACCTGCACTGGGTCTGCCCCCATGGCCACCGCCCTGCGGCAGATATAGTCGATATGCCCCTTTTCCAAAAGGTCGCTGGGGTGCTTATCGTCGGTACAGAACATACAGCGGTCAAAGAGCTTGGGGGAGCGAATCAGGGGCATGAGGGCTTCCAGGTTTCTGGCAGCCGTACCCTCCCGAATCATGATAAATTGACCCCGGCGAAGCTTTTCCATGGCGTCCTCCAAATCGGCGCACTCATGGTCGGAATACACCCCGGCGGCGATGTAGGCGTTCAGGTTGTTCCCGGTCAGGCCCGGGGCATGGCCGTCGATCTTCTTGTGATGGGCCTGAGATGCCACGATTTTGGAAACGGCAGCCCCGTCGGCGGCGATAATGCCGGGGAAATTCATCATTTCCGCCAAGCCCTGCACTCTGGGATGCTCAAAGAAGCTGTCAATATCCCGGTAGTCCAGATTGGCTCCGCTTTCGTCCAAGGGGGAGGCCGGAACGCAGGAGGGAATCATAAACCGCACATCCACGGGCAAATCCTCCGTGGCGCAGAGCATATAGTCTATGCCGTCCGTGCCCATCACATTGGTAATCTCGTGGGGGTCGGTAATCACCGTGGTAGTGCCGTGGGGGAGCACCGCCCGGACAAACTCCGCCGGGGATACCAAGCTGCTTTCCAAGTGGATATGGGCATCGATAAAGCCGGGGCATACGATCCGCCCGGTCATATCCACTTCCGTAATCCCTTCATAGCTGCCAAGGCCCACAATCAGGCCCTCCGCCACGGCGATGTCCTCCGTAGCCAGCTCCCCGGAGAATACATCCACATAGGTTGCGTTTTTCAGCACCAAATCCGCCTTCTCCCGCCCGGCAGCCACATCGATGATGCGCTGCTTTTTCAGGAGCTTGCGTCCAATTTTTCCCGACCAGCTTTCTTGGTATGCCATAACCCTTCCTCCTTATTTTTTTGCATATCATACCATGAAGCCGAAAAAAAGAAAATCAGCAAAGGTGCCAAAAACACGCCCTATCCTTTGGGCAACATTCTAAAAATACCTCTCCTGCACCCCGGAAAAGCCTGCTTTTTTCAGCTTATATTTTTCCTGCTTGCAAATTGCCCCGGAATTCTATATAATATAGTGTATTGTTATGTAAGGGAGATTCGGACGATGAAACAAAAAAATCAAATCATCCTGTACAGCATAGCATTATTGATAGGGCTGGCCGCATTTGTATTAGAATTATTTATCTTTGAAATAGATGGGATCATCGGCTATTTCATTACAATGACAAGTATTTGCGTTATAATTTGCAGTGTGATAAAACTGTACAAGTTAAGCTCCTTTTTCAAAGAGCTTATGAAATCCATATGTTCCCTGTTATTTAATATCGTGTGATACAGAATTGCAATTTGTTTCATTCAACTCAGTTTCTATTCATTGGGGCATTCAGGAAAGGGAGGAAAAGGTTATGGCTGAGCGCATCACATCCCGGAAAAACCCCCTGATGCAGCAGGTAAAGCGGCTGTTTTCCTCCCGGCGGGAGCGGGAGAATACCGGGCTTTTCGCTGCCGACGGCACGAAGCTCCTTGCGGAGGCCGTAAAATGGTATCCGGGGCTGGATACCGTCATTCTTTCCGACGGTGTGGAAGCGGAAATCCCCGACCATGTAAGGCTCATTCGCGTTCCCGGAGATGTGATGCAGTCCATCTCCCCCATGGAAAGCCCTCAGGGTGCGGTTTTCCTGTGCCGTTTCCCGGAAAAGGCCGGCTTTTCCCCGGTAGGAGGAATGCTGCTGCTGGACGGGATTCAAGACCCCGGCAATTTGGGCACCATTCTGCGTACCGCTGACGCGTTCCGTATTCCCGTAGCCCTTTTGGAGGGCTGCGCTGACCCTTACAGCCATAAAGTCGTGCGCGCCTCTATGGGCGCTGTCCTGCGTACCCCGGTGGTGCAGACCACATGGGAAGAAGCTTTCCGTGGCTGCGAAGAAGCGGGGATTCCCATTGGGGTCACCGCCCTGTCGGATACCGCCGACGACATCCGCCACGCCAACTTAGAAAAAATGGCAGTGGTCATTGGCAGCGAGGGGCAGGGTGTCCGCAGGGAAATTCTGGAAAAAGCGAAAAACCACCTGATTATCCCCATGGATAGCCGGTGTGAATCCTTAAACGCCGCCATCGCCGCCGCGGTTGTGATGTGGCAGATTCGGAGTAAACTATGAAAGAGTTGTGGATTTGGCTCAGCCGCTGCCCCGGTGTGAACAACCGGGAGAAGAAAGTGCTTCTGTCCCGTTTTGGCTCTATCGAAGCCCTGTACCGCAGCGACGAGGAGTTCCTTTTCTCCATGGGATTAAGCCCCAAGGGTATGACGGGCCTGCTGAACAAGAATCTTGCCCCTGCCCGGGAAATTTTGGCGAAATGCGCCCGGTTGGGAGTAGGCGTATTCACTTATGGGGATGATAACTACCCCAAAAATCTGCGCGGCCTTGGGGACAGTCCCTTTGTGCTGTACTGGCTGGGCAATCTCCCGGATTGGGACAGCTTTGTCGGCGTAGGCGTGGTAGGTACCCGCAAGGCAAGCGCCCACGCTTTGGAAACCGCCAAGCAGATTGCCTGCGACCTGTGCAAAGGCGGGGCGAGTGTGGTATCCGGCATGGCTGCGGGCATTGACACCTGGGCAACCGTGGGCGCTTTGGAGGCCGGAGGTACTGCCATCGGTGTTCTCGGCTGCGGCATTGACATCGAGTACCCTGCCAGCAATCACAATCTCTATATGCGGATGCGGCAAAAGGGCTGCCTTATCAGCGAGTATCCCCCCGGTATGCGTGCCCAGCAATGGACTTTCCCGGAACGAAACCGCATTATCAGCGCGCTCAGCGAAGCCACGCTGGTAGTAGAAGCCCCGGAAAGAAGCGGCGCGCTCATTACCGCCAGAGATGCCAAAGCCCAAGGCAAGCTTCTCTTTGCCGTACCCGGCCCGGAGGGGTGGCTCTGCTGCGCCGGAAGCAACGCTTTGCTTTCTCAGGGTGCTATAGAAGCCCGCAGCGCAGAGGATATTCTGCCGCATCTGGGGATGATTCCCAAAAAACAGGTTGACAAAGCGGCGGCAATCTCTTATAGTGTCGCAGATGAGGTTTTTCCGGCTGAGAAGAAAGCCCTCTCCCCTGCCCCCAAGGGCGTATCCCCGGAGGGGCAGCAGATTCTTGACAGCCTCAAAGCCGGGCCTATGGTCATAGACGAGCTGATTGTAGCATCCGCTCTGCCCAGCTCCCGGGCTTTGATGGAAATTACCCGGCTGGAGCTTCAGGGGCTGATTTACCGCCCCGATGCCAACCGCATCGCATTAAAATAAAAATGTATGTTGGTTGATTCATCCGTTCGCTAAATTGGAATTTAGCGGGGTGTAGGGGGCAACCCTATCGTAGGGCGGGGGCTCGCTCCCGCCGCAACCTCAAACCCACCTCCGCAGTTTATGCCCTCTCAGTCAGCATAGCTGACAGCTCCCCCGGAGTGGGAGCCGGGCGGGTCGAGACCCGCCCCTACAAAGGGCTGGTGCATCACCGCGCCGCTGTAGGGCGCATAGCTGCTCCCGCCGCGAACCCAGCGCTGGAGGGAACGGCGGGAGCGAGCCCCCGCCCTACATTCACACAATTCACAATCTGCTAAATTTCAATTTGTTCCTTCCCTTGGGGAAGTCTATAAGCGCAGAAGGAAATGAATCAAAAAAAACGCCATTTTCGGAGGTTATTCATGGCAAAAGCAAGCAATCTGGTCATTGTGGAGTCTCCCTCCAAAGCAAAGACCATTGAAAAATATCTGGGTGGGGACTATGTGGTAAAAGCCAGCATGGGCCACCTGCGGGATTTGCCCAAGAGCACCATGGGCGTAGACCTGAAGGGCAGCTTTGACCCGGAGTATATGGATGTCCCCGGCAAGGAGGACATTATTAACGACCTAAAAAAGGCCGCCAAAAATGCGGATACCGTATTTCTGGCAACCGACCCTGACCGGGAGGGAGAAGCCATCTCCTGGCACCTGAAGGAGCTTTTGAACCTGCCGGACAGTAAGACCCGCCGGGTCACCTTTAACGAGATTACCAAAAAGGTGGTACAGCAGAGCATCCTCTCCCCCAGAGGGATTGATTATGATTTGGTAGATGCCCAGCAGGCAAGACGAGTGCTTGACCGCATCGTGGGCTATGAGCTCAGCCCCCTGCTTTGGAAGAAAATCCGCCGGGGCTTGAGCGCGGGCCGTGTCCAGAGCGTCGCTACCCGGCTGGTGGTGGACAGAGAGAACGAAATCCGGGCCTTTGTTCCCAAGGAGTATTGGTCGCTGGATGTGGTTCTTGCGCTGAAAGAAAAGCCCGGCAGCTTTGTGGCCCACTACCACGGCGAGGACAAAAAGCGGGAGCTGGAAAACGAAGCCGAGGTTCAGCAAATTATTGACGATATTACCGGCAAGCTCTTTACCGTTGCCAGCGTGAAGCGCTCGGAAAAGAAGCGCTCCGCTGCCCCTCCCTTTACTACCTCTACGCTCCAGCAGGAGGCTTCCCGGAAGCTGAACATGACCCCCAAGCGCACCATGGCCATCGCCCAGCAGCTCTACGAAGGCGTAGAAGTAGCCGGGGAAGGCACTCTGGGTCTTATCACCTATATGCGTACCGACTCTCTGCGGCTCTCCGACGAAGCCATGGCGGAAGCTGCCGAGTTCATCCGCAGCCGCTACGGCGAAAGCTATTATTACGGCAAGCCCCATGTATTCAAGACCAAGTCCGGGGCCCAGGATGCCCACGAAGCCATCCGTCCTACCCATGCTTATCTGGACCCGGAGCGGGTGCGCAGCTCTCTGACCACGGATCAGTACCGGCTGTACAAGCTGATTTGGAGCCGTTTTCTGGCCTCCCAGATGGCAAACGCCGTATACGATACCGTTTCCATCGATACCGTCTGCCAAGGCCATATTTTCCGCTCCAGCCACCAGAGCATCAAGTTCTCCGGCTTTATCGCCGTGTACGAGGAAGGCCGGGACGATGAGGGGGAAGCCCTTGGCGCTCCCCTGCCGGAGCTTTCCGAAGGAGATTTGGCTGTCTGCACCAAAATGGACAAGCAGCAGCACTTTACCCAGCCCCCGGCCCGGTACACCGAAGCCATGCTGGTAAAGGCTATGGAAGAAAAGGGTGTCGGCAGACCTTCTACCTATGCTTCCATTGTTTCCACCATTCAGGATCGGGAATATGTGAATAAGTCCGACAAGAAGCTCTACCCCACTCCCTTGGGCGAGGTGGTGAACGAGCTGATGATGGAGCGGTTCCACGATATCATCGATGTGGAATTTACCGCCAACATGGAGCAGCAGTTTGACGAGATAGAAGAAGGCAAGCGCAACTGGAAGGATGTGATTGCCCAGTTCTATCAGGGCTTCCATCAGGAGATGGTGGATGCGGAAAGTGCCCTGGAGGGCCAGCGCATCAAAGTGCCTGAGGAGGTTACCGATGAAATCTGCGAGGTTTGCGGCAGAAACATGGTCATCAAGTTTGGCCGCTTCGGCAAGTTCCTGGCCTGCCCAGGCTGGCCGGAATGTACCAATACCAAGCCCATCGTAGAGCGAATGCCCGGACGGTGCCCCAAGTGCGGCAGCGGGATTCTCAAGCGCAAGTCCAAGCGGGGCTATGCCTACTACGCCTGCGAGCGGGGCAGCGCCTGCGGCTTTATGACTTGGGATGTGCCTGTGGCCCAGGACTGCGAGGTCTGCGGCCAAACCCTGTTCAAAAAGAGCGGCAGAGGCCGCAACAAGCCCTTCTGCATCAATCCCGAGTGCAGGAATTTCCTGCCGGAGGACAAGCGGGGCTATTACAAGAAGCCGGAAGCTGCCGAGGGGGAGGAAGCCCCCAAGGAGGCCGAAGCCAAGACCGGGAAAAAGGCTGAGAAGAAGCCCGGCAAAAAGGCTTCCGCCAAGAAAACTGCTTCCGCTAAGAAAACAAAGAAATAAATCCCTTGCGGTTCGCCTCCCCTTGAAAAGCGGGCTTTCCCAAGGGGCGACGGGAAAGGAGAGAAGCCATGGATAAGGCAACCGTAATCGGCGCGGGCCTTGCCGGCAGCGAAGCTGCGTGGCAGCTTGCCCAAAGGGGCATCCAAGTGGAGCTGATTGAAATGAAGCCCCATAAAATGACCCCTGCCCATCATAGCCCCAATTTTGGGGAGCTGGTATGCTCCAATTCCCTGCGGGGTGACCGTTTGGAAAACGCCGTAGGGCTACTCAAAGAAGAAATGCGCCGCTTAGGCAGCCTGATTATCTCCTGCGCCGACGAAACCCGGGTGGAAGCCGGCGGCTGTCTGGCGGTTGACCGGGAGGGCTTCTCCGCCCGGATTACCGAAAAGCTGAAAAACCACCCCAACATCCGGGTGGTAGCCAAAGAGGTTACCGAGGTGCCGGAAGGCCCGGTAATCGTAGCCACCGGCCCCCTGACCTCCGATGCCATGGCGCGCTCCATCGGCAAGTATTTCGGGCAGGACTATCTCCACTTTTTCGATGCCGCCGCCCCGCTGGTGACCGCCGATTCCATCGACATGACCAAGGCTTGGTGGCAGTCCCGCTATGACCGGGGCACGCCGGACTATATCAACTGCGCCATGGACAAAGGGGAGTATGAAGCATTCATTCGGGAGCTGGTTTCCGCCGAGGAAGCCCCGGTACACGGCTTTGAAGACAACCGGGTATTTGAAGGCTGTATGCCGGTGGAAGTGATGGCACGGCGGGGCTTTGAAACGCTGCGCTACGGCCCGCTGAAGCCTGTGGGGCTTACCGACCCCGCTACCGGGAAAGAGCCTTATGCCGTCGTTCAGCTTCGGCAGGACAACGCCGCCAAGAGCGTGTTTAATCTGGTAGGCTTCCAGACCCACCTGAAATTTGGGGAGCAGAAGCGGGTGTTTTCCATGATCCCCGCCTTGGCAAACGCCAATTTTGTCCGCTACGGCGTGATGCACCAGAATACCTTCCTGCAATCTCCCAAGCTGCTGGACAGGTACTATGCCGACCGCCGCAATCCGCTGGTGGCTTTTGCCGGGCAGATGACCGGCGTAGAGGGCTATGTGGAAAGCGCAGCTTCCGGCTTTTTGGCAGCCGTGGCTATGGCGGCGAAAATTCAGGGCAAGGAGCTGCCGGACTTCCCCAATACCACCGCCATCGGCGCTCTGGGGCTGTATATCAGCGACCAGCGCATTACAGACTTCCAGCCCATGAATATCAATTTCAGCATCATTGCGCCTTTGGAGCAGCGCATTCGCAAAAAGGCCGAGAAAAACTTAGCCATTTCCAACCGCTCCTTGGCCATTATTGACACCATGATTCAGGAGGGAAAGATATGAAGATAATCCTCGACGCTATGGGCGGCGATCTCGCCCCCGAAGCGAATGTAATGGGCGCCATTGCCGCCGCCAAGGATTTTGGCGCGCAAATCACGCTGGTAGGCCGTGGGGAGGAAATCCTCGCTGTCATGAAGAAGCACGGCATTGAGGATTTGCCCGAGGGCATGGAGATTGCCCACGCCGACGATGTGGTGGATATGCACGACGATCCCGCTTCCGTAATTCACAAGCGGAAAAACTCCTCTATGGTGGTGGGTCTGAAAATGCTGGCGGACGGTCAGGGCGATGCCTTTGTTTCCGCCGGCAGCACCGGCGCGCTGCTTACCGGGGCGACATTGCTTGTCAAGCGGGTGAAGGGTATCCGCCGTGCCGCCATGGGCCCTGCCATGCCCAACAAGGCCGGGGGCAAGACTGTCATTCTGGACTGCGGTGCCAACGCCGAGTGTACGCCGGAGTTTCTGCTGCAATTTGGTCTGGTAGGCTCTCTGTACGCCAAGCGCTACTTGGGGGTAGAAAACCCCAAAATCGGTCTGCTGAATATCGGCACCGAGGACAGCAAGGGCACCGACCTGCAAAAGCAGGCCTACGCGCTGCTGCAAAATGCCGGGCAGCAGGGGCTTATCAACTTCGTAGGCAATGTGGAAGCCCGGGATGTTCCTCTGGGGGCTGTGGATGTGGTGGTTTGCGACGGCTTCAGCGGCAATGTGCTGCTCAAGTCCATTGAGGGCACCGCCATGTTTATGGGCAGCCAGCTTAAGAAGATGTTCAAGAAGAATTTACTTACCAAAATCGGTTATTTGTTCAGCAAGTCGGGCGTAAACGACATCAAAAAGCTTTTGGACTACCGGGAAATCGGCGGTACGCCCTTCCTGGGCATCCGCAAGGCGGTGATCAAGGCTCACGGCTCCTCCGATGCGCTGGCGTTCCGCAACGCTATCAAGCAGGCTATGGATGCCGCCGAGAGCAACATTGCCGAGGAACTGGAGACCATGCTGGCGCAAATCAAGGAGAACACCCAATGATTAAAGATTTGGAAAGCCTTTTGAGCTACAAATTTTCCAACATATCCCTTCTGCAAAACGCCCTGACCCACTCCTCCTACGCCAACGAGCGGTATCACGACGGCTTAAAGAGCAACGAGCGTCTGGAATTTTTGGGCGACTCCATTCTGGGCATGGTGGTAGCGGAATATCTCTACCGCAACTTTCCTGACCGCCCTGAGGGGGAGCTGACCCGGATGCGGGCGGATATGGTGTGTGAAACCGCTCTGGCTGCCATTGCCCACAAGCTGGATTTGGGCAGCCACCTGCTCCTTGGCAAGGGCGAGGAGGCCTTTGGAGGCCGTCAGCGGCCCTCTATTCTGGCAGACGCGGTGGAGAGTGTCATAGCCGCTTCCTATCTGGACGGCGGCATGGAGGCCGCCAGAGGGATTATTGACCGTTTTGTCCTTGCGGATGTGCCGGTCACCAAGATGCACAATGTGGACTACAAGACCGCCCTGCAGGAGCGGGTTCAGCAAAAGAAAAATCAGGTGCTTTCCTACCAGCCTCTGGGAGAGCGCGGCCCTGACCACCACAAGGAGTTTCTGGTGGAGGTGCTGCTCAACGGCGAGGTTATAGGCACCGGCAGCGGCACCAGCAAAAAGCGGGCCGAGCAAGCTGCCGCCCAAGCCGCTATGGAAACCCTCTTCCCGGAGTAAAATGTTCTCCCTCTGGGGCTTATGCCGTAGGGGCGTTTCAATTGCTCGTCCGAAAGCTTGAATCCACCGCCGTACCAAACGGGCGGGTCAAGACCCGCCCCTACAGAGGGTTGGTGCATAACCGCACCTTTGTAGGGCCGCGAGCCCGAGCGCTGCCTGTGGCAGGAAAAGCGAGGGCGCAGCGTGTGCAGCGGTCGGCAGGGAGCAAGCCCGCTTCGTCGGGCGTAGCTACCGCCGGGCACCGCAAACGGACCGAGTCTTGACTCGACCGAAACCTAAAATCCACCGCCGCAGAAAACGAGGTGCGGTAAGCGGAATGCATGAATGCATTCCCTACATCATCGAAACGGAATCCGCTGTTTCTTTGAAACGGCGGATTTTTTGTATAAAAAAGCACTCCCGGCGCACAATAGGGTCAGGAGTGATGAAAATGACACAGCGACAATATGCCCGTCTGGTAAAAGAGGTTTCCCCCAATTCCCCCTTGGGCAAAGACTGCCTGAACGCCTTTTGGATTGGGGGGCTGATTTGTGTCCTTGGACAGCTTATCAAAAACGGTTATCTGGCCCTGAACCTCAGCGACAAAAGCGCTTCCACCGCCATGTCCATGACCCTTGTGGCCCTGTCCGCCCTGCTGACAGGGTTGGGGCTGTATGACGACATTGCCAAACACGCCGGAGCCGGCACGCTGGTGCCCATCACCGGCTTTGCCAACGCCGTTTCCTCCGCCGCTATCGAGTTCAAAACCGAGGGCTGGGTGCTGGGCCTTGGGGCGAAGATTTTCACCATTGCCGGCCCGGTCATCGTCTACGGCATCGCCGCCAGCGTGGTGTATGGGCTGATTTACTGGCTGTATACCGTGCTTTAGAAAAAAGCGCATAACAGCCGGGTTCGTAAAAATACTGAGGGACGGCATGACTTCGGTCACGCCGTCCCCTGTTATATCCGTTCTATCAATGGGATTTTTCGTTGGTTTTACGGTTCGGTTCGGGTCTCTCCATCGGGGAAAGCCACAACAACAAGTCCCGGAATTTCCCGTCCCTCCTCAATCAGTTGCATATTGCCATTTATGATCGCAATATCAAATAAGTGTGGCTGTCCCTGTTCATCGATACTCTGCACACGGACAACGCCGTCATCACATTTGACAAAGGACGGATTTTGCCATTTCTCGTAGGCCACCTGGTAGGCCACATTGGATACATAGCGGTAATTTTCCGGTTCTTCGGAATCTATTTCCCTCGCATAGAAACCGAATGTATAGCTTCCCGATGTGATCCCTTCGGCAAGTACACAATTTTCGTCTTTTCCGTCCCCATCAACATCAAAAACCGCAGAATCGATGATGCGGCCGAAGTAAGGTTCGTCATAGCTTGTTGTATACCCTCCAAAAAGCATATCTCTAACCATTTCCCTGTATTCCTCTAGTTTTTCTTCCGTGCTTTCCCCTTCAGAAATGATCCAGGGTTCTGCAATATAGCTGGACAGAGGATTTTGCCACGGGATAATATGGATGTCGCTTTCGTCAACAGGGTATGTGGCAAGTATCTGGCGCATTTCAGAGGCGCTTGCGCCCTTCTGATTCATCAGTTTCAGCATTTCCGGGGAGGTACTGTCGCGATAGACTTCGCTATGAGGAAGCAGCCCGAAGGAATAGCTGTTTTCAGCCATCTGCCAGACATAAACATCCAGACCGTTAGAAGCGTCAATGCCGAAATACTCTGGATATATCTTTGATAGCTGCTGAAGCCGGAGATTTTGATTTGCGCCTTCGGGATTTGTGGGGTCAGGGGCGCGGCTTGAACTTTTGGGGTTTGTTAAGAAGCACACGGCTACAGCAATACAGGCAATGACGGCTGCAGCCAGAATCCAAAACGCAGGTTTCTTGTAATGGAGCACAGATTTCACCCTTTCTTTTACACCAACTTCACCAAATGCCAGAGGGCAGGCAGCAATCACCCTGCGACGGACGCTGCAATGGACGAGCGCGTCGGAATACGGCTTTTTATGCTCCGTTCCCATATCCCGGATCACCTTTTCGTCACAGGCAAGCTCAATATCTCTGCAAAGGAGAATATAGGCAATCCAAAGTATGGGCTGGAACCAGTAAACCGTGAGCAGCAAAAAGCCCAAAGGTTTCCACCAATGATCGCGTCTTTTCAAATGGGCCTTTTCGTGGGCAATGACATATTCCATATCTCCCTCACCCATGGCCGATGGAAGGTAAATCCGGGGACGGAGCACCCCCAGAATAAACGGCGTGTCCACATGGTCACAAAGCCAGATGTTCTCCCGAAAGTGTACGGCCTCTTTGACTTTTTTGTGTATTGCGAGGTAACTGACCGCCGTGTACAGGAGCATTGCCCCGATGCCCACCATCCAAACAACCGAAGCGATCCGAATCATCACCTGCATCGGGTTCACACTTGCGCCCACAGCGGGAGCAAGGGACTCCGAGAGAATCGGATTGACCACAGAGTTGACTGCCGCAACTCCGCTGTGGATTTCAGGCGTATCCGTATACAGAATGTTACCCGGTACTGTTTCCGCGCTGGGAATCAGGCTGAATATACTTTCCAAGGAGAAGGGGCAAATCAAACGGATACCTGCCAGCCCCCACATAAGAACGGCGATCCATTTGGGAGCCTTTTTCAGCAGAAAGCGAACCGCGATCACGGCGAGAACGATCCAGCCTGCCGTTATGCTCATATTGAGGATTTTCAGGAATACGGCTTCCATAATCACCCCTCCTCATATTCCGCGATCATCCGGCGCAGGTGTTCCACTTCTTCCGGGGTCAGGCTCTTGCGGGCTGTAAAAGCGGCAAGAAACGCAGGCAGTGAACCGTCAAAGGTTTCTTCCACAAATTTTTCGCTCTGCAGGGAATAAAATTCCTGTCTGGAAATAACAGAGGTAACGGTGCCCTTGTTATTTTGAAATATCCCCTTATCGCAGAGCCTTTTCAGTACGGTATAGGTGGTAGACTTTTTCCACCCCAGCAGCTCCTCGCTGCGCTTGGCCAGCTCTGTGGAAGAAACCGGCTCGTTCTCCCAAATCAGGTCAGCGAAGCGGGATTCGATGGCGCCCATCTGATAATCGTTCATGCTATGCCCTCCAATCATTCTACATCATATAGACTAACTATAGTCTACATGATGTAGACCTATTTGTCAATAGGTTCTTCTCGAATTTTCACACTTTTCTTCTCGATTTTTCACACTTTTCTTTTGAAACCGTCTATGCTATACTGGCATTACATAAAATGCATATCGGTTTGAATCATCCGCTTGCTGAATTGGAATTTGCGCCGCACCCTCAAAACGCCCGTAGGGAGCGGCCTGCGTGGCGCTTCCGTTTGGAACAGATGTGGATTTTGCGAATGTAGGGGGCGATGCCCACATCGCCCCGCAGAATACACAACGATGCTTCTACGGAACTGCGGCGAATCCGTAACATTGGAGAGGGCCGATGTGGGCATCGGCCCCTACAAACAGTCTGTCAAATTCTAATTTAGTGCTATGCCGAGGAAAGCCGATAAGCGCGTAAAACAACAGCCTTTCAGGAAAAAGGAGGCACATATGGAAGCTATCCGAACGGAGCAATTAACAAAATACTACGGAAAGTCCCGGGGCATTATCGATGTCAGCCTTTCGGTGGAGGAGGGGGATGTTTTTGGCTTTATCGGCCCCAATGGGGCCGGCAAATCCACTACCATCCGCACCCTTTTGGGTCTGATTTCCGCCACAAGGGGAAAAGCGGAAATCTTCGGCAGGGATACGGCTCTTCACTCCACCGAAATTTTGTCGAATATCGGTTATCTGCCCTCGGAAGCCATGTTTTACAGCGGCATGAAGGTGCGGGATGTGCTGCAGCTATCCGCCCGTCTGCGGAAAAAGGACTGCTCGGCAGAAGCCGCCGCCCTGTGCCGCAGGCTCTCTCTGGATCCCTCCCGCAAAATTGGGGAGCTGTCTTTGGGCAACCGCAAAAAGGTAGGCATTGTCTGTGCTTTGCAGCACAAGCCCGGCCTGTATATTCTGGACGAGCCTACCAGCGGCCTTGACCCGCTGATGCAGCAGGAGTTTTACGCATTGCTTTCCGAGCGCAATCAGGAGGGGGCTACCGTGTTCTTGTCCTCCCACATCCTGTCCGAGGTGCAGAAATACTGCCGCCACGCCGCCGTTATCCGGGACGGAAAAATTCTTGCCTGCGATACCGTGGAAAAGCTGAGCCACACCGGGGCAAAGCGGGTGGTTTTGCAGGGTGTCCGTCAAGCCCCCGACCTGCCCCAGATCAAAAACGCGGTGGTTTCCGAAAAAGGCGTGGAGTTCCTCTACAGCGGGGAAATAAAGCCTCTTATGGAGGCTCTGGCCTGTCTGCCCCTGTCCGATATCTCCATTACCGAGCCGGATTTGGGCGAAGTGTTTATGCACTACTACGCAAAGGAGGATGCGCCCCATGACCATCTTTAAGCATGAATTAAAGCAAGGCCAGCTATCGCTGATCATCTGGACAGCCGCCATTGCCTTTATGATGGCCGCCTGTATTCTGATCTACCCCCAAATGGGGGCACAGATGGACGAAATCAGCAAAACCTTTTCCGAAATGGGCGGATTCAGCCAGGCTTTTGGCATGGACAAGCTGAATTTCGGAGAGTTCATCGGCTTTTTCGGCATTGAGTGCGGCAATGTGCTGGGTTTGGGCGGCGCTTTCTTTGCGGCGCTTCTGGGCGTGTCTGCCCTTGCCAAAGAAGAGAAGGAACACACGGCAGAGTTTCTGCTGACCCACCCGATTTCCAGAATCCGGGTCATTACCGAAAAGCTGCTGGCTGTGGTGGCCCAGCTTGCCATTTTGAATCTGGCGGTCATTGCCATCTCCGCCCTTTCCATGGTGGCTGTGGAGGTATCCGCCGACGGAAAAACTCTGGCGCTGCTGTATCTTGCCTACTTTCTCATGCAGCTTGAGATTGCTGCCATTACCTTTGGCATCTCTGCCTTTATCCGGGGCAGCGGCATGGGCATAGGGCTGGGGCTGGCCACAACGATGTATTTCGTCAACATTATCGCCAACCTGATGGACGAAACCAAATTCCTAAAGTACATAACCCCTTTCGGCTATACGGACGGCGCGGAAATTATCAACAGCCAAGCCATCCCTGTGGGCTATCTGTCCGTGGGAATGCTGGCAGGCGCAATCGCCATTGTCTGCGCCTATATTAAGTACACAAAAAAGGATATTGCATAGGAGATGCGAACGCTTATGTCTGAAAATCAATCCAAAAAACAGATATTGAACCACATGAAAATCGAATATGCGGTTCAGCAAAAGAAAGGCTTGCCTTTCATTATGGCATCCTCTGTTTTGTGGGCGATCATGCTCATTGCTTTTCTCACGGATTTGGATATTGCCGCAAAGAATTGGATTGCTATGTGTTGCTCTGCGTTACTTATGCCCGTTGGAATGGTTTTTGGTAAAATAATAAAAGTAAATATATTCAGCAAAGAAGCTCCGCTCAGCAGTCTTTCCATTGTTGCGGCACTCAATCAGTTATTGTACCTTCCCATTGTTTTGTGGGTAATGTACGCTGTTCCGGATAAGATGATTATGGTGTATGCCATGGTTGTTGGTGCGCATTTCTTAACTTATTATTGGATTTATTTTTCTCCAACCTATTTTTATGCCTCTATTATCATTCCCATTGTATCTTTGATATTGGGTTTGAATTTTACCCAAGCCATAGTTTGCCTTGCTTTTGTGGTTTTCGATATCCTTATTTGCGTATTGCTATGCTTGGAGAATAGGCAAGCCAGAAATTTTCTCGAAGTTGTCACCAATCAAGAATAAGTTGACAAATTCCGGTTTTTCGTGCAGTTTCTTTCGCGGCAGCAGTCCATTTTCTCTTTCCTTTTGGTATTTTGGCAGGACAACGGTTTGCAAATACACTTCTCCTTTGGAAATATACAAATCATCCAGTGCCCTACTTCCCTCGGGCACTGGATTATGCTATAATCAGTTCAAATTGGGATTTATCTGTCACTATTTCCCTTATAAAAAATTAACCTGATAAAAAATGATGAACCTTTACAAGCACGCAGGGAGGGACAAAAATGCCGTCACCGGAAAAGTTCAGAGAAACATTGGATGCGTTTGGGGTAAAAAAAGAGATTATCCATGAAATGTGCCGCGGATTTGAAGAAATAAGTTCAAAAACGAACAAAAAGACCAAATCTGCTTTCTTCAGGCAGGCTCTGGAAGTGATGAAGGAAAAACTCCCGTCCGAAACAGCGCAGGAAATACTGGAGGCCAACGCCTGTTGCAAGAGCGGTGCCCGCTTGAAAAACTCAAAAGAGTTTGCGCGAATCCACGCAAACCTCAGCATTTCGGACAGACTAAAGCTTATCAGCGCACGAGCGTACCTGAATATGGGCAGCGCAGAGCTCGACGAAAACGGTCATCTTGTTGTTCACGCTGTTGCCTATCATCCCGGGGAGAAATTCGAGTGTGCTTGCCCGACAGTCAGCAAAGTCAAGGGGGGCGACCCGATCCCGCGTGAATACTGCTACTGCTGCGGAGGACACTTCAAATTTCATTATGAAATCATGCTCGACGCGAAACTGAAACTGGTAGAAATCGTGTCCTCTCCCCACGATACCGACGGTGAAAAACCGTGCGCGTTTCGATATGAATTTCTCTAGATGGTTAATTGATTTTATATTTTTGAAAGAGAAGAGATTCTAATGAAGACGATATTGGTGACCGGTGGAACAACTTTTGTCAGCAAATATGTAGCAGACTATTTTGTGAAGCATAATTATGAAGTTTATGTACTTAATAGAAATACAAAACCACAGGTTCAAGGTGTAAAACTAATCGCGAGGGACAGGCACTGCTTAGGTGATATCCTAAAGGATATTCATTTTGATATTGTGTTTGATATAACCGCTTATGACGCACAAGATATTATCGATTTACATAATGCACTTGGTTCATTCGAAAAGTTTATCATGATTAGTTCAAGCGCAGTATATCCAGAATATGGTGAGCAGCCATTTCTTGAAGACTCTGAGAAAAATGTAAACATATTCTGGGGCAAATATGGGGCCGATAAGATGGATGCGGAAAACGCTTTATTGGAGAGAGTTCCCGATGCGTATATTTTGAGGCCGCCATATTTATATGGGCCTATGAATAATGTTTATAGAGAGGCATTTGTATTTGATTGTGCTAAGGCAGACAGAAAATTTTATTTGCCGAAGGATGGGGCAATGAAACTGCAATTCTTTCATGTTCGTGATTTATGTAAACTGATGGAAGTAATCATTGCGAATGAGCCATCAGAACATATTCTAAATGTAGGAAATTCTGAGGTAATATCTATAAAAGACTGGGTTACAATGTGTTATGCTTGCTTTGATAAAGTTCCATCGTTTGTGAATGTTTATGATGATATAGAGCAGAGAAATTATTTCAGTTTTTATAACTATGAATTTTATTTAGATGTACAACGCCAACACAAAATATACTCAGACACAATTTCTTTAGAAGAAGGATTAAAAGAATCAGCCGAGTGGTATCTTGCCAATGAAGCGGAAGTAAATAAGAAATCATATTTTGATTACATTGATGCAAATTTTACCTGATTAAGAATTGTTAACAGGATGTTGTTAACTATGGGGATGGAACCGACCCATCGTTTGATAAAGAGATGAAGCGCTGCACCATCGGGACGGGGAACCCGTCCCCTACAATGGGTTAGAATTTAGCGGTGAGTTAAAGGGCACACAGCCCGTTCATATCGTAGGGAGCGGATTCATCCGCTCCGCAAACCCCAAATCCACCTTTGCATAATACAAGGTACCGAAGCGGGGCATCATGCATTTGCTGAGGACATTAGAAAGGAATTGCGCCTATGACATTGGAAGAAATCAAGCTGCGGCGATTGGCCGGGCAGCATTTATTGGCTCCCGCCGATACCCAGACCGTCGTGAAAGACCTTTGCGGTGTGCAGGCGCAGTTTCTCAGCCATGCGCTCCACGGTCTTTCCATCCGCTGTACGGAAGTCAGCACGGACGGTTTGGTAAAGAGTTGGACGAACCGGGGCACCATGCACCTGTTCTCTGCTGACGATCTCCCGCTGTTCCTCTATAATGGCCGGACGCATTTTCTCCGAGGCGTGGATACATTGGGTTCCGACGACTATATCAGCGCCGAACGCAAGGCGTACTTCGCCGACAGAATCGTTGATGCTGTTTCGCAAGGAATTGACGAACGGGATGCCTTGAAAGATGTCTGCAAAAAAGCGGGTATGACCGATAACGAAAGCCAAAGCCTGTTCGATCCCTGGGGCGGCACCATCCGGGCGCTTTGCGAAGCAGGCAGGCTCTGCCACAAGGTGCAGGAAAAGAAAGCCTATCAGCTTTGTCCTGCTTTTGAACCGATGGAAAAAGAACCCGCCCGTTTAGAACTGGCAAAACGGTACTTTACACATTTTGGCCCAGCCACAGCGAAAGACGCAGCCTATTTCTTCGGAACCACCCAAACAGAGGTCAAGTCCTGGCTGAATCAACTCCCGGTCACCGAAACCTCGCTGAATGGCAAATCCTATTTCTACATCGATAACGGTCAGCCCACCGGCGAACTTCCCGCCTGTCTGTTTCTGGCTGGCTTTGACCAGCTTATGCTGGGCTATGAGAAAGCGGAAAGCCTGTTTCTGCCCAAGGAATATATGCGTGACATTTTCAACCTCGCCGGGATCGTCCGCCCCGCTATCCTGATAAACGGAGTTGTTGCAGGATGGTGGAATCTCAAAAACCGAAAGCTGAAAATCTCCCTATTCTCCCCTGCTGATCAACAGTTGATTTCTAATACCGCTACAGGGCTGTGGCACGATTTGAAACAAATTGAATATCTGTAAGCAGCAGACCCGGAATTGGAAGCGTGAGAATCACGAAACCAATTCCGGGTCTTTTCATGCCTGTCCTGTTTGGCTTTTCAGGATCGTCATCCCCTGATCCAGTACAAAATCATACCCTTGCCGGAAGTCATCTACAGATGCATTGCAGAAAATATCGGGCTTGATACCGCATCCAATAAATTCGGTTCCGTCAAGAAGACGATAGCCAACAGAGCAAATACGCATCCATCCGCCACAGGACAACTTCTGAATCAGCGGTGTGCCTGTGGTACCGCAAGTTTCCGTCCCAACGATTGTCGCTCTTTGATTGGTTCGGAACATAGCAATAAAATCTTCCGCAGCGGATACCGTATGACGGGAGGTCAGAATCACGCAAGGGCCGGAAAACAATGGGGTATGTTTTTCGCAGCCATAGGTATCCACATATATGTCGTAATGTGTGTTGGCGATAAGGCTTTTGCTTTCCTCAATTTCCTCACGGGTGGAATATCCGGCAGCGATATGCTTTTCCATGTCTTCTTCGCTCCACTGCATGATCTGGCTGGCGGAAGAAAGGCCAATTCCGGTCATAGAGCGAGTGCGCTTCTGGCACCCATGGAACTGCCCGGGAATCAGAAGCTCCGCAATTTTGCCACCGTTCAAAGTCATACCGCCGATATTCTCCCGGAGGTCAAGAATCAAGCCCATAATGCCGGGTGTACGAAGGATTGCTGACCGAACCTCCTCCACCGCTTTGCTATATAAAAAATCATCCAGCCTGATATAGAGAATACCGCCGTCGTACAGGCGGATGTCCAGTTTATCTACATGAATCTGCCGATAAGGAATAGAAAGCCTTGGCATTTGAGGCATTAGGTTTTCGGGCTTGGATGGGAGCAGGTCAAAGGAAAATCTGCCTTTGGAGGTTTCCGCCATATTCCCATTTGGCTTCAAAAGAAACGGCAGAATCTTATGAAGCCCGTACCGGGGCACATAATTCCCCACATGATAGCTATACCGGAAAACCTCCTGTATAAGCTCCGAAAACGGAATGCCATTGATGGATACCACCTGAGCCCGGGAATACGCCTGATGCTCCGAGATAATCCCATCGATGCAGTAGGTATCCTGAACAAATCTCAATGTAAACGGCAGGTAGCCGGTATCCTCCTGCAAAGCTTTGGGAAGCAGGTAATCCGTATGTCCGTCCCCAAGCAAATTCATGAACTCAGCCAAAAGGAGATGGAATTCCCGGTCAGTTTTCGCGTTCATTACCTTGGGAAGATACTCTCTGTAGGTCTGATCCCAGTCGATTTTTTGTTGGTCAAAGTACGGGAATACCAAAGAAGCTTGCTTCCAGAGCATGGATAAGTCAGCAATGCGGTCTGTCAAATTCATACATACATCCTCCTGCAGTATCTCAAAGTAAACGTTACACCCATTCACCCTTGTGCTGAACATTGTACCACAAGGGTGGAAAACTGCAAGACTTGAAAAGAACCTGTTTTTTTGCTATAATAGAACTGCGGTTGAGGAGCGCCTGCCGGATGCCACCAAGCAGCAAAGCCTATAACAGAAAGCAGACACAGAATTGGAGGAAGGAACCTGCCAATTCTGTTTTTTATATCGTTGCGAAAAAGCTTCAATGGCATGGATTTGCCGTCTTTTTCTTGGGAAGCTCTGATTAAATCGTCAAGAGCTGACGGCAGAAGATTTTGGCTCAGCCGAAAGTTCTAAAAATGGTGGAATACTTTGTGTATTTCCCATTTTCAAAACTGAACGGATGGGTCAATAGAACGGCCTGCCAGCCGCAGACGATTTATTCAGAGTTTCCCTTGGTTTATGACCGTGCAAGTATTGCCTTTGGGGTGGATTCCCGGTATACTGATAGGCAGGAAGAAGGTGCTGCTATGCAAATCAAAAGAGCCTGTATTGGTGACGAGAAGGTTTTGGCAAAGCTGGCATTTTGCCTGTGGCCGAGCCATAGCGTTTTGGAAATGGAGTCGGAATTTCGGGAATTGCTGGCCCGAGAGGATGCCGCCTGTTTTCTGGCAGAGGATGTGGGCTTTGCCCAATGTCAGCTTCGCCGGGACTATGTGGAGGGCACAAGCAGCTCCCCGGTTGGATATTTAGAGGGCATTTATGTTGCCGAAGCGCACCGGGGAGAAGGGATTGCCGGAAGGCTGCTTCAATCCTGTGAAAGCTGGGCGGCGGAAATGGGCTGCACAGAGTTTGCCAGCGATTGCGAGCTATCCAATCTTGTAAGCCAGAGCTTTCACCAAAAGCTGGGCTTTACCGAAGCGAACCGCATTGTTTGCTACACCAAGAAACTGTGAGGCGGTTGGCCTCCGAAACGCGCCTGCGGGCGCAGCCTTTATACAAGGGAGCCATCGTACCATTTGTTTCATAGGCTTTATCGCCTCATTTCGCTTTTCTTTATCAAGCCACGGCATAAATTCCGTGACTTGATCGCCAATTTCAGCCGCAGGAATGGTTCCCACAACCGTGACTGCCGCAGCCGCCCTCGTGATGGTGTTCTGCGTGGTGGCTGCACATTACATTGGGATTGTAAGTCAGCTTTCCGGCAGCCAGCGCTTCCGCCGCCGCGTCCGCGTCACCGGACACGCCGCCATACAGCCCGATTCCTGCCTCAGCCAGCGCCATCTGCGCGCCGCCGCCAATGCCGCCGCAAATCAGAGCGTCTACCTTCAAAGCCTTCAGAACACCGGCCAGCGCGCCATGTCCGCTGCCGAGCGCATCGACGATTTCGGAGGATATGATATGTCCATCCTCAATGTCGTAGATTTTGAACTGCTCTGTGTGGCCGAAATGCTGGAAGATGCTTCCGTTTTCGTAAGTGACAGCGATTCGCATTATTTTTTCTCCTTTCGGTTTTTCATACATCGGATGGATTCTTTGTCGGTGGCAATTCCTGCATCCGTAATCTTCGCTGTTTCCGTTGCAGAGTACAAAATCCCCGCCCGCAATTCGCAGGGGGAGCCCCTCCACCAATGCATCCGCCAGTTTTTTGCGGGCAGCAGAATAAATCTGCTGAACCGTTGTTCTGGCAATATGCATATACTCGCCGCATTGCTCCTGAGACAACCCTTCCCGGTCAATCAGGCGGATGGCTTCGTACTCATCCACATTCAAAACGATGGGAGCCAATTCCTCGCCGCCACGAACCGGAATAAAGCCATCGTTACTGGGTAGACAACAAACTTTTCTGCATTTTCTCGGTCTTGGCATAGATGCACCTCCATTTTTCAGCACACGCCGTTTATACAATCATTGTACCTCTCCCTTTTTCGTATGTCAACGGAATTACTGACATATGCCATAAATTATTTTGCGCATATCGGCTCTCCTCAGCAAAGGGAGAAATTGGAATTTGGTGCTGCACCCCAAAAACGCCCGTAGGGAACGGCCTGCGTGGCGCTTCCGCCCCGCAGCGCCCAAATAACGAGTTTGTAGTAGGGTGTAACTTCTAAAAATTGCGATTTTTCATTAGTTGCTGTGGCGCGGGAGCGCCCAAGCCTCCTCTGTGTAAGGGGAGGTGGGCCGCCAATGGCGGCTCGGAGGGGTTGTGCAGTAGGCACTTGCAGCAATCGCAGCACTTCGGCGAGGTCGTACTGCGGTAACAATCCCTCAGTCAGCATAGCTGACAGCTGGAATTAAGGTATGATTGCCACCGGCAATCATTGAGATTTGGATTCGCTGCGCGACGCACCGCCCTTTACACAAGGGAGCCTTGGAAACAGCCATCGTACTTCGTTGAAGAGTTTTTGTTGTTACAAGGTAGTAGGGGCGTTTCAACTTCTCGTCCGAAACCCCAAATCCACCACCGCAGGAAACCGGGTGCGGTAAGCGGACGAGCGATTGAACCGTCCCTACGGGTTTTTCCGGTTTGAATCCGTAGGGAATGCATTTATGCATTCCGCTGTAGGCAGTTGCGGCATGGCGGAGCGGTTAGGGATGGAAAATGCCAGAGCAAAGGGATGGCAGATCGGGCGTCCGCAGTTGAGTAAAGAGGACATCCCCGCATCTTTCCTACGCCACTATCCTGCCTACAAAAGCGAGCTGTTGAATGTCAGCGAGTTGGCACGGGTCTGTGATTTGAGCAGGACAACGGTTTATAAATTCATTGGACTTTTGGAAGCATAAAATCGTCCGATAACCACTTCACATGGGTATGGGATTATGTTATAATTCGTTAAACAAACTTGAATTTACGGAGGTGATTCGGTGAAAACCTATACAATTTGTGGCAGTATGCGATTTGATAAAGAGATGAAGAAAATTGCTTATGACCTTGAAACTGGTAAAGGATATAATATACTGCAGTGTATTTATTGTGAAGAAAATGTTATTCCAACAGATGAGGGACTTTCACGACTTGCGGATGCTCATTATAGAAAAATCGACTTGAGCGATGGGATATATGTTGTAAATATTGATGGTTATATTGGGGAATCGGTTAAAAAGGAAATTGAGTACGCCGAAAAACATGGTAAAGAAGTAGTGTATCATTACAATTGATAAATTCGAACCTCAGTTCCCAGACAATTCTACTATACGCAACCAAAAGCGTCGGGGTTCAGG
>JBJDYH010000290.1:0-7696 GCA_051867135.1 Faecousia sp. | reverse complement strand
GCACAAAATGATTATGCAGATGATTTTCATGGTCCAGGTGGGTAGCCACAAGGACCTGATATTTGTCGCCCCAGAGCTGTTGCGCCAGTTCGATACCGATCTGATGGGCCAGCTCCGGGGTGGCTTCACCGGGGGCAAAGGACTGATACCCGTGGTAGGCAACCGTCCCGTCCTCCTTGCCAAAGCGCCGCTTTACCGCCAGCATTTCCTCACGGGCGGTGCCGGGATAACAGTTGACACCGGATACAAAGCTCTGCATGACCGGAACAGTTTCACTTACCGGCTCGGTGGTTTTTTTGCTGTTCATGGCATACTCAATAACATCTGACAGTCCCTGCATCTGCCAGTCTGTCATTTCCTGCTTTTCATAAAACGCGGGGTTGGTGGTTTTCTCCGGGTTCACCACATAAATGACCACCTTGCCAAGCCACCCATGGACCCGCCAGATGGATGTGACCGCCATGGCGTCACTCCACGGTATTCATAGGCTGCGGTTCCACCACGGCGGCGGTGATCTCCTTTACCGCCGCTTCAAACTGGCGGCAGGCGGCATCGTACCGCTGGACATCCACCACATTCAGCACATGGGCTTTCTGTGCCACTTGGTTCATGCTGTTGCCGATGCGGTAGAGCTGTTGCATCATGGCATAATAATCTGCGGGTGGTGTTTCACGTGGGATGCTGCCATGAATGAGGTGGCGAAGATACCCTTCTCTGGACAGACCGCATTTTTTCACTCGCTTGTTTAACGCCTCCGCTTCCTTGCGGTTCAGGCGCACCTTGATTTCAATATTTCTTTTACTCATTTTCCTGCTCCTTTTCGTAACGGTTGATTTGGATCACGCACATGGTCTGCACACCGGCCATGCCGCCGCTGATAAGACCAATCGCAAAAACAGTGCTTCATTTATTGACTTCACCTTTCCTTTCTGCCAAGGGGTTTCAGGGGGCGTTCCCCTGACAAGCGGCCTTTGTCCCCAAAAGGCGATGCTTGTTGGTATATCGCATTTCATTCTGGTGTCAGCATTCCTCTACACTTCTGAGAAAGGAATTGCCATTCGCGCTCTTTACAAACGTCACTCGAATATGACTTCCCATAGGCAAATCAGCAAGGCCATGATACCCTTCGCTCTGCCATGCGGAGGTAATAATCTTTCGCCCATCGTCCAAATCAAGATAGGCAATCAGGTTCTTGCGCTTGCCCCAATACTTGCAGGAAAGCGTTGCGTCATACGTTCCTTCAAAGGTGGGGAACTTATAATCCCTCCCGTCGAAACCGGACTCCACAAACTGGCTCCAACTATACGCTCTTTTTTCTTCGTTCATTTGATACCCGTCCTTTCCCGGCTCCGGTTCGGAGCCAAATAATTTGATTGTATTTATTACTCCGGATGTTACCACCCGAAATAAAACCGTGTTTTGGGCAGCAAAAAAGCGACCTGTATTTCTACAAGTCGCTCATTGCTAATATAATATTTACTGTTGAAACCGTGCTTCGTATGCTTCAGTTGCCGCCTGCTTCACCGCTGGCCGCCGGTCCTTCATCCGGTTTTTCAGCCATGCGATGTCTGCCTTGCTTAAAAAGAACGGCAGATTGTAAATCCGATTCAGCGTAGTCTGTTCTGCCTGCTGTTCCGGTGACAGGGAAGCACAGCTTTTGCAGATATGAGCCGCATGGCCCTTGCCGCTGAATTGCTCATTGGCCTTATAACAGCCGCACACCTTACAGTAATGGCCGCGCTGTTTCATCGGCTGACCTCTTTGTCCCGTTTGGTGGTCCTGCTCCGGGTGGGAATCGCCAGCAACTTCCGGGTGCGGATCTCCAGAATCTTCTCCAACGCCTGTAGGTGCGCCTCCGGGAGATTGATGGAAGGATGCCGCTTGAACTTGAAACCGATCATCCGGCGAAGTTGCTCTTTCTGCTTCGGTCCCATGACCGCCGCACAGACCTCCTCAAAGGACAGACGGTAGGGGTTCGTGCGCATGGCGGCGTATTCCTGCAGGGCAGAGAAATTCGCCAGATCATCCCGTCCTGCATACGCAAGCAGGGAGAAACCATTATCGAAAATGGGGGCCGGTGCAATGACCTTTCCAGTATGGTTGTCCCGGAGGACACCAAAGTTTCCGAAGTGACGGTCCTCATTGTAGATCAGGGCGTCAAACACCAGCATACTGCGGAGCTGTTCTCCGAAATCTGCTCCCATGCTGTCGTAGTAGTCCAGACACTTTTGAATCGTGATATTGCTGCGGATGATTCGGCCAATGGGAATATATGAAGTATCCACATCGGTAAACAACGCGCATTTGGAAGCGGTAATGCCTTTCCAGTTTTCCAAATCATAATGGATGGCGTTAAGCTGCATGGTGTCCGCAATCTGAGAAGCATAGTATTCACAGTAAGGCTCCCGTCCCAGATTGGATGCGCCAGTGGAACCGCCCTTATACAGATAAATGCCATCACCCTCAATGAAGCGCCATGCCTTGGGGAGTGCTCCGTTGGTTGTCAGCTCCGGGGAAGTGGTAAATGCTTCCCGGCTTCCGCCAACGCCGGTGTAGGCCACCAGCGCCAGCATTTCAGAGAAACGGTTTTCGTAGAGGTTATACTGCGAAAACTTTCCCTCAAATCCATCCGGCACAACCCAATAGCTGTCATTCAGAGAAAGTCCCTTGCAAACATCAATGATGCCCTTTGTATCATTGTGGCTCAGCCCCAGGGTTTTGAGAACCTCATCCACAAAGGCTCGGTTCTTGGGAATGACCCGGTGCCCCAGCCACTTGATAATACCCTCACCGGTGGGATTCAGGTCAAGGGGCATCAGGTGCTCATATTCGTGATTGACGGTCACAACTTCCGCAACAAGGCCCTCCAGACCTCGTTTCTCCATCGTGAACCGCATAAGCTCCGTATCATAAATGCGGAGGCTGTAAACATTGCTCATAGCTTCCTCCTTATCTTCCAGGGACAGCGACACCTTTTTATCCAGGGCATCCGCGATCCGCAAAATCATATCCAACGACGGATTCTGTGCGCCGTTTTCAAACCGGCAGATATTAGACCGCTGGGTGCCCATCAATCGGGCAAGCTCTGCCTGGGATATATTCTTTTCAAGCCTCGCTTCCACGAGCTGGGCGATGATTTCCTGACGGCTCAATCGAATCCCTCCGTTCTCTGCGTTTCTTATATGTTATCATGGATGTTAACACATTTCAAGAGAGTGCACAGAGATTTGGCAGAAATCTTTCGCTTTTTTCTGACACGGTTCCTGTTTTTAAGTCATGTTCCGTGCCCCTAAACCAAAATCACTCATCAGAATCGTCATCCCAGAGGATATTACCGCAGACCGGGCAGCGCTTGGCACCTTCAATGTCCTTTCCCTCCAGGCTGACCTCCGTACAGCCGCCGCAATACTCGCAGGCGTTCTCACAGCTCTCGCAAACACCGCCGCAGCACTCGGTAGCGGTGATCTCCATGCTGACCACATCTTCATCCCGAAATGCCAGCAGGTCGGTGTCCTCCCAAATCTGGCTGGCAATCTCCATTGCCTCTTTCCGGGAATCCGCACTCAGTTTGAATGTCTTTTTGGACAGAGCAGTTAGTGTTACTTCAAATTCTTTCATTTTGAACCTCCATGTTATCGTTCATAAATTTTGGGCTTTACTCTTGTGATTGGGATTTCCAATCGGATGCACAGATGGTCGTTGTAGTCCTTGCCGCTGGGCGGCGGATAATCGCTAACTGTATAGGAATCACTTAGCAAAGTCATCAGCGTTCTGGTGGCCAGTCTGCCGGTGGCGTCCCGGTCCAGATGCAGGCAGATACGCCGGATCTCCGGATGGTCGGACAGATACTGCTTCAGGGCCAGCGGCAAAGCTGTTTCCGTAAAATTTTCTTTCGGCTTATACACACCTGCCAGCGACAGCAGATGCTCACTGTTCCAGACCAAACCTTCCCGTTTGCGGATGGTGGCATAGGACAACAGATCAACGGCACCCTCGAATAAATGGAGCGTATCGCTGCCCGGTGCCGGGATACTGAACGAAAACCGCTTGTCGCTGCCGGTTGCTTCACCCTTAAAATCTGTGCCGCAGCCACGCAGATTTCCATACCGTGCCTTGCTGTACTTATCCAGGCCCACAAAGACCACGTTGTGATGAGGATAGCTTTCATAGAGCCGTCCGGTCTGGATGCAATAATGAATGATCTCCCGGTCAATACCACGCCCGGCCAGATAGGAAATGATACGGTCTGCATTGGGATTGGCCTGGGGCAGAAGCAGCACCCTGGGCTGCTCTTTTTTTAGTGCTGTACTTGCCCGGATGGGCGGCTGCACCGCAGAGTGTCCCATGATGGTTTCCACCGCCACCGTAAAAGGCATTTCCTTGACCTTAATGAGATAATCCAGGGCGTTGTAGCCACCGATCCCACGGGAGAACCAGTACCATTTCCCGTTGGAGATTTTTAAGCTGTCGTGCTCACGGGTACAATAGGTGCTGCCTGCAAAATGCACCAGCTCATTGGGTTCATAGTTTTTAAGATAGGTCAGCAGGTCCATTTCTCTGGCCTTTGCCACCACATCCGGTGGAATATATGGCATAACTTTTTCCCTCCTTCGATAGCCATGGATTGACTGTACAAGACAGTCCGGCTATGTAAAAAGCCGGTTGGGATCTCCAACCGGTCATGCGTATCAGCGCTCTTTCTGTTCCTTTTTTGCTTCCTTTTTCACGGCTTCTTTTGCCCGGTCCTCAACCGTCTGCCAGATGTCTTCCATGTGGCCGGTTTCTTTCTTCTCCCAATCCTTGAACACATCCGCCAGTGGGGATGGGGATTTCAGCAGAGCCTTGGCCTGTGCGTCCGGCAGGTCGTGATATTCCAGTGACAGCAGAATATCTTCCCGCATGATATACTCATAACCATGCTCCAGCACCTCCTTGGGTGTCAGGGTCAGCAGCCAGTTACGGTATTTTTCCTGCTCCGCGAACATCTTCTGATACAACTGGGTATTCAGTTCCTCGTTGGTCATTTGGATCACTCCTTTATATAAATTTAGCCGGGAGATTTTCGTGGTGAAAACCTTCCGGCTATGTAAAACGGCACGGATGAACCATGCCGTTATGATAAATGAAATTATGATAAATTTGTTTATGCTATTCGCTTTTGTGTATCATGCGCCGCCTTAAATTTACGGTTATTTTCCGGCGGCTCATCGAATGTGACCGGACGGTAGCCTTCCTGCATTTATTGGTAAAGGTCATCCAGCGTCAACAGCGTAACTTCACCTTTTTCTCCAGCTTCCAGCAAAGCAGGGGTAAATCCGCCTTTTGAGAAAATGAAATAGTGGAACAAGCCATCTTTACGGAACACAGAAGCATATTTTTGAATCAGTTCCAGTTCATCCATGCCGATTTTTTCATTCCGGTACTTACAGGACCCTATCAAATATTCATTGCCTTCCACCGGCGTTCCGACAATATCGATCTGAACCTCTTTTCTTGTTTTGGGATCCGTTCCCCACCACTGTCCAACTGTACTGAGCAGGATCGGCAGATCCTTTGCATAGCGGCTTAGATATTCCTGACACATTTTTTCAAAGACAAGACCCATATAGTCGGGGTAGTATTTTTTCACCGCCTGTTCATAGACATGGTTCATCCGGCCAGCACTAATTACGGACATATTTCTCGGAACAAAGCGATACCAAAAACGGAAGAAGTTATCGTCTATCGCATAGATGGTCTTTTTCCCCGGCTTTTCTGTAATCGGCGTTTCTTTTTTCAAAATTCCCAAATCCAACAGCACTTTCAGATATTTCGTACAGACACCTGATTCCAGTCCAACCTTGGTTGCAATCTCATTCAGACGGCTGGCTCCACCTGCGATAGCGGAAATAACCGAGTTGTAGATTGCCGGTTCCCGCAATTCCTGTTTCAGAAGGTTCTCCGGTTCTTCAAAAAGGTAGCTGGAGGTACTGAACAGGTTCTCCAAAAGAGCCTCATCCAAATCATCCTCAACATCCAGTTTGTTGATATAGTGGGGGATGCCACCGGTCACTCCGTACAAAAGAGCTTGATCCTGCGAGGACAGATTCGGATGAAACTGTGTCATTTCCCGGTAAGTCAGTGCCTGAATTTTGAATTGTGCTGTCCGACGTCCGTACAGAGGGCTTTCATAGCCCAGTACCTGATATTCCATAAAGCTCATGGAGGAACCACATAAAATCAGGTAAAGCTGGCTGTCCTGCCATTGGTGGTCAATAATGTGCTGGAGCCGGGAAGAAAAGGACTTTTCCGCTTTGGCAAGATACGGATACTCGTCGATTACAAAAACCAGCCGTTGCTGCTTTGCCATCGCGGTGATCTCATCCAGCGCATCTTCATAGCTCCGGTAAGTCGGTGCAACGGGACTGTCCGGGTTTTTACAGGTGTAAATTGCTTTGGACAGTGCTTCCAGATTTTCCTGCGAGGAGGCACTTAAAGCAGAAAAGTACACTGTAGGTTTTCCTTTGCAGAACTCATTGATCAGTGCAGTTTTTCCAACACGGCGTCTGCCATAGATAACAATACATTCAAAGCGGCCTTTTTCATATCGCCGGTTCATCGTTTGTAATTCTTCTTCTCGACAATAAAACATGGCATTCTCCTTATTTTACAAATATCAAACTCACGAGTTGGTATATCATAAGTCTATTATATTCAGGCTTTTGAAAAAGTCAAGGTCATCTATGTAAATACCGGCACAAAAGCTGTGCCGGTACGGGGATTACCTTTCATAATTCCGCGATTTCTGCTTTTCCGGTGTATCCTCATCCGGTACATCGTCGATGAGGGACTTGTCCTTCTGGTCCATGTTCAGCAGGATATTCAGTTCTTTCAGCCTTGCGGTCTTTTCCGCCAGCTCAGCTTCTTTGGCAAACGGTGTTGCCAGTTCTGTTTTTGCGTTTTCAAGCTGGGTCTGGGTATCGGCCAGAGCCTGCCGCACGGCTTCCAGCTTTGTCCCCAGACCGTCGATCACATTGTCCATACGGGTCAGGTTGCCGAACACATCCGCACCCAGCACTGCCGTGTGGGACAGGGTTCCCTTCATCGTCATGCGGTACTCGTTGCTCGGCCCATCATAGGAAAGAACAAGAGAAAAGCCCCGGTACTGTCCTAAGAAAACAGCATCGGAGCCGGTCATTTTGGTACATACATCAAGGATCGCCTTACCAGCCGCCTCCTTGTCGGCATAGGGCTGCTCCAGAATCGTGATACCCGCAAACCCTTCCTGGGGTTTCGGATGCACCGTGGCAAGCTGCAGGTCCTGTTCATAGCCTGCAATCCGTTCCGTCAGCCGGGTAATGGCCTCCGGGTATTTCTTCAGCACCATATCCTCAAGCGCGTATTTCTGGCTCAGGTAGCTGGCTTTCAGCATATTCAGCTTTCCAACCTCCATATCCAGATTGCACTTTTCAATAATCAGGGGATTGCCGGTGGCAAGAGCCTTGATCTCGGAGTAACTGAGGGCAGTTTCGTCCACATCATCCGCGACACGCACAGGCGCTTTGGAGGTCATGATCTGTGCAATGAATTTCTGCTTGTTCTCCACCAACTGATAGAGATAAGCGTCAAAGGTTCCCTCCGTCACATAGCGGAAGATTTCCACCTCCGGATTCAGGTTGCCCTGCCGGACGATACGGCCCAGCCGCTGGGCAAGGTC
>JBJDYH010000289.1:0-7707 GCA_051867135.1 Faecousia sp. | reverse complement strand
CTGCTGGTGGCCGCCCTGCTTATGGGACAGCAGGAGCGTAATGGGCAGACCGGTACTATCGGCTACCAGCCGCCCGGTAGTGGCGGTAGCGTAGAGCTTATGCTTGCTCAGTACGCTTTTGTAAGCGGTACAAAACTGTACCATCAGTTCCTTCTTTTTGTCGTGAGCCAGAAATGCGATGTTCATAATGCACACTCCTTATCTATATGTCGATGGGAACGCGGTAACCTTTTATTCTTTTGGCAATCCGCCGGCAGGCGGCAGCAGCCATACGCTTGTTCTTTTCCAGCAGGGGCTTTCCATAGGCGGCCCGCAGAGTCACCTGAGGGTCTTCCGGCACAACGCCCATCAGGGGAAGAGCGGCGGTATCCATAATATCATCCACGGTTTTGCCCAGAGAGGCGGCGATTTTCTTGTTCACCCGGTTGACAATGAGCCGCATTTCCTGCTTGCCCATACCCTCCAGCATTTGCCCGGTAAGCTGGGCATCCCGGACAGAGGCGGGATCCGCGCCGCAGACCAGCAGCACCCGGTCGGCATCCCTGGCAGCCAGCCGGAACCCGGCATCCACCCCGGCGGGGGCATCCAGCAGCACATAGGCAAAGCTCTGCCGGGCCTGCTGCAGCATCTTGGAAAAAAGCGCGGGGTCAATGCTGTCGGCGGGGCAGCTCATGGGGGCGGTAAGAAAATAAAGATTTTCGTAGGCGGGATGGCGCAGGGCAGATTCCAAAGGGTAGCGCCCCTGCATCACATCCAGAAAGGAGATAGCCCCCTCCTGACTCAGCCCCAGAGAAATATCCAGATTGCGAAGCCCTACATCACAGTCGATGCAAAGAACCTTCTCTCCCATTTCTGCCAGAGCGGTGGCAATTCCGGCACAGATGGATGTCTTGCCGGTGCCGCCCTTGCCGGAAGCAATGGCGATCAGTTCACCCATAATATGCGCCTCCTCCACCAATACAGTCTCCTTCATTATAATGCTATTTTTCACAAAACGCAAGGGGAAGGTGGGCATTTTTGGCAGTATTTTCATCAATATCCACAAATTTTTTTGTGTTTTCCGGTGCCAAATGGGGCACAGCAGGAAATTCACAATAATTTCATGGATTTTCCATAATTTACTCTTGCTTTTTTTCCCGGATTGGGGTATTATAACTTAGCACTCGGAGCCAAAGAGTGCTAACGCTGAATCCTGTAGATAAATGCGGCTCTGCCGCAGCAGACCGTCGATAAACCCGGTATTCAGAATTGTAGGGGGCGATGCCCACATCGCCCCGCAGCAAAATCCTTTATATTATTGGTAAATTCGGGCAAATTCGTAACATTTTACAAAGGGCCGATGTGGGCATCGGCCCCTACAGCCACCTTTTTCGACAGTCTGATACGGCTCTGCTGCAGTCTAAATAATTCTTTTGGAGGAAATACTATGAAACTCAAACCCATGAATGACAATGTGCTGCTGCGCCAGCACGAAGCCGCCGAAACCACCGTCAGCGGCATTATTCTCGCTACGGCCAACAAGGAAAAGCCCGCGATTTATGAAGTGGTTGCCGTTGGCCCCGGCACCAAGGATGTAACCATGACCGTTGCCGCGGGTGACCGGGTTGTGGTTGGCAAGTACACCGGCAGCGAGATCAAGCTGGATGGCGTAGAGTACAAGTTCGTGAAGCAGGATGATATCCTGGCTGTCGTTACCGACTGATTGAGGAGGAATTTATCATGGCAAAGATTATCGTATACGGCGAGGAAGCCCGCAAGAAGCTGCAAAGCGGCATTGACCAGCTTGCCAATACTGTAAAGGTTACCCTTGGCCCCAAGGGCCGCAATGTGGTGCTGGGCAAGAAGTACGGCGCGCCCCTGATTACCAACGACGGCGTGACCATCGCCAAGGAAGTGGAGCTGGAGGACGCTTTTGAGAACATGGGCGCTCAGCTCATCCGGGAGGTTGCCACCAAGACCAACGATGTGGCCGGCGACGGCACCACCACCGCTACCCTGCTGGCCCAGGCCATTACCCGGGAGGGTCTGAAGAACCTGTCCGCCGGTGCCAACCCCATCGTTATGCGCAAGGGCATCGAGAAGGCTGTGGAAGCCGCCGTGGATGCCATCAAGGAGCATTCCGTTCCCGTAAACGGCTCCGCCGATATTGCCCGGGTGGGTGCGGTTTCCTCCGGTGACGAGAGCATCGGTAAGCTGATTGCCGAGGCCATGGAGAAGGTAGGCACCGAGGGCGTTATCACCATCGAGGAGAGCAAGACCGCCGAAACCGGTCTGGATGTGGTAGAAGGTATGCAGTTTGACCGGGGCTATATCTCCCCCTACATGGTCACCGATACCGACAAGATGGAAGCCGTTCTGGACGATGCCTATATCCTGATTACCGATAAGAAGATTTCCTCCATTCAGGAGATTCTGCCCATTCTGGAGCCTATTGTCAAGGCCGGCAAGAAAATCATCATCATTGCCGAGGATGTGGAGGGCGACGCGCTGGCTACTCTGCTGGTCAACCGCCTGCGGGGCAACTTCAACTGCGTCTGCGTCAAGGCTCCCGGCTTTGGCGACCGCCGGAAGGAAATGCTGGAGGATATCGCCGTGCTTACCGGCGGTACTGTGATTTCCAGTCAGCTCAACATGGAGCTGGCGGATGCCACCCTGAACGATTTGGGCCGCTGCCGTCAGATCGTTGTCACCAAGGACACCACCACCATCGTAGACGGCGCAGGCGATCCCGAGATGATCAAGTCCCGTGCCCACCAGATTCGTGCCTCCATCGCCACCACGACTTCCGACTATGACCGTGAAAAGCTGCAGGAGCGTCTGGCAAAGCTCTCCGGCGGCGTAGCCGTTATCAAGGTAGGCGCTCAGACCGAGGTTGCCATGAAGGAGCAGAAGCTCCGGGTTGAGGACGCTCTGAACGCTACCCGGGCCGCTGTGGAAGAGGGCATCGTAGCCGGCGGCGGTACCGCGCTGGTCAACGCCATTGCCGCTGTGGAAGCGCTGGTTGATAAACTGTCCGGCGACGAGAAGACCGGCGCCAAGATCATTGCCACCGCTCTGCAGGCACCTGTCCGCCAGATCGCCGAGAATGCCGGTGTGGACGGCAGCGTCGTCTATGAGAAGATTCGCTCCTCCGGGAAGATCGGCTACGGCTACAACGCCTACACCGAGGAATATGTGGACATGATTCCCAGCGGCATCGTAGACCCCACCAAGGTTACCCGCTCCGCTCTGGAGAACGCCGCTTCCATCGCAGCCTGCGTGCTGACCACCGAGAGCCTGGTGGCCGATAAGCCCGACCCCGCCGCCGATGCCGCAGCCGCCGCCGCTGCCGCCCAGGCCGGTGGAATGTACTAAGAATAATCCTTAAAAAGTCCCCGGAATGGTTTCATTCCGGGGATTTTTACGCACAAATCCGTAGGGAATGCATTTATGCATTCCACTTTCCGCACCCGGTTTACTGCGGTGGTGGATTCAAGATTTCGGGCCGGTCAAGACCGGCCCCTACAGCGGTACGTTTATGCACCAACCCTCTGTAGGGGCGGGTCTTGACCCGCCCGTTTACCGCACTTGGTTTACCGCGGTGGTGGAGTTAGGGCTACGGGCCGGTCAAGACCGGCCCCTACAGCGGTGCGTCCTTCACCGTAGGGAACGGCTCATGTGCCGCTTCCGTTTGCGACAGGTGTGTATTTTGAATGTAGGGGCGTTTCAATTGCTCGTCCGCTACCGCACCGCGTTTTCTTCGGTGGTGCGTTTGAGGTTTGCGGACGAGCAATGCTCGCCCCTACGGATATCCCGGTTCGCTGTCGTAGGGAATGCATGAATCCATTCCCTACGGCTGTTTCGTCGGGTGGAAATTTTGACATAAGTCTTGCAATTTGTGGACAAATGTACTAGAATAAGTCAGATTATGATAAAAAGGAAGGAGGATGGCTATGATTTTCGGAAAGCACATCAACCGTTACTATATCCGCTATGGCCTGTGGCTGATTTTGGGCCTCGGGGCGCTGATCATGGTTGACTATTTGCAGCTTATCATTCCCAATTTGTACCAGATGCTGATCAACGGCATCAACAACGGCGTTGTTGTGAAAAACGGCAGGGAAATTCCCTTTGACATGGCCTTTCTGTTGGATGAAATCTGTATGCCCATGGTAGGTATTATTCTGGTCATGGTGTTTGGGCGCTTTTTGTGGCGGGTTACCTTTTTCGGCTCTGCCATCCGGGTGGAAACGGACATCCGTGACAAGATGTTTGACCACGCCAAGGATTTGAGCCGGGAGTATTATCAGGTAAATAAGGTAGGCAATCTTATGAGCCTGTTTACCAACGACCTGGATACCATTCAGGAGTGCTTCGGCTGGGGCGTGATGATGTTCTTTGACGCGGTCTTTTTGGGTGTGCTGGCGGTGGTCAAAATGTGGAGAATGAACGCCGTTATGACCATCCTCTCCCTGATTCCCATGGCGCTGCTTCTGGCTACCGCAACCATCGTAGGCAAGCGGATGGAGCGCAAGTGGGACGAGCGGCAGGAGGCCTTTTCCAAGCTGTCGGACTTCTCTCAGGAGAGCTTCTCCGGCATTGCGGTGATCAAAGCCTTTGTAAAAGAAACCGTGGAGCTGATGGCCTTTCAGAAGCTGAACAAGGAAAACGAGGATACCAACATCAGCTACACCCGCACGGCGGTGCTGCTGCGTATTTTTGTGACGCTCTTTGTGGAGAGCGTTGTCTGCGTGATTTTGGGCTACGGCGGCTACCTTGTCTACGGGGGCAGGATGAACGCCGGACAGATTATGGAGTTTATCGGCTATTTCAACGCCATCGTTTGGCCCATTATGGCGGTATCCGAGCTGATTGATATGACCAGCCGGGGCAAGGCATCCCTGAAACGGGTAGGCGAGCTGCTGGATGCCCCCGTTACCGTAAAGGATGCCCAGGGCGTTGGGGAATTGGAAAACATTCAGGGCGGTATCGAGTTTCGGAATCTCACCTTCCGCTATCCCGACGGGGAGTATGATGCCCTGACGGATGTTTCCTTTACCATCCGGGCCGGGGAGAATGTGGGCCTTGTGGGGAAAACCGGCTCCGGTAAGACCACGCTGGTGGATTTGATTCTGCGTACTTATAATGTACCCGACGGCACGGTGTTTATCGACGGCGTGGATGTGAACAAGGTTTCCATCCGCTCCGTAAGAGCGGGCTGCGCCTATGTGCCTCAGGATAACTTCCTGTTCAGCGACACCATTGAAAACAACATTGCCTTCGGTGTGGATGAGCGCAACCACAATGCCATTATGGAAGCCGCCAAGCTGGCGGATGTCCATAGCAACATCTCCGAGTTCCAGCTTGGCTACGATACCGTGCTGGGTGAGCGGGGCGTAACCGTATCCGGCGGCCAGAAGCAGCGGATTTCCATTGCCAGAGCCTTGATGAAGGATGCCCCCATCCTGATTTTGGACGACAGCGTATCCGCTGTGGATACCAAGACCGAGCGCAATATTCTCAGCAGTCTGCGCCAGACCCGTGCGGGAAAAACCACCATCCTCATTGCCCACCGCATTTCCACCATTGAGCAGATGGATAAGATTCTCTATATGGAAGACAGCCGCCTGGTGGCGGTGGGTACCCATGCCCAGCTTTACGAGACCTGCCCTGCCTACCGCAAAATGGTAGACCTGCAGCGGCTGGAAGAGGAAGGAGGGGAGAGCAATGCCTAACTATCCTACCGTTTATCTGCCGGTCATTATCGTAGGGGCAATTATCGGCGCCTTCTCCCTGATTTTCATTGTGGCCTATGCCGCCATGAAGAACAAGAAAGAAGCCGTGGGCTTTGACCGCCATATCGCCGACGGCGAGCTGGTCAAGCGCCTTTTGAAGTACGCGAAACCCCATTGGAAGAGCTTTGTGCTGGTGCTGGGGATTATGGCGGTGAGCATTGTCTACGATTTGGTATCCCCCTGGCTCATTGGCCGGATTCAGGGCGTGCTGAAAGGCAGCTTTGAAATGAGCTACCTGCTGACATTGGTAGCCCTTTACGCCGGAATGCTGGTGGTGAGCATGGTATGCACCTACCTGCAATCCATCATCCTGCAAAAAACCGGCCAGAAGATTCTCTCTGCCCTGCGGCAGGACATCTTCACCCATATTGAAAGCCTGTCTCACGAGCAGCTCAACAACATTCCCGTGGGCAAGCTGGTTACCCGTGTGTGCAACGATACCAACGCCATTTCCATGATGTTTACCAATGTTTTGGTGACCATGGTGAAAAACTGCATGGTGATCATCGGCGTGCTGGGGGCCATGCTGCTGCTGAACTACGCTCTGACCCTGATGGTGCTGTGCTTTATCCCCTTTGTGGTGCTATTTACCCTGATTTTCCAGAAATTCTCCCGGAAGGTGCATCGGGAGGTTACTGACTCCCGCACGGATTTGAACACCTTCCTGTCCGAAAACCTCTCCGGTATCAAAATCACCCAGATTTTCAACCGGGAAGCGGAAAAGTATCAGGATTTCTACAAGCGCAGCCAGCGTATGGGCAAGGCTAAGCAGGCGCAGATTTTGGTGTTCGGCGTGTTCCGCCCCCTGGTGTATATGCTGTTTGTGTCCTGCAATCTGTGCCTGTTCTTCTTCGGAGCCAAGGGCGCGATTTCCGACACCGTTTTCCTGGGGCAGACCATTACCAGCGAGATCATCGTATCCTTCTATATGTATATCAGCAAGTTCTTCAACCCCATCCAGACCCTTGCGGAGCAGTTCGACACCTTGCAGCGCTCTTTTGCCTCCGCCGAGAAGATTTTTACCATTTTGGACATGATTCCCGAGGTGGTGGACGCGGAAGATGCCATGGAGCTGGAGGAAATCAAGGGCGAGATTGAGTTTAAGGATGTATGGTTCGCTTACAAGCCCGGCGAATGGGTGCTCAAGGGGGTTTCCTTCCATGTGCAGCCCAAGCAGACCGTGGCCTTTGTAGGCTCTACCGGCTCCGGCAAGACCACCATCCTCAGCCTGATCTGCCGCAACTATGACATTCAAAAGGGCCAGATACTCATTGACGGCATTGATATCCGCAAAATCAAAATTTCTTCCCTGCGCCGCCATTTCGGCCAGATGCTTCAGGATGTTTTCCTCTTCTCCGGCACCATCCGCAGCAATATTCTGCTGCGCAAGGAGGATGTGTCCGACGAGGAAGTGATGCAGGCCTGCCGCTATGTGAATGCCGACAGCTTTATTAACAAGCTGGAGGGGGGCCTGGACGAAGTGGTCAGAGAGCGGGGCAACAATTTCTCCGCCGGCCAGCGCCAGCTTCTCAGCTTTGCCAGAACCATCGTCCATAAGCCCAGCGTGATGATTTTGGACGAAGCCACCGCCAATATCGATACGGAGACTGAGCTTCTCATTCAGGACTCTCTGGAAAAAATGAAGAACATCGGCACCATGCTTATCGTTGCCCACCGCCTGTCTACCATCCAGCATTCGGATAACATTATCCTTTTGTCCAAGGGGCAGATTGTGGAGCAGGGCAACCATCAGGAACTGCTGAAACAAAAGGGGCGCTATTATTCCCTGTATACCCTGCAATACAATAAGGAGCTTCTGCAAAAGAATTGAGGAACATTCCCCAACCGGGAAACTTTGTAGAAAGCCTGTAGTAGGCTGTAACATATAAAAATTGTTGTTTGGTGGGTTAAATTTCGCACAGTCCCGTAGGGG
>JBJDYH010000288.1:0-7725 GCA_051867135.1 Faecousia sp. | reverse complement strand
TATCTTGAAAAATCTGACACAATGTGATATGATTTTTCTGTACACTTGTGATACTGTCAGGAGGTTTCCTATATGGCCGTTTCGTATAACAGACTGTGGAAGTTGTTGATCGACAAGAAGATGAGCAAAGCCGATTTGCGCAAAGCTGCCGGACTGGCCCCCAATACCATGACAAAGCTCCGAAGGGACGAACCTGTGGCTATGGGAGTGCTGGAAAAGATCTGTGCTGCGTTAGGTACTGACTTCGGCGAGATTGTAGGGTATGTTCCCGACGAATCATCTGTGGAAAAGGAGAATTGATTCATGAAATGCTTCAACTGCGGAAGGGAAACCTCCGCCTATTTGTGCAGAGACTGCTTGACTGCACCTGTTCTTGATAGAGTCTTTACTGAGATCCGTTTTTATAAGCCGGATGCTTGCGATAATTCGTTCCTTGCGGAATATGCGTCCACGCTGACCGAGAAGTATGAGGAACGCAACTGCATTCCGGAAATTTTGGATCAGTTTGATTTTGAAATCTCCGAATATTACTATTGCCAGTATTACAGAATGCGCCGTGACCCCCGGTTTGAGGCTGCAGCGGAAAGCTATCTTGCGGCACACCCCTGGCCAGAAGTCAAATCCCAGAGAGTGATTTTTGATTTGCTGGAAAGCTATATGCGGGAGAATTTTGTAAAGCCTCGTAAATGGTGTGATTGGATCACGGATACAGAGGACTTGTGCTGTGAGCTGTATGCGGATGCTTCCCAGTATTATGCGATGATCGGAGAGTATGATCTGTCTGATGCTATTGCGGATAAGGCGCTGCAATATTGCTCTGCCCCTGTATACGATCATTTTCTATTCTACTCCAAAGAGAACATGGTTTCCCGTCTGGAAAAGCAGAAAACAGATACCCAGCGCTACCGCACCAAGAAGCCCTACTGGCCTTCTACGGAAGCGCGCCGCCGGGCGGTTGCCATGTTTTATGATGAAAAGGGAATCCAATATCCCCGCATTGAAAACAGACCGGAAAAGGTGCGGGAAAATGCGTTTGCCCCGATCAACGAATGCTTTGATGATGAGTTGGAGGATTATTGCGCGTTCTGGTGCGCCGAAGCCTTCATCCTTTCTGCTGCTAAGGGGATCTATCAGATTGCGGCGGTGAAAGTGCGCGGCGGTCAAATCACGGATGTGTTCCAGAGCCTGATCCGCCCCTGGGACGGAACTGCGGCCAGAAAAGACGCGGCGAAAAAAGCAAATGTGGATCTGTCTGTGATTGAAAGTGCAGAAGATGTTGATCTGGTTATGCCGAAATTCTTCTCCTTTGTAGGTGATGACACCCTTGTATCCACCGGAGCGTTGGGAAATCAGGCAAAGCTGATTTCCAGGGCGGCAAGATATGCGGGAATGAAGGAAATTCCTAATGCGTTTTATGATCTTCTGGATCTGGCGGCAGATACTTCCACTGATTTTGATCTTGCCAACAATACCCGGGAATACCTTTTGTCCCACTTCTCCATACCGGAAGGCGCAGACTCCCTGGAAAAGGCGAAGATAAACAAGCGGCTTTATGACGCCCTGAAAGACTATGGTGATTGATATGGCAGATACTGTTCGACTCACCCCGGAACAGCAGGAAGCGATCAGCGAGATCAATCGCAATTTGCAGATCATTGCCTGTGCCGGCTCCGGGAAAACTGAAGTCATCACCCGAAGAATCGCCAATATACTGGAAAGCAAACCGGAGATCACACCGGAAAACATTGTGGCTTTTACGTTTACGGAGAAAGCCGCCGCATCCATGAAGACCCGCATTGCCAGAGCATTGAGCGGGCGTCCGGAAATAGATGTCAACAAAATGTATATCGGAACCATACATAGCTTCTGTTATCATTTGTTAAACCGATATACAGAACAGTTTTGTGAGTACAAAATTCTGGACACCGTTAAGAGCTACCTCTTTGTCTCCCGTTATTGCGGCGAGTGCGGCATGAGCGACCTGAAACTGGAACCCTACCCCCGAAACGTAAATCTGTTTTTGCAGTGTATCGACAAAATGATTGACGATTACGATAATGCCGGTACCTGGACGCAGGAACAGCGGGATGTGCTGGGCAGATACATCGATTGTCTTTACGGTCACGGCTATATCGACTTCTCCCTGATGATTTTTGAAACCCTGCGGCAGATTGAGGAGAATCCGAAGGTCAGAGCCTATCTGTCCGGGATCAAATATCTGGTGGTAGACGAATATCAGGATGTCAACGATCTGCAGGAAAAGTTGATTATGCAGATTGCCAAAGCCGGAGCCAATACCTGTGTTGTCGGCGACGATGACCAGACCATCTACCAGTTCCGGGGCAGCAACGCAGACAACATGATCTCTTTTTCGGAACGCTATCCCAATGTGCATCAGGTACGGCTGGAAAAGAATTTCCGCTGTGTGCCAGGCGTAGTGGATATTGCGGATTGTGTGATCGGGCACAACAACAATCGGATAACCAAGAAAATGGTGTCTGGTGCAGAGGCGGAGCAGACAGAATTGTCGGCGATCCGTTATCCCGGCAAAGAAGAGGAATTTGAAGGCATTGCCCAAAAAATTTTGAAGCTGCACGAAAACGGTTTGCCCTATCGGGAGATTGCCATTCTTGTGCGAAAGGGGAAACATATCGTTTCGGCGTCCAAGACATTGGAACAGGCGGGAATCCCGGTGGAAACCGACAGCGCAGAATCCTTTTTTCAAGGGGAATACTTTGAACGGTTTGTTTCCACCCTTCAAATTCTGGCAGATGTGGATAAGGCGAAGCTTTTTGAATGCTGGAAGGATATCGTTGACGGCACAGTCTTTAACATGGGTTTTAAATTTCTGCGAAGCTGTGCCAGAGGTGGAAATCTGAAACTCAGCGAGATCATTCACGGTTTCTGCGATAAAATTTCCTTCCTGCGGGAGGACGCGGAGGATATAGAGACTCGCCGCATGGATTTGGAAGGAATCGGAAAGATTATGGATGATTACGATGAGATTTATGGGGACTGGCAGTTGTCCGCACGGATTTCGGGCGTGCTGAGATTTCTTGGTACACAGGCCGCGGAGGAATACAGGTACCATAGTTTCCAGCCCAAGGATCCCAATGCGGATGCGGTGCAGATCATGACCGTTCACAAGTCCAAGGGGCTGGAATTTCACACGGTGTTTTTACCCGAGCTGATGAAGCGGGAATTCCCGGTGTCCAATATGGGCGGAAAGCAGTACTGGCATGTTCTGGGCGGGGTGTTCGAACAGAACAAGGACAGGTATCAGAGCGGCCTGGAAGATGAGCGGAAGCTTTTCTATGTGGCGGTCACCCGGGCGAAAAAGAATCTCTATATCACCTACGAACTGTCCAGTCAACCGGTGTCCTGTTTTGTGGCGGAAGCGGCAGAATCCCATCACCTGAAGATCAACCGGGACGACTTAGCCTATACTCCCAGGGCTGACGTATCGGATGCCGCACCTGTATATGGTTTCGATTATGAAAACAAGTCTAGTGAGCCCAATCCGGAATGGGAGGAAGAACGCCGGCAGAAGCAGGAGTATTGGGCTGCTATCAAATATGCCCGCAGCCAGCTTTATGATTATTACGGTACTGCCTGCCACTTCTGCCCGGGTGCGCACGGTGACCTGATTCGGATAAAAAGTATGAGCCCGGATGAGATCCTCACTGAGGCAAGCCGAAATGGGCTGATATGAGTTAGAATGATTACGAAAGGAATCGTCAGCCATGACCGAGAAACAGGAAAAACTGAATAAGCTGGCCCGGGATGTGCTGATCCTCTCCAGAAACACTTTGCTTGTCAATCTGCGGTTTCTGGACGCCGCGCTGAGTCAGTTTGAATTATTCCCCATTGAGGAATCCTCCCTGCTGACAGACGGAAAACACATCCTGTACAACCCCGGATATATTCTGAAGAATTATAAATACGCCAAGGAGATCCCTGTCCGGAATTACCTGCACATGGTTATGCACTGCGTATTCCGGCATATGTACATGGATCCGAGCCTGAACCGCCCATACTGGGATCTGGCCTGCGATATTGCCGTGGAAAATGTGATCACAGAACTGGGGCTGAAGGCGGTGACCACGCCCCGGGAGCGGCAGCAGGCCCAGTATATCGCCGCCATTAAAAAGGAGCTCAGATATGTCACAGCGGAGAAGATCTATTCCTACCTGCGGCAGACCCTGCCGGAGCCGAAAAAAGTGGCGGAAATTCGGGGATTGTTCTATGCCGACAACCACGAAATCTGGTACATAACCGGTCAGGAAATCGAAGCCCGGTTCGGCTTATCTTCCGGGCCGGGAGAAGGGGAGAACGGAACCGGTGCAGGAGAATCCCGCGCCGCCATGGCGGCGGTGTGGACGGGGATTTCGGAGCGGATGCAGGTGGATCTGGAGACCTTCGGCAAGCAGCGGGGGCTTCTCCCCGGCGCCATGACCCAGAACCTGGCGGCAGTCAACCGGGAGAAATATGACTACACCGCCTTCTTAAAAAAGTTTGCCGTTCTGGGCGAGACGATGAAGATCAACGACGACGAGTTCGACTATATTTTCTACACTTACGGCCTCAAGCTCTATGAAAATATGCCCCTCATCGAGCCGCTGGAGTATAAGGAAGTCAAGGCCATCCGGGAGTTCGTCATCGCCATCGACACCTCCGGCTCGGTGGCGGGAGAATTGGTGCAGAAGTTCATCCAGAAGACCTACAACGTGCTCAAGTCCACCGAGAGCTTCTTTTCCAAGATTAATCTGCACATTATCCAGTGTGATGCAGACATTCAGGAGGACTGGAAAATCACCTGCCAAGAGGACTTTGATGAGTATTTGAAAACTATGCAGATCCGCGGTCTGGGCGGTACGGACTTCCGTCCGGTGTTTGCGTATGTGGAGCAGCTGCGGAAAAACAAAGAGTTTACAAACCTGAAAGGCTTGATCTATTTTACCGATGGTTGTGGTGAATTCCCAGCAAAAAAGCCGGACTACGATACGGCCTTCGTCTTCATCGACGACGACTATAATAACCCCAATGTGCCCCCCTGGGCTATCAAACTCATTCTGCAAAAAGATGAAATTTAGGAGGAAATACCTATGAGTAACGCAAGTGATTTTATCATTGAAAACGGTGTGCTAACCAAATACAACGGGAAAGACAGTGTTGTGACAATTCCCGCAGGTGTGACAGAAATTGGTGCGGAAGCTTTTGCGGGTAAGAAAAAGATTACGGAGATTACCGTTCCCGGTGCAGTTACCAAGATCGGCAACAACGCATTTAAAGGTTGCAGCACCTTGGTGAAGGTCGAGATTCAAAACCCCGAGGCTGAAGCCTATGTTTGCTTCAGTGGATGCAAGGCACTTTCCTACATAAATGCATCTGAAAAGACGATGGAGGGGATTTTCCGCTTTTGCAGCACAAAAATGAAGATCAACCTTTGCTATGGCTATTTGAAGACCAATGATTCCAACTGCGTTTACCAAGATAATGCAAAACGGTTGAAAAAGCATTTGATCGCGCAAGCAGTGGAAGAGGACTGCGCCGCTGTAATTGCAAAGTTGTTTGCATGCTACAAAAAGCCAATCGCTATCAATGAGCTCGATGACTACCTGGTTGTTGCATCGGAAAAGGCCAATATAACCGCATTTCTTCTGGAATACAAAGCAAAACATTACTCTGCCGAAAAGGTTGAGAAAAACGCACAGGATAACGAAGATAAGGAATTAGGAATCAAGGGAAAAACGCTGGCAGAGTGGCGAAAGGTCTTCACCGTTTCCGTTCGGGGCAAGGAGATTACACTTGAGCGCTATAAGCTGAAAGAACCAACCGTTGAAATACCAACAACAATCGAGGGGAAAACGGTCACAGAAATGCAAGGTACCTTCGAACAACAAAAATATGTGAAGACCATTGCTTTGCCCAGCCAGTTGCGGATTCTCGGATGGAATGTTTGTCAGGGAACATCTATTTCGGAAATAACCATTCCGGAAACTGTTGAAGAGGTTGGTATGTTTGCGTTTGCTGATTGCTCCCAACTGCAGAAAGTAGTGTTTTGCGGTGCTGGCGAAATTGAGATTGATGAAACCGCCTTTAAACGAAGCGAGAAGATTGTAATCCACGCCCCCGCAGGCAGCTATGCGGAAACCTACGCAAAAGAGAACAACATCCCCTTCGTGGCGGAATAATGGGAGGAAACACATATGAGCAATGCAAATGATTTTGTAATTCGTGAAGGTGACCTGTCCTATTACCGTGATTCCGCGTGGCTGCATCCGGATGGGAACTATCCCGAATGGGCAAAAAAGGCAGGTCTGACATTGGAGAAGTATGCCGGGAAGGATGCGGATGTTGTTATTCCAGATGGTATTGATGAAATCGGCGATGAGGCTTTTATCAAGAATAAATTTCTGGAAAATGTTGTTGTTTCAGAGGGCGTGTATCTTCTTGGTATAAAATCTTTTTACAGTTGTCCCAACCTCAAACGAATGGTTATTCATGGAACCATTCATGTCTGGAGTGATTTTATTACCAAAAAACAAAATGTGGAACTGGTGTTTCTGAAGAACTCTCTGGATAGTGTGGATACACCTTATCAGGAGAAGGCGCTGCGCGGATTTATATATGCCACTGAAAATGATTTGCCGATGGATGAGAGCATAAAAGAAGATAATGTTGCCTGGATCAAGCGCAGACGAAAAAAGCTGTATCCTACTGTACTTGAAAATCTCTCTCTCCTGCGGCTGATGCTTAGCAATAACATCGTCCCGAAAAAAGAAGTGGATGACCTGTTGAGTCAGGCCACGCAGGCTGGCTGTACAGAGGCAACGGCCTTGTTGCTGCAGTACAGTCAGTCCAAATAATACGGAGGAACCACTATGACTGAAGCTCCTGTAGAAAACCAGTTGAAATATGAAAATTACAAAGAGCAGTTCAAACGGCTGAACCGCGCGCTTGCCAATGGCTTTAATTTGGAAGCAATGTTTATCGAATACGCGATTCTGGAGGACCGAACCGAATCTATTCTTCGCCATGCGGGCCAATGGGATGCCTACATAAAAAGTCGTAAGGGCAGAGAGCCAAATATTGATTCCAAAATCAAGTACATTCAAAAAAGGGCCGAAAATAAAAAAGATGTTTTGCACAAATATTTTTCAGATGAACTATTCGCTCGTATTCTTTCTTGGAAAGAGGAACGCAACCGCCTAATCCATGCTTTATTGAAACAGCGGCTTGCCCACAACGAAGTAAACGATTTGGCCGCACAAGGAAACGAACTTGTGAAGACGCTGCGAACCAGGGCCGGAAACTACAATCGTGCTATTGAACGGCAGAAAGCGAAGGTGGCCGAATGAACATCAAAGAAGCCAAAGAACAAATTCAGAACGCCATGAGGGCGTATTTTACCAAAGATCAGTTTGGTAACTACTTAATCCCCATCGAGCGCCAGCGGCCCATCTTCCTGATGGGCCCTCCGGGCATCGGCAAGACTACCATTATGGAGCAGGTGGCCTCCGAACTGGGCGTGGGTTTGGTCAGCTATTCCATGACCCACCACACCCGGCAGTCGGCACTGGGGCTGCCCTTTATCGAGAAGAAGATCTACGGCGGCACCGAGTACAGCGTTTCCGAGTACACCATGTCGGAGATCATTGCATCGGGCTATGACATGATGGAGCGCACCGGCTTGACGGAAGGCATCCTGTTTCTGGACGAGAT
>JBJDYH010000287.1:0-7732 GCA_051867135.1 Faecousia sp. | reverse complement strand
CCAGAAGTGCGATGGTCATTATTCTGGATGATGTGGAGTTTGCCTCTGGCAGTGGAAAAACAAAAGGCGCAGATCATCAGCAACCTGCTCAGCAGAATGGTTACGCTTCGGCCCCTGCTCCTGCAGTACCCCCGGAAGCTTCCTCCAACTTCACCGGCTATGAGCCCTTCGGCGGCGAATCCCTGTTTGACATGAATTGAAGGAGCAACAAATGAATCGGGCGCAAAGAAGGCGCACATGAGACACTTTAGGTGATTTCATGTGCGCCTTTTTGTGCTTTCAAGGAGGAGTATATGGTCAATCAATCATTCAAGCAACTGTCCAAAATGGAAAAACAGACGAAGCTGCAAGCGGCGCTGCGATACATGACAGGCAACGCACTCACAGATACTGAGCTGAATGCCGTCAGTCGTGTAGTCAGGCTGGAGCGTCAGTATTCTATTCGTGTGCATCACAACTTTGAAACCTTCTTCTCGGACCTCATGCGCCCGGCACAACGTCAGACACGGTTTATCATCGGGAGTCGATCGGTTTCTCAACAGAACCTTGAGGCCATGCTCCGCTGTGCTGACAAAACAGGTGATCCGATCACAGCGGTGGTTGATCACATCAACGGAAAGAACGGCATCTACATTCTGATACCGGAACAACAAAACGAGAAAGGAACAACATCATGACAAACAAAGACTGGAAGCGCCATACAGCCTATGAGGCTCTTGTGATTCTCGGCCTTTTGGCCCTGCTCACATTTATCTGTCGTCTGTGGCCGATTCTGCTTCTGATTATCCTGGGGATCTTCATTGCAACACTCCGGCTGCTGTTTCTTGCCTCGAAAAAGGTGGAGGTGATACAGCCGCGGCTTGTACTCCCCGAACCAGTCCATGAACCTTCAGAGAGGGATGTCCGGGATATGGCTTATGCTGTCATACTCAGACGGATTACCGAACTGGTAACGGAAGCATACCCAGATGCCAGATGGATCTGGGAAGCTCCAAACGCCAGAAAACTTCTTGAGCAGGGTGAGGAAGTAAGCATCATACTCAACCGTGCTGGAGGGTACCGGCGTGCGATCGTCCGCACAGCGAATCTCCAGGTTCAAGGAATAGAATTTCTGACAACACAGACGCAAAACCAGCAGGATTCACCGATGCCGGCAGCGTCTGAAGATGGCGCATCCGAAGAAGAACCTGCAGAGAACTACGAGCTGATTGCTTTTGAGTGGGTAGAAGCTCACATCATGGAACTGAATGAACGATGCAATGATGCCATCGGCCGGGGTGAAACAGCGATTCGCCTAGAGGCTGATGAGCTTCCGGTGGAGGAGAGCTGGCCCGACATCTGCGAGGAACTCAAGCGAGCTGACCTTTCGGATGTCAGCTGCGAGCCAGATGGTATCGTCATCTATCTCACGCAATGAAATGCAGAAAGGAAATTACAATGGCAACCTTTATGAATAATCTTTTTAACTACAGCCGTCCCTTGCCGGAGCCATTTGACAAGCTGAAAAGCAAAAAGGTCAGTGTTTCATCGAAATACGGCGATGGGACGGAAGCCACGCTGTCTGCAACGGTGATCAAGGCAATTCATGCGGTATGCCGGTGCATGAATGGCACCGGCGAAGGTGCTGTCGGTGTGATCGATCATCGAAGTGTGGCAGAATACAAATCTTCTGTCAGTCCCGATGCTTATCACTTGGTCGTCTACGACAGCAGCAGCGGAAGTCTGATGGCCAGCGTTTATGATAAGGACATCGAAACATTTGAAAGCTATGTGCTCAACAGCACCGGTAAGGATGGTGCCGCCGTTATGATGGCGCTTTTTCCCGCCTTGATGGCCGACTCCGAGTTTGAAGAGAAGTTTACGGAGTACTACGACGAATTCGTCAGCAGCTTTCCTGACTTTAACCATGCCAAGGAGTGTATGGCTTACCTCTGTGACAATGCCTATCGGCGGATCAAAGACCCGGGCTGCACTGCCCATCTTGAGGTCAATGTAGACAAATCCGGCAACCTGATGCGCGTATCGCAGGCACACCTGGATTCGGGTACATTCACGCCAACCTCTGTGGTCGCGGGTGAATTCACGATTTTTGCCCAAACCGGTCCAGTCACCATCCGAAGAGCCAGCACCTTTGTCGAGCACAGTGATTTCGTGGGCAAGTATGAACTGAACAAACGCACACTGACTCCTATGGAGCAAACCTTGGTGCCCAAATTGCCGGAATGGTACATCATTCCTCAGGAGGTCGTGGATATCTGCAAACACGCTCAAGCTACCACAGGTAAACCCACGCAGATGCGAAACTTCCTTCTTCGCGGACCTGCCGGTACCGGAAAGACCATGGGTGCAAAAGCTATTGCTGCAGGTCTCGGTCTTCCCTATATGAAGTACACCTGCAGTGCCGGAACAGAGATCTACGACTTTATCGGCCAGATATTCCCGGACAGCGAATCGGCTTCGACCGGAAATGCCCAGTTGGATCTGGAACGGAAGCAGCTTCAGGCCATGGGCGGTATCAATTACGCCAACGTGGCCAAACTCATGCAGCTTCCGGATTTGGACGATATGGACTATGATCCGGCAGGCGTCTATCAGGCTCTGACGGGCGTTGAGAACGCCGCTGCAACCAGCCAGGATTGCATGTCCATTGTGCTGGATAAGGTCACAGAAAAAGTGCGTGCGCTCTCCAAGCGGGAAGAAACCGCCGGGAATCAGGGCCAGTCTTTCACTTATGTGGAAACAGATTTTCTCAAGGCGCTGAAGAACGGTTACGTCGTTGAGATTCAGGAACCTACCACCATCATGCAACCCGGCGTTTTGGTTGGTCTTAACTCGCTGTTGGAACAGGAAGGTTCTATTACCCTTCCCACCGGTGAAATCATTCAGCGTCATCCTGATGCAGTGGTCATTGTGACCACCAATGTCACCTATGAGGGATGTAGATCCATGAACCAGTCCATTATTGACAGAATGAGTCTGGTTCGGGATGTGGAGCTGCCGACACCTGAAGTAATGGTCGAGCGTGCCATGAAGGTCACCGGTGCCACAGACGAATACCAAGTATCTCAGATGGTGCAGGTCGTCAACGATATGGCTGATTACTGCCGCAAGAACAGCATTACGGACGGTTCCGTGGGAATGCGTAGTCTGCTGGACTGGATTGTCAGTACCCAGATCACCGGGGATGTCTATCAGTCAGCACTGTATACCATTATCAGCAAAGCAACTGCTGACGAATCGGATCGAAGCGCATTGATCACTTCTGTGCTGGAACCGATCTTCGCTCCCAGGCGGCGTACTACAAGCGCCACAGCATAAAATCAAGGAAGGAGGTTTTACCCTACTATGGCAAGGGTGAATCATAAAAAAGTCAAGCAGCTCATTGCGGAAACCCGTGGAAAGATCACGGATCGCCAATTTTTCACATCTCGCATTCTGGCGGGGCATTTTGAGGATATGGCGGCAGCACAGAGCAAGCGTTACCATTATAACCGCCGGGTGCGGGTCAACCTGTATTGGAGCCCGAAGGATCCCAATCTGGCATCAACCAACAACATGAGTATCATCATCAACACCGGAAATAAGATGGTCACCAAGGTGAAGGGGCGGGAAAACCGCTACCAGGTGGTATGCGGTCTGTTTGCCCATGAGCTTGGCCATGTGTTGTATACCGACTTCCTGGCAAGTCAGTCTCATGGAAACAGCATGGCACGGTATCACTGGTTCCCGGAAGCGCCGAACATTACGAAGTCATCTGACATTCGAAATGAGTCTGCGTTGTGGCATTACGTGAAAGAGAGCCAGGACAATGCGGAGATGGTCATCTATGTTGCCCATCATATCAGTAATGTTCTGGAAGATGGGTACATCGAAGACCGAATGCTGACCAATTTCCCCGGAACACTGGGTATGGGCCTGAGAACTCTGCGGGAGCTGCACTACGAGCAGCTCCCCACTGTGACCCAACTTATCGAAGAGGAAGAGGACGGCAGCCGGCATATCTTCGAGAGCATCCTGCAGATCATGTTATCCTACGCGAAATTCGGCAAGATCAAATATGGTGACGAACCATTGTCGGACCCGAGAGTGCAGGTAGTATTTGGTCTGATTGATGATGTGGATCGGGCACTTATGTCCGATTCCGCTAAGGAACGGCTGAATGTTGTAAACCTCGTACTGGTGCGCTGTTGGGAATATATCCAGGATTTCTGCGATATCTGCAAGCAGCGGCAACAGGAGGCAGCGGCGGCGGGAAGCAGCGTATCCGCTGCGCAGACATTATCCGAAATCCTGCAGTCCATTTCGGGTGGATCCAGTATCGGAGAAGGCTCCAGCACCCCCGTGGTTGGAACAGGATCCGGTTCAGGTTCAATGGTCGCGGCAGTCCGGGCCAGAACCCGGGCAGAAGCTGAGCAAGAAGATGAGTCTGGAGAGAATTCTGATGATGCATCTGAGTCTGAGGAAAAAACGGAGAATCCGTATGAGTCTGAGGAGAAGCCGAAGGATGCATCCGAGTCTGGAGCAGATTCAAATAATTCAGATGAGTCTGAGTCGGAAGGAGATGCTGCCTCCGGTATGGCAGGCGGCAAGCAGGAAACCTCTGAAATGGAGGAAGGACGAATTCCCCTGCAGCAGACCAGCAATTTATCGGAACCGGTTGGTGGTACTGTTGAAATGGAAGATGACTACAAGCGGGAAGCCTATGACCGAGCAGCGGCTGACATAGAGCGTGTGTTGGAGACGATGGCTGAGAAGGCTGCTTGTGAGCAGCTCGAAAGCGAACGGCTTCAGACCCTAAATGAAGCCGCACAGAGTATTTCCTACGGGAATATCCATGCCGGTGTCAACATCCGGGTCAACCGAATCGCATCTGTTGACGAGGATCTTATTGAGCAGTTTGATGCCATTTCTGCGCCCCTTCTTACCATCTCCCGACAACTCCAAAAGAGTATCACCCAACAGCTGAGAGATCAGCGGCGGGGCGGAAAACAGACCGGGCTCCTGATGGGAAGACGGTTGGACTCACATGCGCTGCACCGGCAGGACGGGAAAGTGTTCACCAAGAATGCGCTTCCGAACGAGACGCCGGAACTGGCAGTTGCCTTGCTTTTGGACGAATCGGGGTCTATGCATTCCTGCGATCGATGCACCTATGCCCGAGCAGCTGCAATCATTCTGTATGATTTCTGCCGAAGCCTGGATATCCCGGTCATGGTATATGGTCACAGCACCGGATATACGAGCAATGGAGACACGGTTGAGCTGTATTCCTATGCCGAGTTTGAATCCATCGACCACGACGACAAGTACCGGATGATGGACATTGCCGCAAGAGGAAGCAACCGGGATGGCGCAGCACTTCGCTTTGTTGCTGAACAGCTTTCAAAGCGTCCGGAGGATGTAAAGATTCTCATTATCGTCTCAGACGGTCAGCCTGCTGATACAGGTTATTATGGTACTGCTGCAGAAGAGGATTTGCGCGGTATCAAGCAGGAATATCAGCGGAAAGGAATTTTGCTGGTCGCCGCAGCAATCGGAGACGACAAGCAGAACATCGAACGAATTTACGGTGATTCCTTTATGGATATTACCGACCTGAATCAATTGCCCGTGAAGTTGACTGCCCTGGTCAAGCGACATATACGGGTATAATCGATTTGCATAGCGGTGGAGGAGGGGCAACTGGAAATTCAGGTGCCCTTCCTCAATATTGAGAAAGGACAATAAAATGAGTTACGAAACTTGGCACACTTACGGATACGGTATCAATGTATCCGAAATCAAAGAATGCTCCGTTGAACGAATGAGAAAGCTGATTGCCTTGGCACCCTCTTATCAGAATGAAATTCAAAATTGGCTGGAGGAATGTGAAATCAAGGATCCGACCTTTGACGACTATCTGGAGTTCGACCAGGACTATCATCTGGGTCTCGCGACGATTCTCAAAGAAGTTATTCTGGAAGCCGAAGGCATTGAATTGGTGGCTTGCGACAGTTATGATGGGAACGACTATCTTCTGTACGGGCCATCTTACCCATGGAGCAGTGTCGGGCGTAAACGACTGGAAACAGAAGAGGACGCTGAAAAGCTGTTCCGGAAGTATGTTTCAGTCCTTACCGATGAGCCAATTGAGATTGGCTATCAGTCCGTGGAGAACGGAGGCTAATAAATTTTGTTTTCATGCTGCAAGGATGCCACTCCGGTGACATCCTTGTTCCGTTTTTACATGTTCATAGCATTGACGAAATCACGGTATCGTGATATAATACAAGTGAGAAAATCAAGGAGGTCTTGTTATGCCGGTATTATCCAGATTTTACGGAATAGTTATCAGAATGTATTTCCTGCAAAGCGAGCATAATCCGCCTCATATTCATGCAATCTACAACGATGATGTTGCTGCAATTGATTTTGTGACCGGAGATGTTTTAGAGGGGAGTCTTCCACCGAAAGCCCTTGCTATGGTCCGGGAATGGCTTTCTCTTCACAGAGACGCTTTACAGGAAATTTGGGACACACAAGAGTTTAAGAAGATTCCGCCACTGGAGTAAGGGGGTCTACTATGTTTCACAAAGTTAAAAATGTATCTGCCCTTCCTGATTTTCGCCTGAGCGTCCAATTCAGTGAGGGCGTAACAAAACTGTATGATATAAAGCCGCTTTTTGAGAAACTTCCGGTGTTCAGGTATTTGAAAGAGCATCCAGAGGAGTTCAATGGGGTGAGCGTGGACGTTGGAGGATATGGGATAGTCTGGAACGATGATTTGGATTTATCCTGTGATGAATTGTGGGAGCATGGAGCCCAGGTTGATACGCCGTTCGATGGGCTAATGGCATTCAGCGACGCAACAGAACTGTGGGGACTGAATGAAAGTACACTTCGCAAAGCTATTTCTTATGGTAAGCTTGTGAACGGTGTTGATGTATGCAAGTTTGGCAAACAGTGGGTCGTCTCTGTTGATGCAATGAGAAGAGAATACGGCGAAGCCCGGCAATAGAAGCTGGCATATCAATCTGCTTCTTTTAAGGACCAGTTTTTAACCTGTAGCGTTAGGAGGGGTATCACTTCTGGGGTATCCCTCTTTCTGCTATCACATATGGTCATTTGGGCATCGCTCTTACATTTGCTCTACAGTATTTCGAAAGTGGAGCAAGAATGTAAATATGTGAGCAAACGGTCTCTTTTCTTTGGATGGATTGACTATTTTGCTTTGTTCTGCTATAATACACATATAAGTATCAGATTTGGCCCTGGCCAAATACAGTTTGCAGAGTAAGCACAGTGTCATTTGCAGTAATGCAGATGGCACTTTTTTTGTTTCCAGCCTTCATATGGGCACAAGCCAGCCGTCCTTCGGGGTTGCTGGCTTTTGTTATATATCCGGGCGGCCTATCCGTCACAAAAAGAAAGGAGCATTCTTATGCACGAAACATGTTACGACAGCTATCACACAACCTTTGGTTCCTTCGGTGAAATGCTGGACTACCATCGGGAACAGGCGGTGAACAGTCAGTGGACTCGCGTACAGGTCAGAGATCTGGAAGTGGAACCGCTTTCAAAGACATCGCCGTTCTATGGGATGACCAGCGCTTTTGCCACCGGCACCAGCACAGAAGCCGTGGAAGACACGGCTGCTAACCTTGGCCTCGCCCTGCGGGTGGATGGCCAACTCTACCCGCGCGGGACACGGCCTATAAAAGCCTGCTGGATCGTGCCAAAATCGGAGGAACTG
>JBJDYH010000286.1:0-7749 GCA_051867135.1 Faecousia sp. | reverse complement strand
TATTTGCGCATGACCGCCGTCGACCGAACATGTACCATAGCTGCGCGTAACACGGTCTTTGACCAAACATGAGTATTTTGTCAATCGTCCGTCTATGTTTTTGATCATTCTTTAAGGCTCACGGCAGCTATTTTGCTTCACATTTAAATGATAAAAAAGAAAAAGCCTTGAAAACCATTGGTTTTCAAGGCTTCGGTGGTGGAGATAAGCGGGATCGAACCGCTGACCTCTTGAATGCCATTCAAGCGCTCTCCCGGTTAGTGCGGTTACATACCCCTCTAAACCGGGCCAAAAGAGCGCTTCAATACGCGGGCAACCCCAAAACACACCCTGAATGTCTTTCATTATAGTCAAAGAAAGCCCGTATATCAAGGAAAATAATTTTTCGGCTTTGCGTCCCTCCACGGCATGATATAATTTTTGTGTCCATGTTGGAAAGGAGGTGCAGGCATGGGAAAAGAATATATTGCCGGAGAGACCCAACGATACGAAATTGGCGGTCGAGTTTTTATCGTTGAGCCACGGTACAGGAAAGACGGTGAAAGCATGGCAGACATCTTGCTAAAGCTGATGTTTGCCGACTTGGACGAAGAGATGCGAGCAGCAAATAAAACTACAACGGACTAAAATTGAAAGTATCAATCTGGCAGTCAGCAAGAGGTTTTTATTCTAACGGTAAGCTCCCGTTGCCTAAATCTTTATAGGCAGCGGGAGCTTACTGTTTGGGGGCTATTTTAGAAAATCAAAGTCCAATTCAAATGAGGGATCTTTCCTTTTCATTTCTTTTAGTTCCTCAAAGGTGTAGCCGCATTTTTCTTCTATTAGCTTTCGGAGCGCTTTCCTTTCGTCCTCGGATGGAGTAGTATCTTCAATCTCAATCGTTGCTTTACTGCATTCGCTCTGATGGGCTTTATAAAAATCCGTCGCAGCAGTACACAGTTGCCAACACAAAACACCCAAATCAATATCCAAACTCAGTTTTCCATCAGTTGCCTGTGCAGCTTGGACAAATCTGAGGTCTGGATCTCGATTATAATGAATTTCAAACTTATTAATATTCTTTACTGCATCAGCATTACCTAAATCAAAATTACCGCTATGGAGATATGCACAGCGCAATTTATAGCAAATTTCCTCATCAAAACCATCTTTGAATTTAAGCGCACTTATCGGATTTACATATTCACTATACCACTTCTTATAGTGGTCAGCTACTTTTGTATTTGGATAGGCAATATTCCCGCAAATATCTGGAAGAGTTAACGCAATGCCCAACGCCGAATATGGGTAGCCATCTCGCAAAAGGCCATTGATTTCATTCACGAGTTGTTCGATCATTTCTTCACACCCCTTATATCTAAAAGTTTTTAACATCATATCACACTTTTGAATGTAGCACTACCCCAAACAGAGACTATGGGGCGTGTTCATGTATAACACCACGAAGGGAGGTCACTTCCACCCGGCCAGTCTGCGGACTGGCTTTTTTCATGCCACAAAAAGGAGGTTTGCAAATGGCAGATGATAAGAAAAACATTCCCGAGGCAGCCCCGCCCGCCGAGGCTCCCGCTCCCACGGTAGAAAATGCCGTTGTGCCGGAGCAGCCTGCGCCCGAGCCTGCGCTGACCGATGCAGAGGTGGTCATGCTGGAGCATGAGGGGCAGGCGGCGCTCTTTGAAATGGGCGAGGCCGTACCCGATCCCGCCGACGCTGTTACCCACGCCGAGGTGGAGGAGCCTGCTGCTCCCGAAGTCCCCAAGGCTGAAAAGGAGCAGCCGCCCGCTCCCGGCAAGGATGCCCCCGCCCCGGCACATTCCGGCAAGGTAGTGGATTTTGCCGCTGCCCGTGACGAGGCGGCCAAGGAGGAGAAAAAGGCGGTCAAGCAGAAGCCGCCCACCGAAAAGAACAAGGCGGTCAAGCAGAAGCCGCCCACCGAAAAGAACAAGGCTGTCAAGCCCGGCAGGGGGCGTCCGCCCAAGGAGAGCAAGGCCGCTCCCGATAAGGCCAAGCCGTCCAAACCTCGGGACAAAAAGTCCCAAAGCAAGCCCATCCCGGAGAAGCCTGCCCCGGATAAGGGCGGCGCTCCCGCTGGTGCGGAGGTCACGCCGGAGCCGTCTGCGCCCCGTGATGCTACCCGTGCCGAGAAAGAGGAAATCGTCTATCTCAATTTGGCAGACCTGCACCCGTTCAAAAATCATCCCTTTGGTGTCCGGGATGATGCGGAGATGCAGGGGCTTGTGGAGTCGGTCAAGGCAGCGGGCGTCAACCAGCCCGCACTGGTGCGTCCCCGTGAGGGCGGCGGCTATGAGATCATCGCGGGCCACCGCCGTCAGATGGCCAGCCAACTTGCCGGGTATCGCAATATGCCCTGTATCGTCCGCAACATGACGGACGATGAAGCCATCCTTGCCATGACGGATGACAACCTCCGCCACCGTGAGCGCATTTTGCCCACGGAAAAGGCGCAGTCGCTGAAAATGCAGGTGGAGGCCATCAAGCACCAAGGCTCCCGTCCCGGTGAAGAGGACAAGGACGCCGGAAAACGCTCCACGCAGGTCGTGGGAGATCGCAACGGCATGAACTACAAGCAGGTGCAGCGGTATATCCGCCTGACCGAACTTGTGCCGGATTTGCAGAAAATGGTGGACGAGAAAAAGCTGGCGTTCACCCCGGCGGTGGAGATCTCATTCATCCGCCCCAAAAATCAGAGGTATATCGCTGTGTCCATCGAGGGGCAGCAGTCCTCGCCCTCGCTGTCGCAGGCACAGAAAATGCGGGAGCTGGACAAGGACGGCAAGCTCAACGGCGATGTGATCGACGGTATTCTGTCGCAGGAGAAAAAGGAGGTAGACAAGGTGATCATCAATAGCGCGGAACTGGAAAAGTATTTCGGCAAGGACAAGTCCCCAAGGGAAATGAAAGACAAGATCATTTCTCTGCTGGATGACTGGAAGGCCAAGCAGCCGCCCGAGCTGGGCAAGCCCGAAAAGAAAACGGAGCTTGAAAAGTGACCTTGGGACTTTTTGTCCCGAGGTCTTTCGTTTCCCCGGATGGCTCTTGTGGTTATGTTCCCCGTCGCCGCCCGTATTCCAGCATGGCCGGGAGCGGGCTGTCAAGGGTGCATCGCACCGCTGTTTTCAGCGGCCAGCCCTTGACCGCCTGTCCAGGCTATGCTTTTTCTCCGGCAAGCGGCGGGGGTATATCCTCCAGAGCCGCCCCCTTTCCCAAGAATGGGAAAGGGCGTGGGGTTTGGGTTGAACTACTACATTACAAAACGGAGGTATTTTACAATGAAACGACCCCTTGCGTATATTACCGCCGCGTGGTGCGGCAGCGACCACGAAAACACAAAGCTGGCGGCGCAGTATTGCCGCGCTGTCTATGAGGCGGGCTTTTCGCCCATCTGCCCGACGCTCTATCAGCCCCTTTTCCTCAATGACGCCGTTCCCGAGGAGCATAAGAGCGGCATCGACATGGGGCGCGACCTGCTCCGCCGCTCTCATGTGCTGGTGGTGTGCGGTCATACCGTCACCGAGGCCATGAAGAACGACATCGCCGTTGCCCAGCGGCTCGGGATCACCGCCACCACCCTTGAGGGCATTTTGACCGTCAAGGGACAGGGGCGCAGATAAGATGACGGCGCTCCGGCTGGGGAGCCTGTTTGACGGGATCGGCGTGTTTCCGCTGGCGGCGGTGCGCTGCGGCATTGAGCCGATATGGGCAAGCGAGATCGAAAAAGCCCCTATCTCCATCACGAAACGCCACTTTCCCGATATGGCGCACTTGGGAGATGTGACGAAGCTGGACGGGCGGGAACTTCCGCCCGTCCATATTATCACCTTTGGCTCACCGTGCCAAAATCTTTCGCAGATCGGCAACCGCAAGGGGCTTGCGGGAAAAAAATCCAGTCTGTTTTTTCAAGCCATCCGCATTATCCGTGAAATGAGGGAGGCGACAAATGGTCTATTTCCAGCAATCGCTGTTTGGGAAAATGTCATGGGAGCGTTTTCATCAAATGACCGGATGGATTTTAGAGCCGTCCTATCCGCTTTCACAGACGCCGATGTTTCAATGCCTGCTTCTGGAAGATGGGCAGGAGCCGGAATGGTGCGAGGGCGAACGCCTGACCTCTGCTGGCGGCTCATGGACGCCCAGCATTGGGCAAGCCCCCGGCTGGCACGACGGCAGCGCATCTTTCTTGTGGCAGACTTTGGAGGACGGCGTTCCCACGAAATACTTTTTAAGCCCCGCACAATGCAGTCACTTCCTGCATTTGGCAGAGATCGCGGGCTGCCCGCCGCCTGCGGAGATCGAGGCTCTTTTATTGAAGCAGGGCGGCGTGTACCAATTACCCGACCCTTTCAATGCTTTCGTATGCGGGCATCCGCCAAGGAGCGGACGGAAACAGCGTTCCGAAACAGCTTCGGACTGCCAACTGACCCTTTTCCCACTCTGTTAGCGGGTGGCATTTCGCCCTTTGCCTTTTGGTATGAGGACGATCCCGCCGGGGGCTGCGTCCGCTTTCCCACGGAAACAGAATGCGAGCGGCTCATGGGGCTGCCGGAGGGCTGGACAAGGTACGGTGCGGACGGCGAGGAAATTCTGTCCTCCCACCGTTACCGGGCATTGGGAAACGCCATCGCGCTGCCCTGCGCCGAGTATATCATGGCGGGGATCGCGGAGGCGCTGACAAAAGGAGGTGCAAATGACGGTATTTGAAGCCTACATTACCAACCTCGGCAAATACGCCGAGGGGCAGCTTGTGGGCGAAACGCTGAAATTTCCGGCCACCACGGAGGAGGTGCAATCGCTCTTAAAGAACATCGGCGTGGACGGTGTGCGGTATGAGGAGTTTTTCATCACCGCCTTTGACGGCGATGTGATGGGCTTATACGACTATCTCACCGAGTATGAAAACTTGGACGAGCTGAACCATTTGGCGCATCTCATTTCCGAACTGGACAGCGACGAGATCGAAACGCTGGAGGCCGTACTCAACAAGGGCGACCACACTTCCAGCGTGGCGGACATCATCAACCTTGTTCACAATCTGGACTGCTATTCACTCCACCCCGGCGTATCGGACGATGAAACGCTGGGGCGCATTTATGTGGAGGATATGGAGCTGCTGGAGGTGCCGGACAATGTGCTGCCCTACTTCGATTTTGAAGCCTACGGGCGGGATATGCGGATCAACGAGGGCGGTCACTTTGCCCCCACGGGCTATCTGACCCGCAGCGGCGGCTTCAAGGAGGTGTACCACGGGATTGAGGACATTCCCGCCGAACACCGCATTTTTGCGTACCCCAAGTTGAATATCCGGGAGCAGATGGCGGCCTACAAGGAGGTCATAGACCGTTCTTCTTTGGAGGGTGAACGCCTGCACCCGAGAAAGGAGCATAATGAACGCTGACCTTGGGACAACTTGTCCCAAGGTCATATTTCTATCAGAGAGGAGGCGATGACGGCTGGTAGATGAGGATATTTCCCGGCGCACGATAGCCGTATCGGTGAAGGCATCGAAGCTGACCGCCCGGGGACTTGCCTATGTTGTCCGGGCGGTGGGGCACAAGATCGCCAAGGCACACCGGGCAAAGCAGACGCCCCACGGCAAGCAGACCGTGAAAAAGCTCATGGCGCACGGCGCATCCACCAACAGCCTTGAACTGTCCGGGGACACCAAACTCTTTGACCGGGTAGCCCGGAAGTGGAATGTGGACTATGCCTTTTATCAGACAGAGCCGGGGAAATACCTGCTGTTCTTCAAGTCCGGGCAGGCGGACGCCATGACCGCCTGCTTTTCGGAATACTCCCGCAAGGTGCTGAACAGGGCCAAGACCCGGCAGCCCAACATCCCCGAACAGATGAAGCAGGCGGAACAGCAGCTTGCCAAGGAAAAGCCGCCCAAGGAGCATATCAAGGAGGTTACGCATGGTGACAGATAAGCTCCGGAAATATGTGTTGCCTAACATTCCCTATCTGTTCATCGGCTGGGTGTTCCTCAAGCTGGGGACGGCCTACCGTCTGGCGGCGGGCAGTGATTTCGCCCATAAATTCATCGGGCTGGGTCAGACTGTCGGCGCAGCCTTTGCCGACTTTGCCCCCGGCCTTGCCCCCTTTGACTGGCTGGTGGGCATTGTGGGGGCGGTGGCGTTCCGTCTGCTGATCTGCTTCAAAAGCAAGAACGCAAAGAAATTCCGGCGTGATGAAGAGTACGGTTCAGCCCGTTGGGGATCTGAAAAAGATATACGCCCTTTTGTCGATCCCAAGTTTGAAAACAATATGATCTTGACCGCCACAGAACGGCTCACCATGAATACCCGCCCCCAAAATCCCGCTAACGCCCGCAACCTCAATTTCTGCGGCATCGGCTCGTCCGGCTCCGGCAAGACCCGCTTTTGGCTCACGCCGCAGCTCCTGCAAGCTCATTCTTCCTATGTGGTGGTCGATCCCAAGGGCGGCGTGCTGGGGCAGGTCGGCGCTTTTTTGCAGCGCCGGGGGTACAAGATCAAGGTGTTAAACAGCATTGATTTTTCAAAATCCATGCACTATAACCCACTGGCGTATATCAAGACCGAGGCGGACATTCTGAAGTTTGTCAACGCCCTCATTTCTAACACCAAGGGCGAGGGCAAGGAGGGCGACCCGTTCTGGACGAAGGCCGAAACGCTGCTGTACTGCGCTTTGCTGGGCTACATCATTTTTGAGGGAGCCGAGGAGGATCGCAACATGAATACGCTGGTGGACATGATCTCCGGCATGGAGGTCAAGGAGGATGACGAGGATTTCCTCAACGCCGTGGACTATATGTTCAAGGGGCTGGAGCAGCGCAAGCCGAATTGCTTTGCGGTGAAGCAGTATAAAAAATACAAGCTCAGCAGCGGCAAGACGGCCAAAAGCATTTTGATCTCCTGCGGCGCTCGGCTTGCTCCCTTTGACATCCCTCAGCTTCGGGAGATCATGTCCTATGACGAACTGGAGCTTGACCGCATGGGAGATCGCCGGACGGCGACATTTTTCTGCATCAGCGATACGGACAGTACCTACAATTTTCTTGTGGCGCTGGCATTTTCGCAGATGTTCAATCTCCTGTGTGAACGGGCGGACAATGTTCACGGTGGACGGCTGCCCCATCATGTGCGGGTGCTGTGGGACGAGGCGGCCAACACCGGGCAAGTGCCAAACTTGGAAAAGCTGGTGGCTGTCATCCGCTCCCGTGAGATCAGCCTGTGCCTGCTGTATCAGCAGCTTGCCCAATGCAAGGCCATCTACGATAAGAACGCAGAAACCATTCTCGGCAACATGGATAGTGTGCTGTTCCTCGGTGGCCGTGAGGCCAGCACCATCAAGGAAATTTCCGAGAACTGGCTGGGCAAGGCCACCATCTCCATGCAGACCGAGGGGCGCTCCCGTGGGCAGTCCGAAAGCTACAGCCAGAACACCCAGCGGCTGGGGCGGGAGCTGATGACCCCAAGTGAGCTTGCCACCATGCCCGGAGATCGGTGCATTTTGCAGCTCCGAGGGCTGCCGCCATTCTATTCCCAAAAGTACGATTTGAAGCAGCATCCCAATTATCGCTTTACGGCGGAGGCCGATAAAGTGAAAAACGCCTTTGACCTCGACAGGCTTATTGACCGCCGCAGGCGGCCGGGCATGAACGAGGAATGTGAGGTGTACGAAGTGTCCGTGCCGGACGAGGCGCTCACAGACGAGGACGAGGACATCCTCAACTATGACGACCTCGACGAC
>JBJDYH010000285.1:0-7767 GCA_051867135.1 Faecousia sp. | reverse complement strand
AACCTCATCTGGCCCGATCTGGAGGAGCTAAAGGCTATGGGGCACGAAATTGTTCGGCGCTTCGAGGCCCGTGGCATCCGGGTCAATAAGAAAAAGTGCAAGGTCGTCCCTCTCACAAAACCCTTCCGTTTTTGTAAGGCGAAGTTCACGCTTACGGAGACCGGGCGGGTTATCTTGAATGGGAACCGGGACGGCATTAAGCGGGCCCGGCGAAAGATTAAATTCTTCCACCGGGAATACGAGGCCGGAAGGCGCAGCCTTGAAGACGTAGCAGAATATATGCAGAGCCAACGCGCCTACTATGAGAACTACAACGACCACGGGCGTATTCTTCGCCTGGAGCGACTTTGCTATGCGATTTTTGGAGGTGCAATAACGTGTTCAAAATCATCAGCGCCAGCAATGGCGAAAGCCTCGGCATGACCGAGGCTCCCAACTATATCAAGCAGGCCGAAAACGGTTGCTTCGTTCTTTGCCCGGAGCCGGAGGCTTCGGGCATTGCTTTTGAGGGCACCACTTACCACCTGCTTGGCCGGGATGCCCTGGAGGGCCTGGAAACCGTCGCTCTCCAGGAAACGGACGCCGGCGCGGAACTGGACGCCACCAAGGCGGCCCAGGAAGACGCCGACGCCATGAACGTAGACCAGGAATACCGCCTGACCCTGCTGGAGCTGGGCCTCACGGCGGATGAAACCGCGTGAAAGGAGGAAAATCGAAATGCTTTATCGTACTTTGAAACGCATGATTGAGCGGGGCCAGACCGCTGGCATGGAAGCCAAGCTGGACGTGTTCTACGCGGCCGACAAGATCACCGAGGCGGAGTACACCGAACTGACCGCCATGCTGAACAAGGAGGCCTAACCAATGGAGCAGCATAAGCGTTATATCACCAGGAAGCGGGCCCGGTTCATATCCGGTGGCAAGCAAGTGAATATCCCCTACGGGACGCCTCTGGAGGTCAGAGACGGCTTCCTCTTTTGGGAGGGGCGCCCACTCTGCACCGTCACCAGCCAAAACGCCTATGACTACTTTTCGCAGGACGACGACGGGCGGGGCCTGGAGCGCGGTGGCCTGGTGGACGCCATCAAGTCCCGCCTGGAGAAGCGAGACGCCGGGTATCAGGCCCGGTGGGACAAGGTTTGGGAAAGCCCCTTGTGCTTGAAGTACAAACGGCCGGAGCATGAGGACTATTTCCTCTGGAACCACGATTTTTACAACGCCCCTATCGGAGATTTGCAGAGCATCGCCGCCCTTGTGGGCGCAAGGCCTGCGGGGCGGCGCAAATGAGCGCGGAAAAAACCTCCACGGACGAAACCCTCCTTGAAGTCTGCGACCTATCCACGCTGGAGGCAGCTATGGAGGAGGCGGAGGGCCAAGGTATTGATTTGTGCATTGGCTCTTTTTCTGCGGAGGAATGGCTCATTAACCTCCAGAACCATTTGATTTGGGGGACAATCGGAAAAGACGGCGACGAGAGCATGAGCCTCGTCGCCGTCTTTTCTTTGTGCAGGGTTGCCAGGCTTCACGGAGTTTCCCCTTATGCGCTACCGGGCCGCGCCGGAGAGCTGGCAGCTTTTTTATTACCGGAAAGGGGTGTTTAATACGGAGATTACCATTACATTCGGTCAGGCCCTCACCGCCTTTGTTGTCGCCATGGGCATTCCAAGCGCGATTACCGGCTTCCTGTTTTGGAACTTTGAACGGAAAATCACCATTCGGGACAAGAAGAAGGAGCAAGAAGCGGAGGCGGAGAGGAAGAAGGAAGAAAAGAAAACGGAGGAGTTTCAGAAACAGGTTGCAGAGCGCGAGAAGGCCAGGGAGGCTTACGAGCTCAATTTGGTCAAGGGAACCTGGGCGGCAATCGCCCTTGGCGAGGCGACAGCAAGAGCTGTGCAGCGCATTCCGGACGCACACTGCAACGGCGATATGCACAAAGCCCTTTCCTACGCAGAGCAGGTAAAGCACGACCAAAAAGAGTTCCTTGCAAAGCAGGGCATACAGGCCCTTTGGGAGTGACGCTATGGCCGCCGGAAAGCACATAGCTGAAAACCCGAAACGGAAGAAGCGACGGGCTGCCCTAAGGAAGGCCAAGAAGGCTCTCCTAAAATGGGCCACCAAAAAGCGGGAGTTCTCAAAAATCTTCTGCGCGTTGGCTGCAATCGTGATGTCCCGGGTCGGGGTTTGGCTCATAGAGGAATACTATCGCCTCACTGAACTCGCTATCGAAACCGGAAGCGCGGCAGTCCCTGATGCCACGTTACCCATCGCTGGCCTTACCGCCATCATCGCACCCATCGTCTCTTACCTATTGTACCAGGTAGGTCTAAAGAACAGCCGGAACAAATACGGCGTGGACGCGGACGGACAGCCATTCAACCGGATTGACGGCCAGGACGCCCCAGACACACCAGATCAGCCCGGCGGAACATTCTGATACTTTGAAGGAGGTTCATGTGGAAACCTTGATCAACAACTTGCCGGTCATCGTTGCCGGCCTGGCCGCAGCCGGGGTTGCGGCCGTTTTTATTTACCGCTTTTTCAACCTTCGCACCGACCAGCAGATCGACAAAGTACGCGAGTGGCTTCTCTGGGCAGTCACCAATGCAGAGAAGGAGCTCGGCGGAGGAACCGGAAAACTGAAACTCAGGTGGGTTTATGACCTCTTTGTTACTCGTTTCCCCTGGCTTGCAAAGTTCGTTTCCTTTGAGCGTTTCAGCACCCTTGTAGACGAGGCGCTGGAGGTAATGAACGATATGCTGAAAAACAATCAGGCCGTCAAGTCCTTTGTTTCCGGTGCGGAGAACGATACCCAAAGTTAAGGAGGAAGCATTATGGCAAAGATGAAAAGCAGCGACCTCGTGGCAAAGGCCATCGACATCGCCAAGAATTACAGCACCCTCTATGTCATGGGCTGCTTTGGAGCGCCGCTGACCGGGAGTAACGTCACCCGGTACTGCAACAATCACGATTACAACAAGCAGGCCGACCGCACCGCTATGATTAAGGCGGCAGCAGACAAGACGCCGCCTGTATTCGGGTTCGACTGCGTGAACCTTATCAAGGCCATTCTTTGGGGGTGGACTGGCGCAGCCAACAAGGCGTATGGCGGCGCGATCTATAAGGCCAACGGCGTTCCCGACATCAGCGCAGACCAGATGATTGCCGTTTGCTCTGGTGTGAGCACCACGGGGTGGGCCTCTATGGTGCCCGGAGAAGCTGTATGGACGACCGGGCATATTGGCATTTACATCGGGGACGGACTTGCCGTTGAGTGCACCCCTGCTTTTGCCAATAAGGTGCAGATCACCTCTGTCGCCAACATTGGAGCGAAGGCAGGCTATAACGCCAGGACATGGAAGAAGCACGGGAAAATCCCCTATGTAGATTATGGCACCGCAGCGGCTACCACGCCCACCACACCGAGCGGAGCATCCACGGGCTCGGTGAAAGTCGGTGATGTCGTTGACTTCACCGGCACCACCCATTTTTCCAGTGCCAACGCCGCAACAGGGAAGGCCTGCAAGCCCGGCAAGGCCAAGGTCACGCAGGTATATAACGGGAAGCACCCCTACCATCTCGTTGCCGTCAGCGGCGGGGGCTCCAATGTCTACGGCTGGGTGAATGCCGCAGACATTGGCAAGGCGCAGGAGGTTACGGCCGGCAGCACCGTCACCATCAAGGCCGGAGCCGTCTATGGTGGCCTTTCCTCCACGAAGGGGACAAAGGTTCCCAGCAGCATCACCGGCACCCGGAAATATACGGTCCAGCAGATCGCCACTCACAACGGCGCCCAGGAGGCTCTTTTGAAAGAGATCAATTCCTGGGTTGCAATCTCCTATCTTTCCGTGGTATAATCCCGTTATATTCCTGCGCCATCTGTTGACGGATACTTCCCTACGCAGCAGAAGGAGGCACGGGAAAGGCCGTGGCATTATTTTGGCATTACGGCGACCCGCAAAGAAAAAGACTACGGAGACTAAGCGGAAAATAGCCTCGCCCGATAGACGAAAAAACGGTCAAAAAAACGTCGAAACACCCCACGGCTATTGAGTGGGAATAAGAGCATCGACTCCGCAAACCGTTGCGCTGCAACGGTTTGCGGAGTCTTTCGTTTGGCATTGACCACAGCTTGACCACAAATATCCCGGGAATAACATTACCTATCATTTTTCAGAGACGATAAAACCTTGGATAAAAATGGTGTATTTTAAGCTAAAACGAATGAAAGAAACCTTGGATTTTCGTGGGTGATCTTTCGGGTGACGGAAAGAAAACCTTGGAATTTAGCCATCCATCAATCCAAGGTTTTTGGCAAAAAAGGAGCGAAAAAACCTTGGATTTTCATACATATCGTTTTCCGCAAGGGCACCGTGGTATTTTGACTGGTCAAGGATCAGGTTGGAATAGTGTATGGCATACAAACGATCAATTATCCCTGTAGACACATTTTGGAAAACGACTCAAGAACATCAAGCAATTGAATAGCACACTTGTACCGCTTTTGGCTACATGACTTTTGCGTTTTGCTACTCGGAGCGGATGAATTACTGCACCTGGAATTAAGTAAGCTTAACTTTATGATGTGCTCGTCACTCTCGGCGTAGCCGATCATGATGCTCCATATGAGGCTGGATCAAATAGGGTTATAACGGCTCATGCTGGGCGCCCATAACGCGGGCAGGAACGCGGCGATCCGCATTTTGCTCGTCCTTTTTATCAGCCAAGACAAGATAATGATCTACCCTATTAGCGAAAAAAGGCAAGAGGTTTCGAGCCAAAACAAAAACAGCACGACCGAGGCAAGTTACCACGGTCGTGCTGTTTTGCGGTAGCCGGATATTTGTTAAGTGTTAGTAGAGCGGCGTATATTCGGCAGACATTTCCTCATCGTGCTCTGTGGTGAAGCAGACTGTACCCCGCACACCTTCGCCAGCCGAGAATACCAATTTCGATCCAGCGGGCAAAAAGATCTTTTTCCTTGTCAAAACACCTGTTATCAGTTTCGGGCCGCCGGAGGCGACGGTTGTGGTGCGTACAGTTTTGTCATCGTTGAGTTTGCTGCTGATTTTGGCCGGATGACCATCAAGCAAAATTTCACGGTAGCCGTCACGCCGTGTAATGACCTCAAGAAAGTGATTTCCGGTCTTATCACTAAGGCAACGATAATAATCTGTGGTCGTATCGTGTATGCGGAGGGAACGGAGAAAACATCCAACGCCGGAATCCAGGTCTACACCGCAAACATCTTTTAGGGTATGATCATAATGCTTACAAAGTAATGTGTATCCAGCTCCGCCGGCAGCTTTTGGATTATTGGGATCGACAGCTGTACTAATCTGTCCTGCCGATATACCGGCATCTTGTAACATGGTACGAAAATATTTTGACAATGCAGCCTTTTTCTTCGCCACTGTTTCACCGGGAATTGAAACGAGGGGCATAGTCTTTAACTGCGATTTATTCTCTTTTTTGAGGAGAAAGTGATAGCGTGCAATGATAAAATTGGCCGTTTCGCGGAGGGGAGGGCGGAGGTAGTTGTGCGTGCCTCCTGCGTATGTCTTATTATAATCCTGAATCAAGACCTCATTGTCAATTATAATAACATCTTTCCATGTAATCTCCAAGATACGTGCGATTGGCATCCGGAATCCTTTGGCCAAAGGGATGGCAAGGCACATATCATCGGTTTCCAGTTGTTCGTTGATCAGATCGTGCAGCTTTCGATCCACAGAAGGTGAAAGATGCGTGAGAATCATCTCAGAGGAGTGACTCCCGTTCGAATCTTTTCCCGGGAAATTGTTGTTTGTACGGCACCGTGTAACAGGATTAACACCGTTGTAAGCTCTGCTTTTCCCAGCAAAATCGAAAAATTTTTCAATCATCCTGAGATGCTTCCTGTCTGTTGCGGTCAATCCTACAATTGCCTTCCGAATATCAGCATCTGTCAAACTGCTGATGGGTTTTTCCAATGAATTACAGAATCTTTTCAGCGCATTTTTCTTCTCGCTTAGCACCTGCCGACTGACAGCCCTCAGAAAGCGAAAGAAGTCATTTTGGAACATATCGTATGCGGTGCGTGCATGTAGTTCTCCCATGCCGTCTGCGAGATTGAGACATTTGAAGATGTCATCCCGGTTATCGCCATAAAGCTTCTGAACCAGAGATTTAACATGCTTTTCAATTGTGGTTTTGGTGGTGTCATGCAGATAAGCCGATGCGGTGGCGTTCAATTCGTCTAGAGAGAGGCCGGCATTGAAACGGTTTCTTTTCTCTTCCAATAGTTTCCGCTCTTTTGCCAGCTTTTCCACATCGTCAGGGGAAAGATTAGGCGCCTCTTCCTTTTTTGCCAAGTCAAGGAATTTGGCATCAAGTTTTTTCTTGAAATCATTGCGAGGTTTTCCGGTTTTTTGCAAAATGTTGCCTGTTGCGGGGGAAATCAAATTGACGGTCAGGACAAATTTGTATTCCCGCTTTGTGGCTGCGTGGATAGTGAAAATGAACTTGGTGTCCATGTAGACGCAATCACCGCGAATGCGGTCCTTACCCTTCTTGTCCTGATTATGCTTAATCTGGATCTGCATCTTGGCCTCCGTAATGTTTGATGATGTCTGTCAGGTCGATTTGCTTTGCTTCGGTGATCCACTTCTCCACAGTTTCGGGATCCGGAAGCTTTAACAGAATGGGGCGAGTACGCTTGTCCGCAATGGTATCGGGGACTGTGCGGCGCTGCAGAACATTGGACTTGCATTCCGCAGGGAATTGGATCGTGATGTTGTCCCCGCATTCCAGCGTTGTCAGGTCAAACTCTACGTACATATCGGTGTCACACTGGAAACGGTAGGCGGAATTGCCCTCGAGATGATAGCTATGGGAAACAGTAATGGGTACAGGAGTAATTGCCGGGTTGCTTGTTGCACACAGGCTTCCATGCAGCAGACAGCGATCCAGGATCCTACAGACCCTTTCAGCATCCTCTAATGTGGAATAGTCACCCTTTTTATTCCGTGGATTTACATGCCCAAGATAGGCATCAAGCATTTCGGTGGACATTCCGCCGTTTCCGGCAAAAGTAGCAATGGTGCTTCTCAGTTCATGAGCTCCGACATCAAGATCTTCACGATTGCCTTCGGCTTCTGCGGCAGCGAACATCTTGTTGGCCTGTTGCTCAAGCCATTGCTCGTTGCAACCAACCAACGTAAGTAGCTTGCGGACAAACGAGGATACTTTGGCCTTGTTCAAAAACTCATACGGAGCGGATGCTGTGGCGCCAAAGGGCATAATGAAAATTTCTGCATCGGAATAACCATCCTCCGCGAGTTGGGCTTTGCGCAGATTAATTAAATCAATCATAAGCTGGCCAAATGCAACAAAACGCTCTGAGTACTCATTTTTTAATTCATCAGTTCTCTGATTGTCGTTGTCGATTTGATACTCGAGATAATAACGGCCAAAATCACCATAAATTTCGAAATCACCAATCAGGGGTGCACAGGATTCACCCATCCTCTCGGCGCAAATGACCGTCCCGGAAGCGGCAAATGCGTAAGGGACTCTTGCATGACAGCAGCGCACGATCAGGGTTTTCAGTTTAATGTACTGCTCATATTCAATCGACTTTATATTTTCGATTGATGGGGTGAGGATGTGCGGCATAACGGGGATTGGGGTCTGCGGCCACGAGATTTCGGAATGATGCTCGAGGAGATACTGCTGTACGATTGCAGCCTGCGCAAAGCGTTGATTGACGCCGTCAAGGATCCGTTCACG
>JBJDYH010000284.1:0-30307 GCA_051867135.1 Faecousia sp. | reverse complement strand
CACGACTTACAATTATTTCTTTTTTATCTCTACCCCAACTATTGACATAGAACCAAAACAAAACGCCCGCTCTCGGTGAGAGCGGGCGTTGCAATTATTGTTGTGCCTGGAGTAGCTCGGTGTAGGTCATGAGGAAGGGTGCAAGACCCTTGGCGTCATTTTCTACGATAGGCTCGGACATATAGTATTCGTAAGAGCCGTCACGGCGGCGGTTATTCTCCGGGCCGAGGCCGGCTACCAGACAAATACCGCCCAAATTCAGCTTCCCGTCGGTTTCGTACAGATACCGGTCACAGATGGACTGGAAGATATCCGCGCCAACCTTAGCGTAGCTGCTGTCCAGAATGCCCAGACGAGTGCCCTTAATGTAGAAATAGGCAATCATGGCGGAACCGGAGGTTTCGGGATAATTCTTCTCCTTGCCCACAAAGTTGGGCACCTGATAGAGCATACCGGTCTCCTTATCGATATAAGGCAGCAGATTCTGCGCCAGTTCCTGGGCAATGGCGGTAATTTCCTTGCGGAACGCCTCCTTGGAAGGGTCAGAATAGGCCAGTACATCGATGAGGGCTGCGGAGAACCAGCCAAGGCTTCTCAGCCAAGCGTTCTTGGAGCGTCCGTCCTCATCCGCCCAGAAAGCCTTGCGGCTGGCATCATAGCCATGGCGGTACAGGCCGGTTTCGCTGTCGTACATGCGCTTACGGACGGTGCGGAACTGATTGAGAATGTCATCATAGGCAGAGCAGTTATCGTACTTAGTGGTATAGCGGGTGTAAAACACCTGACCCATATACAAGCCATCCAGCCAGACCTGATGGGGATAAATCCGCTTATGCCAAAAGCTGCCTTCCCAAGTACGGGGCTGGCGGTAAAGCTGACCGTAGAGAATATCAATGGCCTTGCGGTACTTTTCCTTGCCGGTAGCCTCGTACACATCGAAAAGAACACGGCCTTCGCAGATGTTATCCAGATTGTACTCCTCTTCCCGGAAGCCCAGCATGGAACCGTCTTCCTGAACATAGTAGTCCAAATAGTTCTCCGCAAACTCGAAGTAGCGCTGCTCGCCGGTAATCTTATGCAGATTCAGCAGAGCGGCCATCATGCAGCCGTCAATATAGTTCCAGCCGTTTACCTTGCCCTGATGGATTTTTTCAATGTTCCACAGGGGGCGATCCGGAGTGGATTCTGCCATAATCCGCTGGACATAAGCTTCAATCATGTTCATTCTTCCATTACCTCATCCACATTTTCCGTAATCAGGCGCTCACCCTCCTGACCGCTGATGGAAACATTCTTCAGATGAACCTTCTTGACGCAGTTGAAATACAAGCCCTTCTTGCTCATAGGCTCCAGGAAGCTCATCATAGCGGGGCAGCCGGAGGAAGCGTTCTCCTTAAAGGTAAAGCTCATGTTCTCGATGGTAACGGACTCCACGGGCATCTCAGGCAAGCCGTAGAAGTAACCGGCGGCCCATTCGCAGTCGGTAGCCTGAATGTCCTTAAAGGTGAAGTTGCCCATGTAGGGCGTACCGTCGTCAACAGGCAGCTTTTCCTTGCTCCAAACATACTCAGTCTTGCCGTCGGGATCGCAGTAGTAGTACATATTGATGACCAAGGGGGTCATGACATTGTCCATACGGATGTTGCTGAACTCCACATTGTCTACCACACAATACTTACCCCGGCCACGGCGGGTCTTGATACGCAGGCCGCGGTCAGTATGGTTAAAGTAGCACTGGCTTACGGTAAAGTCCTTAATACCGCCGGCCATTTCGCTGCCCAAAACCACGGCACCGTGGGCATACTCCATCAGGCAGTTGCGAACCACATGGTTGGTAGCGGGAGTCTGATACTTCATGCCCATGTACATCTTGCCGGACTTAAGTGCAATGGCATCATCGCCAACAGAGAAGCGCATACCGATATACTGCACATTGTCGCAGGATTCGGGGTCAGTACCGTCGGTGTTGGGGCTGTCCTTGGGAGCTTCCACAGCGGTATTGTAGAAGAAAATATTCTTGGAGAAGAAGGGATGGAAGTTCCAGCAGGCGGAATTTCGGCCGGTAATGCCGTGGAAGGTTACATTTTCGCAGTTGTTCAGCCATACCAGCTTGGGGCGGCCGATTTTGCGCTGCTTCACATTCACCCACCAATCGCCGTGGATGGCGTTGCCGTCAATCACGCCCTGACCGACGATGGCAATATTCTGGGCATAGTGGGCGGAAATAAAGCTCTGGCGGCCGGGAGTGGGGTGCCCCTCCCAAGAGGAAATCTGATGGACTTTGCCATCACATTCACAGTCCTGAATCTCACCGGGGAGAATGGGATAGTGGTCTTCCACAGGATCGCCCAGAATAACGGCATCCTTTTGCAAGTGCCAGGTCATGTTGGACTTCAAAACCAGAGGACGGGTAAAATAAGTACCGGCGGGAACGAGCAGACGACCACCCTTGGGGGTGCAGTCAATAGCCGCCTGCAAAGCTGCGGTATCATCGGTCACACCGTCGCCCTTGGCACCGAAATCACGGACGGAAATACAGCCGTTCTCGGTAAGGGTCTTTACGGTAACCGTATCTTCGCCAACGCCAACAACATACTCCGTATCGGGCTTTAGATCAAACAGAGAAAAAACGTTGGTGCGCACGCCCAGAAGGGCGGGCGCACCATTAACAGTAACGTCATACTCCTGCTCTGCATAGTACGGAGCAGTATTCTCAAGTTCAAAGCAAGCGGATACAGAGGAAACATACAGGTTATGGAACTTCATAACTACTTTCCTCACATATTCTTGATTTGATTTTATAAAATTATTTCGGCAATCAACCGATAATAACTTCTTCCGTTTCAGCGTCGAACAGGTAGGTGTACTCGCTGGGGATGGAGAAGGTAATGTCGGTATCGACCTTGGGAGCCTCGTGGGGATTTACCTTCAAAATGGCATTGACATCACCGATGTTAATATAAACATTGGTATTGTCGCCCAGCATTTCGGTCAGCTCAACATTGGCAGGCAGGACATATTCGCCCTCCTTGCTGCCCAGGCTGATATGCTCGGGGCGGAAACCGAAGTAAATATCCTTGCCTTCGTAGGCTTCCTCCTTGCTGCCAAGGTTCTTGGAAATATCCAGAACCGTACCGTTAATATTGACACAGCCGCCCTTAACGGTGGTCTTGATGAAGTTCATGGGAGGCTCACCAATGAAGCCGGCAACGAACAGGTTGGCGGGCTTGAAGTACAGCTCATAGGGTGTGCCTACCTGCTGGATGTAGCCTTCCTTCATAATTACGATACGGTCAGCCAGAGTCATGGCCTCGATCTGATCGTGGGTAACATAGATGGTAGTAGCGCCGGTTTCCCGGTGAATCTGCGCGATTTCAGCACGCATGGTAACACGCTGCTTCGCGTCCAGATTGGACAAAGGCTCGTCCATCAGGAACACATCCACCTTGCGGATGATCGCACGACCAACCGCTACACGCTGACGCTGACCACCGGAAAGCGCTCTGGGCATACGATCCAGATAGTCAGTCAGGCCCAAAATCTTGGCGACCCGCATAACCTTTTCTTCCACGATGTCTTCATCGATGCCCTGCAACTGCAGACCGAAGGCCAGGTTATCATACACAGACATCTGGGGATACAGAGCGTAGCTCTGGAATACCATGGCGATGCCTCTGTCCCGGGGGGACTTCTCGTTTACCAGCTTGCCATCAATGTAAAATTCGCCCTTGCTGATATTTTCAAGACCGGCAATCATACGCAGAGTGGTAGACTTGCCACAGCCGGAGGAGCCGACGAAAACGATGAACTCGCCCTTTTCGATCTCCAGGTTGAAATCGTGCACTGCATGGAAGCCGTTGGGATAAATCTTATTGAGTCCTTTCAGCGTCAAGTATGCCATATTCCGATACTCCTTTTACTCAAGTGATTATCTATGGGGTTACAGCCGGATTATCCGGCGCTTGGGATCGTTGATGCCCTGGGGCGATCATTCATTCGTGGCGTTTTTGCTATCGCCCAGAGCGGCAGCCTTGGCATCGTTAAGGATGGAACTGCAAAGGTGCTTGATACCAATGAGCAGCATTTCCGCACCCATGCACAGCAGGCCGAAGAGCAGAGGTTCTACGCCGATGGGAACAAACAAATTGAGCAGGAAGTAGCATCCCATTACCAAGCCGATGGTGACGAAACCGAGAAGCAGGTTCAGACCAAATCCCACCATACCCCGGTGGGTAACCAGAAGGTACTTGGAATTTGCGCCCTCATAAGGCTCAATAAAGCGAACCACATTGTTGGTAAGTAAATCGGTAACCATGCCAAGAATAATGGACAGGGCTACATACAAATCCAGCAGATGGGTAGCACCAGTACCAAATACGATGAAGAAGCAAATTGCACCGGCAAACCAGAACTTCATGAAAATGACCTTCAGCCAGTCGGGAATGTGAAACTTCTTTTTACGGTATTTGGAAAGCTCTTCCTCTGAATACTGAGGGATCTCCTCCTTGTCCGCATTGGCAAGGGTATCGACCGCCTCAGAACTCAGCTCATAGTTTTTTATTTCGTCTTTGCGATTATTAGACATTGGGAAATATTAGTCCTCAGAAAGCTCGATAGCATCCATCTTGCCGTTGTCTTCCACTTCAACACTGGTGTTGACCAGCTTCAACAGTCTGGTGTAAACAGGCATGAGTGCCAGGGCGACAACACCGGCAATGGTGATGTACATATGGGTATAGAAAGCATTGTAGGCCTTTTCAACATAGTCGAAACGGCGGTCGGTGTGATTCCACCAGTACCAGATGCAGTTGGTATAGTGAATGTCACAGTAAATGACAACACCAATCATAGCAACGGCAATTACCAGCATGGGGATATTGGGCTTTTTTCTGCGGGGGAATGCATTCATCAGGCAAACCACGCACAAAATGGACAGCAGCATAACCGCAAAAGCCGTTAAGCCCATGTTTTGGCTTGTGCCGTCAATGCGGAGCTGAATCTGCAGAGTGGTCTCAGAAATTGCGGACAAATTCAGGGAGTAGTAGACAAAACCAAACAACAGAATCAGCAGAGGGATAATCTTGGGGTTACGCTTCAGGTAAACAACCTTCCTGCGAAAGAACTCCTTAATGGAGGCACCAATTTTTGCAAAGAAATTCATTTGTTAACCCTCCACTTCGATGGCTTTTTCGGTTTCCTTGTCGAAGAAACGCTTGCGGTTAACGGTCAGGGAAACTACATCGTCAATCTTGTAGTCACACCAACCGTGCAGCTTGGTGGTAATGCGTGTGCCCTTACCGTCAGCGCCCAAGTGACCGTGAACCAGAGTGTTCATACCCAAGTTCTCGTTGTTAATGACCTTCATCTGGAAATCATTGCCCACGGCAAAGTTTTCAGGACGAACGCCCAAAACAACGGTCTTGCCCTGATACTGAGCCAACGCCTTCTTTTCCTTCTCGTTCATGGGGAGGGTAAAATGAGGATTGACAAGCTTGTCACCCTTCACCTCCACATCCATGAAGTTCATGGGAGGCAGGCCGATAAAGGAAGCAACAAACAGATTCGCGGGGGAATCGTACAGCTCCAGAGGCGTGCCGATCTGCTGAACATGACCCATGGACATACATACGATACGGTCAGCCAGCGTCAAAGCCTCGGTCTGGTCGTGGGTAACATAGAGCATGGTAGCATTCAGGCGCTTATGCAGAAGCATAATCTCGCGGCGGGTGCCGGAACGGAGCTTGGCGTCCAGGTTGGACAGGGGCTCGTCAAACAGGAACACCTGGGGGTTACGAACAATCGCACGGCCCATGGCCACACGCTGACGCTGACCGCCGGAAAGCTGAGCGGGCTTCTTGTTGAGCTGCTCCATAAGGCCCAAGATTTCCGCAGCAGCAATAACCTTCTTGTGGATCAGGTTGGGATCCTCCTTGCGAAGGGTAAGGGAGAAGGCCATGTTTTCATAAATGGTCATGTGACCATACAATGCGTAGTTCTGGAATACCATGGCGATGTCGCGATCCTTTGCGGGAGCGGCGGTAACATCCTTGCCATTGATGAGCAGCTTGCCATGGGTAATGTCTTCCAGACCGGCAACCATTCTCAGGGTGGTAGACTTACCACAACCGGAGGGGCCGACCAGAACAATCAGTTCGCCATCCTTGACATCCAGGTTAAAGTCAAACACGGCCTGAACCTTATTGTCATAGATTTTTTCTAAGTGCTGTAAGCTCAGTTCTGCCATAATGTTTCACCTCTCCCGGTTAAGATTCGATGGACTTCATGTACTTCGCAAGCTTTGCATTGTTAGTGTAGCTGTTCAGAGCAGCCGCAATGCACAGAGCGCCGGAAAGTACAAGCATGACAACAGCAAAGGTGTACTGACCATTGGTCATTACATGGAAGGTTTCACCGGCATTGGTATAGGTAGCTGCTTTCGCCTTTGCCGGCAGGTAGAAAATGCGGATAATCTGCAGCGCGCCAAGGCCCAGCAGCATGGCAGTATAGCCAGTCTTGCGCCCCTTAACGCCCTCGGAGCAGAGGAAGCCAATGAGCAGGAACAGCAGATTCAGCACAATGGATGCACCGATCATCCAAGAGTAGTAGGGGTAATCCGCGGAAATCGGCTTAACCACGGGGTGATCCTGCTGATAAACGCTGACATAATAGAGAACATTGAATACGATAGCCAGAAGCACCATATTTGCAGAGCGCTTGTCCTTGGTGTAGCGCATACGATCCAGCTTCAAATTTTTTTCGTCCATTACGCTACCTCCTTACCCTCATTGATGAGCTTCTTCTCGCCACGCATCAAAGAAATTTTCCAAATAAGATTGACGACCAGACCAACAGCAACCAGGATAGACAGAGCACCGATCACTACATTGATGTCCAGAAGCCAGGTGGATTCGGTATATTTTACATTTTTCATTTCACAAAGCATTTTCAGCATATCAAAATCAACGGTGGTTTTGAACTGCTCTGCGAACTTGGAAAGGTGCGTATAAGCGTAGATGGGCATTGCTACATTGACCGCAACATTGGCAACGATAGCAATGAAATTGGAGATGTAATACTTTCTGCGGATCTGGGTGTTGGTCACCATCAGCAGAAGAGAAATAAGGATAGCGTACAGGGCATAATTGGTAAATGCCTTGTTAAAGGGCTGCATATCCTTGTAAAGCACGGAGCCGGAAACCATGGAAGAGGTACCCAGCAATTCATAAATGGTAGTAATGAAGCCAAGGGAGTAAACAAACCAAATGGCTGCAACAATAATTGCCAGCAGGCAAATTATCTTTTGGAAGCGAAGCTGTTTTTTATACATAATGACCTCCCGCGTCGATTGGTTCCTCACCCGAAGGCGCTCTAAGCGCCTCCGGGCTTTGGGATCAAACAATCAACTTATGTGGTAAAGGTTTCTCAGAGTGTGCGGCAGCGGCCGAAACCAAAGCCGCAACACCATATAGAGGAAGGATTAGCCGATAAGAGACTTGTAGTAAGCAACCTGACGGTCGAAAGCAGCCTGCTTCAGCATCAGGAAGTACTTGCCACCCCAAGAGGTAGCAACCTTGTTGGCAGCGGAAGCGGCGTCGGTAATGCCGTCGATGGTGTAGCCCTTGCAGATCTGGTCAACCAGGATGTTGCCCTGATTATTGGAAGTACCGAAGTTGGTGTTGCCCAGCTCGGTCAGAGCGCCGATTTCGGTGGACTCTTCATCGGTGTGGCCAAACTCGGTGGGCATGGAAGCATACCACATATTCTCGGGCAGGCCCAGGATGGGATGCTTGATGGTGCCGGCAGCGATAGCGTTGGAAATCATGGTAGCGCCAACCTGACCAACAGCATTGGTGCACTGGAACTCGAAGGCCTGGCTCTTGGCAAAGCTCAGGGTGGAGCCCAGATACTGACGAGCGAAGTTGGTGTAGTTACCGCCGGTCAGGCTCATCAGGTCGTTGTAGCAGCCCTCGGAAATCTTGGGCATCTCTTCACCGTTGAACATGAAGGTCTCGGTGGAGCGGAAAGCAGCGGGGCCGTAGGACATGAGAATCATGCCTTCGGGAGAGTAAGCGTAGTCGATCAGAGCCAGAGCAGCATTCAGCTTGTCCTCGTTACCGGCAACACCGGCAGCGGAGATTGCCCAAGCATCGGTTTTAACGGAACGCCAGGACTCGGTAAAGCGCATGTAAACGCCGTCAGCGCTGGTGCCGTCGTACCAACGGGCAACAGGAACCATAACAGGACGGTAAGCTTCGCCTGCAGCGGTATCCAGCTTGGAAGCATTGTAGATGGTCTGAGTCTGGCAGTAGTCGTAGTGCATGAAGCCAATGTCGTTGGCCAGCATGGTCTCGGTCTTCTCACCCAAGGAGTTGATGTAGGACTCGGAAATCAGCCCTTCCTGAGCCATGGCGTTCATACGCTCCAGAGCCTCGTAGGTAGCAACTTCCTGACGAGCGTCATGGATGTTGCCCTCGGAGTCGGCGTACAGCCAGTTGTTGCGGGATTCCAGACCGCGGACACCGAACAGGATGTGAGCGAAACGGAACATGTCAACACGGCGCTGGTTGTTGGCGTCCTCACGGGAGAACAGGCCCTGAACCTTCTGGCCGTCGGCATTCAGAGTAGCGGAGTTGGCAACGACACAACGCAACAGAGCAACCAGCTCGTCAGCGTCCCAAGCAGCGTTCTGGCCGATGAACAGGTCAGCACGGTTGGTGCCGTAGTAGCCGGCGTAAGCTTCGTCGATGTACTTACGGAGCATGTTAACTGCGGCAACGCCGTCAACTTCACCGGCAGCCAGAGCGTCGTTCATAACAGCAACGATGTTGCCGGCAGCGTCGTAGTCCTTATTGATGGTCTTAACGGTTACGCCGTCAGCCTCAACAACGTCAACAGCGACCTTGCCGGAGGTGGGCATGTAGGGGGTGTAAACAGCAGCGGCCAGCTTGTCGCAAGCGTCAGCGGTGAACTCGCCTTCGCCGTTCAGCAGCTTCTCAACCCAGTCGGTACGCATCAGGGGCATACGCTCGATGTCGTTAACGCCATCGAAGTAGGGGGATACATAGATAGCGCCGGTGGTGGTGTCGCCGGTGATGGACAGGCGAACGATGGGGTTAGCATCCAGGTAAGCCTTGAAGTTGGGCATCTTGTCCAGATACTCAGCGATGTTGACCAGCTTGCCGTCAACACCGGCCTCGTTAGCAGCGGCCAGGTTTACGGAAACCATGTCAACTTCGTTCAGGCGGTCCTGCCAGTACTGGAATTCCTTGGTGGCGCTGTTGCCCTGGTACTGGTTGCTCAGCTTGATGCCGAGAACATTCTCAACCTCAACCCAGGTGGGCTTCAGGTCGCCGGTGTGGTAGGTGTTGCCGTCGGACAGGGTGATGCCGTCCTTAGCGGTATCAGCGTCGAACCACAGACCGGTCTTGGAGTTGTTATAGCCAGTGGCCATACGCAGCTCGGTACCGGCAGCGTACTCAAGCTTCTCGGGCTCGGTTGCCGCAGGAGTGGTTACCTGAGGTTCGGTGCTACCGGGAGTGGTAGCAGGATCGGTTGCCTTGGGAGCTTCCTTGGCACAGCCTGCGAAGCAGGAAATAGCCAGAACAAGCACCAAAAGCATGCAGATGAGCTTCTTCATTTGATTTTCTCCTTTTCCTTAATGAATAAAGATTTTTATAAATTCCGGAAAACCGGAAATTATACGGATGGAATTACTCCTTCACGCCGCCCACATTGGTGCCCTTGGCGAAATACTTCTGAATGAAGGGGTAGATGATCAGAATGGGAATGATGGAGCAGACGATCAGGGCGTAAACAACGGAGTCGGGATGGTAATTTCTGTTCCAGGAAGAAAGGAAGTCGGGGTCGGTATACTCGGCAACCTTGTTCTTGATGAACACCTGCAGGGGCTTGGAATACTCCTTGGAAATCATCTGGTTTGCCCAGAAGTAACCGTTCCAGCGGGAGATGGCGAAGAACAGAGTAACGGTAGCAATGGTGGACTTGGACATGGGGATGAATACCTTGGTCAGCACCTGGAACTCCGTAGCGCCATCCACGATAGCAGCCTCTTCGATATCGGAGGGAACACCTTCAAAGGAGTTACGCAGCAGAATGATGTTCATAGCTGCCATACCCATGGCGATAACGATGAGCCACTTTTCGTCCTTAATGCCCATCTTGCTGAAGATTTCACCGGTCTTGATGTAGTTCTGATACTGGGGAACCAGACCTGCGGAGAACCACATGGTGAACACCAGGAAGAAGTTGAAGAATCGGCGGAACAGCAGGCGCTTTTTACTCAGAGCATACGCGCCGAGAATGGCAACCAGCAGGGAGAACACGGTACCGTAAATGGTAAGGAACAGGGTGTTGGCGTAGGATACCCAGAACTGGTCATTGGTGAACATTTCCTTAAAGGCTTCGGTAATGAACACAACATCCTTGCCGGTATCGGTAGGCCACAGAACTACCTTAGAGTAGGTAATGGCGTTGTAAGAGGACAGAGCAGCGGAAACAACATAGATAAAGGGATACAGGCACATCAGTGCGAAGATGGTCAGGAATGTGTAGCTGACAATTTTGAATATCAGCTCGGAAATTTCAAGCTTTCTTTTCATGTGCTTACCCCCTTAGTAGAGCGAGACATTGGATGCCTTGCGGGCAATGGTGTTCGCGCCGATAACCAGGAGCATACCGACAATGTTGTTCATCATCTCGGCTGCCATAGCGATACCGGGCTGAGAAGTGCCGCCGCCGCCGTCAGCGCCCATACCGCCGATTTCGTAGGCCATGGTGGATACCACTTCGGCGGTGGACTTGGTTGTCTCATGAGCCAGCAGGATGACCTTTTCGTAGCCGATCTGCAGCAGAGAACCGATACGGGTAATCAGCATGATAACCAGGGTGGACAGGATGCTGGGAATGACCACATAACGCATCTGAGCCATCTTGCCGGCACCGTCAATCTGAGCGGCTTCGTAGCTGGTGGGAGAGATGGCGATGATTGCCGCGAAGTAGACAATGCTGTCATAGCCTGCGCCTTCCCAAATACCGGAAATCTGATAGATGGAACGGAAGAAAGCAGGGTTGCGAAGCATACCGGTCTTCACCGCTTGGTCGCTGATAAGCCCGATACTATGCAGCGCCTTGACCAGGATACCATCGTCGAAAGTCATGCCGCCCTGCTTCAGGAGCATGGTAACGATAGAGGTCATGATAACGGTGGAAACGAACTTAGGCAGGTAGGTAAGAACCTGATAGATGGAACGCAGGAAATTGGACTTGATCTCGTTGAAGAACAGGGCCAGAATAATGGGCATGGGGAAGCCGAAGCACAGACCGTAGAAGCTCAGCAGGAAGGTGTTACGCAGAGCTCTCCAGAAGCGGGGTGCCATATCGCCGGCAATGATCTTCTTGAACGCGTAGAAGCCGATAAACTCACGGTCCGCTACAGGAGTCTGCATATTGGCAGTACTCTTAAAGCTGGCCAGCAGCTCATACATGGGGAAGTAACGCCAGAACAGGAACACCAGGATCATCGGAATGAGCATCAGATACAGGCGCCAGTCCTTTAGAATAGAGCGCACCACATTTAACCAGTAGTGCTTTTCCACATCATCGCGAACGATCTGCTCTGGATCGGCGCGGTAGGTGTTTGAGGATTTGTCATAAATTAAGAAATCCCCAGCCGTCGTTTTTTTCAAAACTGTTCTCTCCCTTCAACTTGGCGCTCCTGCTGGATGCGGAGCAGGTATAATTTTTGGTCTTCGAAAAGACCCTCTATTCGGCGCATGATCCATACCGCGACTACTGTAAGCAGCACGGACAGAGCATCCTCCGTAATAAAGCTGTAACAGACTTCAACCGGGAACCCCAGCGCCAGCGCGGCCAGCCCGCGGCCCAGTTGCATAAGAACCTGAACGACCAAGCCAAAGGCCAGAGTCTTCAGGACGCTCTTGCGAACATTTTCTTTTCCGAAGAGCTTCAAGTAAAGCAGCGCAACCAGCACCAGCAGGTTGCCTGCACCGTAAATTATGTAGGTTTCGGTAACTAAACCGTCCAGAGCTGCCCGAAGCAGCCCACCCAGAACAGCCGGAATGGCAGCCCATGCGCCCCAGCGCATCATCACCAGCGCTACAACGGCACCCACCGGAGAGGCTTTGATCACCTCGCCGGGGAAAATCGTGGCTCCGGCGACATAGATTCCGGCTTCCGATAAAAGCATGAACCCGGTAAGCATTGCCAAATCAATGGCGCGGTACTGGGCAAAGCTGATTTGTCGTTTCATATGATATCCTTAATAAATTGTACAGCAAAAACTTGATTTTGTCTATAGCTTCGTGCTATTATATTGGCACATTTTTACAAAAGAAGGAGAGAAAATATGCCAAAAATTATCTATGTGACACCGGACGACCGGCTGCAAGCCGTTTTTGACCGGGCCGAACCGGGCTCCACCTTGATATTCGCCCCCGGCATCTATCGGCAGAAGGCGGTAATCGCTACCCCCGGCCTGACCTTGGTCGGCTCGGGCATGGATAAAACCGTGTTCGTTTGGAATGATTACGCACGAAAGGCTGACGACGATGGTTTTCAGCTCATTACCTTCCGCACCTATACGCTGGCAGTCGTCGCGGACGGGGTAACCATCCAAAACCTTGCCATCGTAAATGATGCCCTTTCCCCGGAAATCAAGGGACAGGAGGTAGCGCTGAGTGTGGTAGCGGACAACTTTCGCATGGAAGAATGCCGCCTGAGCTCCACCCAGGATACCCTCTTTGCCGGCCCCCTTCCCGATGATCTTATCGAGCGCTACACAGGCTTTTTAACGGACAGCCTGCGCCGGGGCGGAAACATGAAGCAGGCCTTTGTGAACTGCCTTATTGAAGGAACGGTGGATTTCATTTTTGGCTGCGGAAGCACGCTGTTTGATGGCTGCGAGCTGAGAAGCCTGGTGGATGCCAGAAACACGGGCTTCGTTGCCGCTCCGGCTCACGGCGCGGATCAGACGGAAGGCTATGTATTCCGCAACTGCTCCTTTACCTGCGAAGCGGGCGTAGCGGACGGAAGCATCTATCTGGCACGACCCTGGCGGGATGCCGGCCTTTGCAGCTTTGAAAGCTGCACCTACGGGCCTCACATCAGCCCCCTTGGCTTCGACAAGTGGCAGGGAACGCAGCGGGATAAAACCGCAAGATTCTTTGAAACCCCGGAAGTCCAGGGAAGAGTGGCTTGGGTCAACCGAAAATAAGGGCAATATAGGGAGCGGCTTGCGCCGCTCCTTACTTTTTACAGCAGGTTCTCGGTGGGAATGCCGTCCATATCGTCGAAGGTCTGGTTTTCGCCGCACATACCCCAGATGAAGGTGTAGTTCGCGGTACCAACACCGGAGTGGATAGACCAACTGGGAGAAATCACAGCTTCCTCGTTGTGCATAACAATATGGCGGGTTTCGTTGGGCTGACCCATCATGTGGAATACGCACTGGTCGGGAGCGACCTCAAAGTACATATACACTTCCATGCGGCGCTCATGGGTATGGCTGGGCATGGTGTTCCACACATTGCCGGGAAGCAGAGCCGTCATGCCCATGGAGAGCTGGCAGCTTTCGCAGACAGCGGGATGGACATACTGGCGCAGGATACGCTCGTTAACCGTCTCCTGAGAGCCCAGATGATTATACCGGGCCTTGTCCATGGGGATGGACACGGTGGGGTAGGTCTTGTGGGCGGGGCAGGAATTGATATAGAACTTGGCGGGGTTATTCTTGTCCACAGAGCGGAAAATCAGCTCCTTGGTACCCATGCCGACATAGATGCCATCCTTATGACCGATGGGGTACTCCACACCGTCGAGAATCATCACACCGGCGCCGCCGATGTTGATGGCACCCAGCTCACGGCGAGCCAGGAAGTAGGGAGCGGCTAACTCCTTGCAGCTCTCCAGCACCAAATCCTCCTCAACAGGCATCACGCCGCCGGCGATGATACGGTCCTGATGGGAATAGGTCAGGTTGATGGAGTCCGGCTCGAAAAGGCCGGAAATGTGATAATGCCGACGCAGCTCCGCGGTATCATACCCCTTGGAGTCGTCAGGATGGTTGGCGTAACGAACGTCAAATTTCATGGCAACCACGCTCCCTCTTAAAATTTGGCAGGACTGCCCCAAAAAATGTCGCTTTCAGAGGGCAATCCCAGTAATATTTCACAATTCACATTGATTATAACGGCAGCCCCGCCAAAAGTCAATAACATTTTCGACACTTGCGGTTCGTGCAAAGGTCACAAACGGGGGCATTTTTGGGGGTGTTTTTTTGAAAAGCTGTAAAAATGTTGGAAAAACTCCCGCCCAAGCAGAGTTGAGCGGGAGTTTTCGTGCCGAATCTTTGAAAAGAAATTTTTCTAAAAAATTTTCGATAAAAAATTGTGCAAATGGGCATTTGCGCATTTATGCCGGGGTGTCCGTGGGGGCAATCCCCTGTTCCCGGAAAAACTGCACCATCCCGTCCATCCAGCCGGGGACATCCGGGCTGATTTCCGGCAGGGTTTCCGGGGTGTAGGACAGCAAATCCGCTGTAGACAAGCCGTGGCAGCCCTTGCGGTAAATGTGCGCAGAAAAGTCCACCCCCCGCTCCTCCAAGGCCGCCGCCAGCAGGAGGCTGTTGCGGCAGGGAACGCTTTCATCGCTACGGGTATGCCAGAGAAACGCCGGGGGCATATCCGGGCGGACGAGGCGGTCTAAGCTCAGCCTTTGCCGCAAATCGGTGTCCTCGCCGCAGAGGTTGTCAAAGCTGCCGGCATGGGTGCGTCCGTGGGAAACCGCTACCGGATAGCAAAGGCCCAAGGCATCCGGGCGAAGAATGTGGGCAGGCGCAATATCCGCCACCTCGGGAGCATCAAAAAGCGTACCCAGACAGCCGCACAGGTGACCCCCGGCAGAGAAGCCCATGGCGGCGACCTTCCCGGAGAGACCGTAAGCGGCTTCATTTTCCCGAATGTAGCGCATAGCCAGCGCCGCTTCCCGCAGAGCAACGGGGAAGCGCGCAGGGGCTACGGAATATTCCAGCACAAACACCTGATACCCCCGCTCCAGCAGCTTCAGGGCCACGCTTTCATGCTCCCGATGGGAGGTGTGGTGGTAGCCGCCCCCGGGAAGCACCAGCATGGCAGGCTTTTTGCGGTGGGCGCTTACCTGCGCCGGGGTTTCCGTCCAGTAGCAGTTCAGCCGCCCCACAGCGCCCTCCGGCGCGGGAAGAGAATAATGGGCATAAATATTGAGAACTTTGGTGTGCATAGTAATCGCTCCCTCTTATTATGTATATTGGTTTTCATCAGCAGCCCGATAAATTGGAATTTGACAGATTGTTTGTAGGGGCGAGCATTGCTCGTCCGTAACCTAAAATCCACATCCGTACCAAACGGGCGGGTCAAGACCCGCCCCTACAAGGGGTTGGTGAATATCGGAACCCTTGTAGGGGCCGGTCTTGACCGGCCCGAAACCTGAAACCTACTGCCGCAGGAAACCGGGTGCAACGGGCGGGTCAAGACCCGCCCCTACAATCATGTGGCGATTCACCGACAAATTCTAATTTAGCGGGGTGTGGGTTGGCGAATGTAGGGGGCGATGCCCACATCGCCCCGCAGGACGCAGAACAATGCTTCTAGGGAACTGCGGCGAATCCGTAACGCCCCAACGGGCCGATGTGGGCATCGGCCCCTACGCGCAATATTGTGGTGCGCCGATTAATTCCAATTTAGCACTTAGATGCAGAAAGCCTATAAGCACATCCGTATATGATGTATTATAGTCCCAAAGGCTGGAAAGGTCAATCGTCTGGATTTTCCCGGCGTAACCGCAAAAATTGTGCCGGGGCTTTTGCTCCGGCACAAACTCGCTTTATTTCAGGTATTGAAGAAGGTCTCCCAGCTTCATGCAGTTGTTCAGGCAGTAGCCCACCACATCCGGGGACATACGGTAGAGGGAATCCAGACAGTCATTGATGTCTCTGACGCTCATACCGTCCTCACGGACAACCAGCATAGATACATCCGCGAAAGCCGCCAGCGCTTCGGTATCCGCCGCTACGGTCATAGGCGGGGTATCCACCACAAGAAAATCGAACTCCTCCCGGAGCTTGCTCACATAATCTTTCAGCTTGCCGGAGGCGAAGAGCCGCTGGGGATGCTTGTAGCCGCTGCGGGTAATTGCCACATGGAGATTCCATTTTGGCAGATAGGTCAGCAGATCGTCGGATACATTGTCGTGATTCAAATAATAGCCCAAGTCGTGATGATCGTCGGCGGTAATCTGGAAAATCTTATGCATGGCGGGCTTGCGGAAGTCGCAGTCCAGCAGCGCCACTTTTTTGCCCCGGGAAGCCAGACCCAACGCCACATTGGCAGCCACGGTAGACTTGCCCTCGTTCTCGCCGGCGCTGGAAATCAGCAGCACCTTCTGGTTTCGCTTTCTCATGTGATATTCCAAATGAGAGCAAAGGTTTTGCTGCCCCTCCCGGAAGGCTTTGCTCACAAGGGGATTGGTTACCAGAGGAGCGATATTCTTCTTCTTTGCCATGGAGCGCACGGTTTTGTTTCTGCGCTCATGGCGCAGCGTAGCAATCAGGCGGCTATCCACCTTCCGCTTGGCCGCGGCAGGTGTCTGCACCGTGTCCCGGAAGATGCTCAAGACGCAAATAAGACCCACGCTCAAACCCACGCCCATCACCAGAGCCAGCTTCTTATAGTGACCGGCATCGAAGTAGTTCACCGGGGCCGTGGGAACCCGAGGCTCTTTGATGACTTCCAGCACCGCATTGGACAAGACCTCCTGAGAGATATCCGGGTACACATCAATCAGCGCTTTCATGCCTAAAAAGGCATTTTCCGGGCTGGAGGCCACCACCCGAACCACCATCAAATTGGTATCGGTAATAATGCGGGTACTGACAGCCCCGTCCAAAGGCTGCCCCATTTGCTGCTCCATGCGCTGGCGCAGCAGGCTGCTTTTGAACAGCTCCGAGAAGATTTCGGCCATGCTTTTGGTAAGGCTCATGGAGCTATACGCGGAGCTATTGCCCTTGGCGGTAATGACAAAGGTAGCCTCGCTGGCATATTGGGGCTCAAAGCTGCTCTTTTCATAGGTATCCACGCAAAGCAGGAGACTGGCCGCAATCAGAACAATTACAAAAGCGTTGCGAAGCAAATCCCGAAGCACATAGTAGGGGTTAATTTCATTGAGCCGAATCAGTTGTTCATCCATAAATTATTCCCCCTCTACCACAACGGTCAGGTAAGCTCTGCCCTCCTGCCCGTCGCGCACGCAGGAATAAGCAAGCTGATAGCAGCCGGGCGTATCCGTATCCACAGAGCCCAAAATCATTACCTCATCGGTAGAAATGCTCTCGCCGGTACCGTAAGCGCGGACAGACTGCACCAAGGCCGTCGGGTCAAAGCGCGCTCCCTGCTTCACATATACAATGTACTGCTTCAGCGTAATTTCCGGCCCACGGAAGGAGGTATCCTTTACCACTACGCTGAGCTGCACCTGCACCCGGTCACCGTAGGAATTGCCAACCTCCAGCACCACCGGATAGACACCGGCGGTATAATTGCTGATATCGGCGCTGATTACTTTGATCTGGCCGGTAATATCCCCTTCCAGAGAGTCCGTAGCATGAATGTAATTCAAGTACCGGATGTTCTCGCCCCGGTAGAACACCAGCGGCTGGTCTAGGGAAAACCGGGGGCTTTCATAGTCGGTAAAGGTGACCTCCCGGGCATAGGTGCCGAAATTGTGGCCATTGTCGAATACCACATAGCTCACATTTATGGTTCCCTTTTCCACAAAATAGCTGGTAGACGCTACCAGGATATTGTCCGTCAGGTCGCCGTCCTCTTTGTCCCAGGCGGTCAGCCCCTGAGTCAGGCCGTCCGTTCCCTGAGCCACCGACAGCTCCAGATGGTCTGTATCGCTTTCAATGACCGGCGCGGTCGTGTCCTGCCGGGCCTTATAGCGGGCATTGCCCACAATATTCAATACAAGGCAGACGGCAAACAGCAGCACCGCGCCAATACGCAAAATTCTCATTCTGTTTTCCTCCCGCTTTTACAGCGTTTCATTCTGGCAGATGGTGTATGGGTTTTGCAGAAGCACCATCTTTGCATACCGGGGGCTGTAATGAATGGACAGATGGTCATAAACTTTGATTAGATTGTTGGTGCGGTAACGCAAACCGTGGGCATCGCTGGCCACAATGGCCACCAAGTCGTTTTTAATCAGATAATCCGCCGCAATCCAGCAGTCTCTTCCGAATTTGCCCAGAATGCTGCCGCCGGTAATCTGCACATGGCAGCCCATATCCAGCCACTCGTTGACAGCGGCGGGCTTTTGCCAGATAGACCCGTAGCGCTCCGGGTGGGCAACCAAAGGAATATAGCCTTGGTTCAGAATCAGCCGCAGCTTTTCCCGGCAGGCCGTCAAGGTCACATCCGGGCGGAACTCCGTAAGCAGATACCGGCTGCCGTTGATGCCAAGAACTTTCCCCTGCTCCAAAACCTGCTTCAAATCCTCCCCTGCGCGCAGCTCCATGCCGGTAAGGATTTTTACGGAAATTCCCGCCTTCTCCGCCTCGGAGCGCAGCTTGCGCAGATTGCTGAGATATTCCTCGTCATAGAAATTGTTGCCGGGCATATTGGGGCAGTTGCAATGGGGTGTCGCCGCCAAGGCGATCACATGGGAAGCCTCGGCGTTTCTCAGCATTTCCAGAGATGTTTCCATAGAGTCTGAGCCATCATCCACCCCGGGGAGGATATGGGTATGCAAATCAATCATTTTCATAGATATCCTCCCTCCTTTCAGGGCTTCTTCATCTGCCGGCTACGATTTCTTCTTTTCTCCGTAGCCGTAGCGGCCGTAGCCATAGCGGGAATAGCTGTAGCGGGAGTAGTTGTAGCCGTAGCCATAGCCGTAGCCTGTTAGACCGCTCACAGCGCCGTTGAGGACGCAGCCATAGAGCTTGGCCTCGTAGCGGCTGAGATCCTCAATGCTGTCCATAATTCTGCCAACTTTCACATTGTCCTGACGAATCACATACACAAGGCCTTCGCACAGCTCCACGCCAACCGCCGCCTTGCCCAGATTTTCACAGGGCGGAATGTCCACGATCACATAGTCCATGGCGTTTGCCACATCCGAAATCATATCCTGAAGCTGCTGGGTGTATTGGGCCAGCTCGGAAGCGGTCATATTTCTGCGGCAGGTAAGGGTATAAATATGGGCTTTATGATCCCGAATAATGATATCGGAAAGCTCGCAGGTTCCCTCCAGGAAGCTGTCCAGACCCGGGTGGTTCTCCTTATCCCGCACCGCCTGGAAGGAGGCATCCATCAGCAGTACCTTTTTCCGGCTTTCCGCCAGCGCCATCGCCACATTGCGGGCGGTGGTGGTGCTTCCCTCTCTCAAAGTTGTGCCGATAATACCCAGCACCTTGTGGTCAGCTTCCTGCATGGCGCTGACCAACCGCAGCGACAGCCCCCGGAAGCTCTCCTGAAAAGCAACGCCGGTTTTTTCATTAAAGATAGCAATGGAGGTATCCACCTTGCCGGAACGCTTTTTGAACTGCACTTGGGGAATCACCGCCAAGCACTGCTGGTTCAGCTTTGCCTCGATGTCCTTGTCCCGGCGCACGGTATTGCGCAGCAAAGCGTAAACAGCCAGAAACGCAATGCCCAAAATCAGGCCAAACAGAGCTTTCTTACAGGTAGCGTTCACCCAAGTCATCTGGTTGTAGGCCTGCGTGGGCAGCCGGGGCGGGTCAATCATGTTTAGCTGCACCTCGCCCATAACCATGGCGGAGACTTCCGGGTAGTTGTTCACCACCGCCACCAGCACATCATAGGCATCCTGGGGATCCCGGCTGGTCACCGTCAGGGTAAAGAGGTTGGAGCTTGCCAGAGAGGAAGCCCGAATACTGGCGCTGTAGCTTCTGCCCAAATCCTCCCGAATCCGCTCGCTCAGCAAATCGGTACCCAGCAGATGGGGAAAGGTAGCCGCCATCTGGGACGCGGTGGTACGGTCATAGTAAGTATTGTAGCTGTCGCTGTTCTCCGACTCGGGAGCGACTACTGTAAAACTGGACTGGCACTGATACAGCGGCACATAGCTGGAAACGCTGTCATACAAGCCCTTCAGGCCAAGTATCAGCACCAAAAACATGACCACATACCAGTATTTCAGAAAGCCGCGCACCATATCGTGGAGCAAAACGCCCAAATCTATGCCGTTATCATTCTCTTCCACGGAGATGGTATTCTTTTCTTCTGCCATAGGAATCCTCCTTTGAGGCTGTATTGATACGAGTTTTTCATGCAACGGTGAAATACCGTTTTATGAAACCGCTTAGATTATCGAAAAAGATTGTCGTAGGGGCCGATTGAGAACATCGGCCCTTTGTAAAATGTTACGAATTTGCCCAAATATATCAATAATATGGGGGTTTTTATTGCGGGGCGATGTCCTCAATCGCCCCCTACAATTACGAATTGCCGGGTTTATCGACACGCTGTACGGTTTTATGAAACCGCTGACAAGCGGTCTGCGGTACTGCCGCAGAAAAATGAAGTCAATGCGGTTTCTCGCCGCCAAAGGCGGTTGGGCAAGACTTCGCCCGGTTAAAACGGTTTGACCTGTTTTCACGAGAAAAAGGGAGGCTCTGATTAACTCGGCAAGAGCTGGGGGCGGAAGATTTTGGCTCAGCCGAAAGTTCTAAAAATGGCGGAATACTTTGTGTATTTCCCATTTTTGCAGCTGAACGGATGGAGCAAAAGATTCGCCCTCCAGCCGCAGGCGATTTATTCAGAGCTTCCAAAGTATTATTGGTTCACAAGCTGACCGTGGGGAACTTCTTCCATGGCACGGTCACGAATGCGGTAGATACGGTTGCATACCTCCAGCACGCCCCGGCGGTGGGTGGTAACGATACAGGTGCGGCCATGGCAGCTTTCCGTAAAGTTACGAAGCACCTTGGCTTCCGTATCGGGGTCCAGAGCGGAGGTTGCTTCGTCCAGCAGCAGCACCGGCACCTCCGCCAGAAAGGCTCTTGCCAGCATCAGCCGCTGAAGCTGACCTTGGGAGAAGCCGCCGCCCTGCTCCGCCACCGGGCTATGAAGCCCCATGGGAAGCTGCCGGATAAAACCGTCGGCGCAGGCAAGGCGCAGCGCGTTCCAAAGGGCTTCGTCCGTGGCGTTTGGGTTCATAAGCCGCAGGTTTTCCGCCACAGTACCGGAAAACAGGGTGCAGTTTTGGGGAACATAGGCAAAAAGCTGCCGGGTAGAAGCGGATATGGTAAGGGTCTGCTCCCCGTCCGCTACATATACTCTGCCGCTTTGGGGACGAACTACCCCCAGCAGCAGCCGAAGCAGGGTGGTCTTTCCTTCCCCGGAGGCACCGATGATGGCCACCATCTCCCCGGGGTCTGCCCGGAAGCTGATACCTTCCAGCACCGTATCTCCGGTGCGATAGCCGTATGTAATATCCTGCGCCACCACGCTTACACCCCCATGGGGATGGGCTTCATGGAAGGCCCTCGCTTCGGCATCCATGGAGCGATCCTCTTTGGGCAGGTTCGTAAGGTCTATAATGCGCCCCGCGGCGGTTGCGCCGCCGATCATATCCGGCACCATGTGCATCAGCGCCGAAAAGGTTGCGCTTAAAGAGCTGGCAAGCTGCAAAAACAGGGTCATGGTGCCGTAGCTGATGTGGCCCCTCCACAGGCGCATGACGCTCCAGCCGAAGCAGGCAATGGTCACCAAAATGCCGGAAAGGCTCAGCACCGCCGTGGCGTTCACCTGAAGGCGGTTATAACGCAGCCGGGCATCCCGGTACTTCCCCTGCACCTCCTGCAGGCGATGGTTATAGGAATCCGTCAGGCCGAATGCCTTAATAGCCTGAATATTCTGGAAGGATTCTTCGTTAAAGGCGGTAACCTCGGCGCTGACGGTACGCATCTTTTGGGAATGAACGCGCAGGCGCTTCATCAAAAAGGTTGACATAACTACCGTGACCGGGGCGCTTATCAACGCCAGAGCCGCCAAGGTTGGGTCATAGTAAAGGATCAAGGCGAAAATAGCGATAAACTGCAATAGCCGGGTAACCAGATCCGGCACCCAGCTCAGCACGCCGGAGGTAACGGTATTCACATCCTCCTCCACGCGGCTGAGCACATCCCCGGAATGGTAAGCCGTCAGGCTTTCCCAGTCCGTATCCATAATGCTGCCGTAGACATCGGAGCGGATGCGGTGCTCCACCTTGACCCGAATGCCGGCATTGATGCGGGAGCGCAAAGCGTTTGACGCTACCCGTAAAAGCTGCATGGCAATGTAGGAGGCGGCTGCCACCTTCAGGTGGGTATAGCGGTAGCCGGTCACGGCATCAATAATCTGCTTGCTCACTACCCCGGCATACAGGCTCATTGCCACGCTGAAAATGCCAAAGCAGATGTACCACACCATTGCCCCTTTATAGCGCATGGAGTAGGAAGCAATCCACCGCAGCTCCGAAAGCAGCTCCCGGGCAGAACCGTCTTTAATTTTCTGTCGGACTCTTCGGAAAAAGGTCATATTATTTCCTCTTTACACGGTTGTATACTTTGAATAATGCAGGGCGCAGAGGCTTCGCCAGACCCCACAGCTTATAATAGGCTTTGTCAGCCAGCGTGCCGGTATCGTACCAGCGGCCCTTGCGGCAAATGCGCCGCACCTTTGCCAAAACCTGATGGGTTTGGGCCTGCTCCGTCCAGCTTTGGGCATCGCCGTTGATGGTAAGGGTGTCCCCCTCCCGGCGAATGACCCGATGGAGCACGAGGCTTCCGTCATTCCGGCAAACCAGCACGATTTCACCGGGAGCAATCTCCCCCGCCTGCACCAGCTCTACCTGAGATTTTTCATGGAGCAGCGCCGGCACCATGGAGCCGCCGGTGACCGTAAGCAGGAAGCTGCCGCCCTCCGCCACCGAAGCGGACACGGCTTCCGCCAGAGCCTGCCGGGAAAGGATATGCTTTTGCTCCTCCAACGCCATCGCCCCCCTGCCCCGAAGCTTCTTGGAATGAAATGGCGACGGTACGCCATTTTCATAATTTATCATTCTATTATAATCCGATATGCGCCAAAAAGCAAGAATTTTTCCTGTGAGAAAAGCTCCATTTGGTATGGATGTGATTTTTGCAGATGCAGGGAAAGGAAAAGGAACGGCACACAGGCCGTTCCCCAGATTGTCGAAAAAGGTGGCTGTAGGGGCCGATGCCCACATCGGCCCTTTGTAAAATGTTACGAATTTGCCCGAATTTATCAATAATATGAAAGATTTTACCGCGGGGCGATGTAGGCATCGCCCCCTACAATTCCGAATTACCGGGTTTATCGACGCGCTGAAGGGAACGGCACACGGGCCGTTCCCTACGCTGATATATTGCCCCATTCCGGGGTTTTGTTGGTTACATATTGGCTTTGATGGCAGAAATCAGAATATCTCCCGCTACTACCCGGTCTTCCGCTGCCAGAGCGGCAAAATTGTCGGAATAGAGCACTTGGGCATTGGGCGGGAACTCCTCGTCCCCCTCCCACACAAGGATTTGGATAAACAGGCCGGGGAGAAGCTGAAATTCGTAGCCCGCATCTGACCTGGGGAGCTTCCTTGCCCCCATCTTTTCGCAGGCGGCGGCAAAGGCCGCCGGACGAGCGCCGAAGGTGAAGGCCGCCCGGGTAAGCACCCGCCCGGTATAGGGCTTTATGTACAGCTCGCCCCAGGGCATTTCCCGGAAGGTCAGGTACTTGCCCCCGAAAGGCTCCTGCCTGCCCTCCAGCAGCCAGCGCAGCAGAAAGGTCTGCACCGGCAGAGGGGCTTCCGGGGTAATGGCTGCGTCCGGGTGGGTAACGCAGTAGTCCTTTCCCAAAAGCTTTACCGTAAATACGCCCTGAGCGTAGCACCTGCCTACCCGACTTTCCGTCTCCATGGGGTCAAGGCTTGCAAACTTCTCCTGATAGTAGGCAAAGGGAACTTCTTCTTTGTGGTTTTCAATCTGCATGGCATTTTACTCCTGATGGCTGCTGGGGAACAGGGCGGCATTGGTATGGGGAATGAAGCAGGCTGCTACGAAATTGTCCATATAGCCGGGATGGGTGGAAAGCTCCAGATAGGTCATATTGGCGGCGATCTCCTTGCACTTTTGCTCTGCCTGAACGCCGTAGGCCATGGCATAAGCGCCGGTAAGGGAGGAGTTGCCGATGTAATGGAATTTGGAACGCTCCACATCCGGCAGCATACCGATGCCCACGGCGTTTTCCATATTGATGCCGCTGCCGATGCCGCCGGCCACAAACACATAATCGATGCACTCCACCGGCATTTCCACCGCGGCAAGCAATGTATCAATGGCGGAGAAGATAGCGCCCTTGGCACGGATGAAATTATCCATGTCCACTTCGTTGATGCTGATTTCCCGCCCGGTTTCGCTCTCCCCGGCAAAGGCCAGAATGTATCTGCCCATGCCGTGCTTATCCCGCTGCACCCGCCTGCCTTCCCGAACCAAAAGACCCTTGGCGTTGATGATGCCATGGCGGTAAAGCTCCGCGATAATATCAATGATGCCGCTGCCGCAGATACCCACGGGCTTTTGACCGGGGTCGCCTACGATGCGCAATGCAGGCTCCATAGTCTCACCGTCAATGGTGCAGGCCTCAATGGCGCCGTCGGTGGCCCGCATGCCGCAGCTAATGTCGCCGCCCTCAAAGGCAGGCCCGGCGGAGCAGGCACAGCTCATCATAAAGTCCCGGTTGCCAAAGACGATTTCGCCGTTGGTGCCAAGGTCAATGAACAGGCACATTTCGTCCTTGTTCCACAATCCGGCGGCCAGCGTACCGGCGGTAATATCGCCGCCTACATAGCTGCCGATGTTGGGGGCAATGACCACCGGGGCTTGGGGGTTGGCCGTCAGGTGAATATCCCCGGCAAGCAGGTCGTCCCAAGCGAAGAAGCTGGGGATATAAGGCTCCATGCGCACGCTCTGGGCATCCACGCCCAAAAGCAGATGGTTCATGGTGGTATTCCCGCCCACGGCAAGGCGCAAAATGGCGTTGGGAGAGATTTTTGCTTCCCGGCACAGCCGGGAGAGGATGGGGTTCAGGGTTTCCAAGACTACCGCGTCCTGCAGCCGCTTCTGTCCGCCGGGGCGGGAAGACTCAATAATGCGGTTGATCACATCCGCGCCGAAGCGGATCTGCCCATTGCCGGAAGAGCCTTTGGCCAGAAGCTTGCCGGAATCCAAATCGAAAACCACAATGGAAACGGTGGTGGTGCCGATGTCAATGGCGGCGGCGCAAAGCCGGGTATCTTCGTATGGGGCAATGTCCATGAGGGTAAATACGCCCTCTTGATACAGGCCCTTGGCGCAGACTTTCCAGTTGTTCGAGCGCAGGTCATGGGCAAGGCGGCGCATGGTGCTGTGGGGGATTTTTACGGTATCCGCGCCCATAGCGGTCTGAATGGCGCGGGTAACGCGCTCGTTGTCCGGCATGGTATCTTCCAGCGTGGGCGCGTCCAGAGAAAGGGGAATTGCCTTGTAATCGTGGGTAAATTGGATGCCGGAAGCGCGCAAACCGTCAATGGTCTGGGTAAAGATGGCTACCTCCTGAGGGGAGGAAAGGTCGGCAGTTTTCATCCGGGACTGGTAGGCGGAAGCAATATCCGGCACCAATACCGTGCAGTCGGATACGACCTTGCTGCAGCAGCTTAAGCGCCATCCGGCGTTATATTCTTCGTCTGTGATATGGCGGCTGGGCGCGCTTTCCAGTTCCCCGGAAATGAGCTGCACACGGCACTTGCCGCAGGAGCCGTTGCCGGAGCAGGGGGCATCAATGGCCACATTGGCCCGGCGAGCCACTTCCAGCAGAATATCACCGGCGTTGCATTCGATCTGAACAGGCTCAGAGCCTTGAATTTGGAAGGTAACGGTCATATTGAGGTTTCCTTTCGGATTGTTTCTAGGGGCCGATGCCCACATCGGCCCCTCAGCGTGTCGATAAACCCGGCAATTAGAGATTGTAGGGGGCGATGCCTACATCGCCCCGCAGTAAAATCTCCCGTTTTATTGATATATTTGGGCAAATTCGTAATATTTTACAAATGGCCGATGTGGGCATCGGCCCCTAGAATATCAATTATTTCTATTTTGTAGCGGCCGATGCCCTCATCGGCCCCTATTCCTCTGCAAAATAGTGATCCTCACACCATTTTCCCGGGTTGCCTTCTATATATCGGGCTATCTCAATATATTCTTGCTCATTGCGAATAATGTGGTCATAATAGGAGCGTTGCCAAATTGGAAAACCAACTGCCTTGCTGATAAGCGTTTTCCAGGAACGGATTGCTTTCTCCACATTCATCTGCGTAGGGGCCGATGCCCACATCGGCCCTTCCATAGGATTTTTTGCAGAGATTCGTAAGATCATATGCACATGATTGGGCATTATCACATAGCGGTCAATGCCCGGAATTGAATCCGTATACTTCTGTACAATCGCTCCAATATGCGATAACTTCAGGTTAGGGCCGATGTGGGCATCGGCCCCTACAATAGAACCTAACAGGCATTTTCGGTCTGCCGTACAGACTGTGATGAAGTATGCGCCCGGCTGACTGTAGTCATAGCCAACCAGCCGATTGCGTTTCCTTCTTACCTGTTCCATTGCCGCTTACATCAGGGGTTCCAGACCCAGTACGGGATGTCCCTTTTCTGCCAGCCATGCGTAAAGCTCTTCGCAGTCGGTGGTGATGGTTTCGTCGGCAATGCAGTCGCAGAAGTTGTCAATGCCGTAAAGCTCCTTGGCGGTAGCGTTCAGGCGGTCGGCCACATCGTCCTTCAGCTCCTTGGGCATCCAAACGATTCTCTGGATGCCGCCCTCGGCAGCAACGAACTTCTTGGAGGAGATGAAGTGACGGCCATGGCCCATGTAGCCGGGAGTCTGGACACCGCCGCCGGTGCAGCTTGCCAGCTCACCGAAGGTCATGCCGGAGGGGGTCATGCCCTTGTATTCCCGGTTGACCACAATCACGCCGTTGGAAACAGGCTCGATGCCGCAAATGCACTCGAAGCAGCCGCAGGAGGTCATGGGGTCTTCCAGAATGGAGTACAGGGTAACGGTCTCCACCGCGCCGTGGGTAGCGTCATGCACCATCTTGTCCACGGATTCAAAGCGGCCGGTGCGCTCGTCGGTGCAGTCGCCCTTGATGATGGGCTGGCAGGGGCCGTTGGGGTCCAGCTCGTTGGTAGCCTTGGCATCCAGCCAGCTTACCGCGCCGCACAGGCCCAGACGCTCGGGAGTAACCACGCAGCAATGGGCGGGGGCGAAGGACTGGCAGAGGATACAGGTATAGTAGCGGTCTACGGACTCGTCGGTCATGGAAGCCAGACGGTCATCTCTCTGGGCGTAGCGGGGCATTGCCACCTCGTCCCGGAAAGCGGCGGCCTGAACAGGCTCGGTGATAATGGTCACCTGGCACTTGTCCACAACGGCGTCGAACTCGTCCATCACCTTGACATACAGCACTTCGGCGAAGTCCTTCAGCCGCAGACCGGCCTCAAAAGCGGCGTTGCTCACACGCACACGCACCTGATTGCGTTGGCCGGTGTGCATAACGCCTTCCATGTAGTTGTACCATGCGTGGAACTTACGCTCGATAACGGATTCAAAGTCCACCTGCATTTTCTTACCGGCAACCTCTACGAAGCTGACCAGCGCCAGCTCTTTGCACTCGTCAAAGTCCGGGCCGATAATGGTAATCTTGTGGTCTTCTACCTCGTTCAGCTCCCGCATCACAACCAGCTCGGCGGTGGGGTTCTTGGAGGACCAGCACTCGTTGTGCATATCCGCCTTGCGGATGATTTCGCCCTCGAAAGCGGCGGCAAAGGCCACGGGGATGGGCAGCTCGGTAATCTTGATCTTGATGTTGCGCAGCTCCAGAGACTTCTTGACAGTCTCGTTGTGGTCGCAAACGCTCTCCAGAGCGCCGGGAACCTGATTCTCGCCCAAGTCGATGTCCACCACCACGGGGAAGCCCAGAGCGATAGCGCCGGCACCGGCGGAGACTACCACGGCATCAATGGCACCGAAGGTGTTGACGAAGGCGGGAACACGCTCGGCGGTGTACTTCAGCAGACCTGCCAAATCGCCGGGCTGGACATTGCCGAAAATCAAAGCGGCACGGATGGCAACGGTAACCACATGGATGACGGAGGTAACATCATGGCCCAGAGGAATGACACGCAGCTCCAAGCCCATCTTTACGCCACCCTCGGCGCACTGGTCAATGCACTCGCCAATGAGGAAGGTCATAATGCCCTTGCTCTGGTAGTCCTTGACTACCTTCACCACATCGGCGGCATTGTCGGCCTTGCCCAGCACCACGGCTACGCCGGGGATATCGCCTGTAACCAGAGGCACGCCCAAGCTGCGGATGATGGGGTCGGGCACGAAGCCGATGCCGGATTCCGCTGCGTAGGGGTCATCGTTCAGGTACTTCAATCCTTCGATGATTTCCGCGCCCACGGCGGTGGCAAGGCCGGCGTTCAAAGCCTGACCCAAATCCTCCTGATTCGTAATCAGGCTCTTGAGCACGCCTACACAAGCAGTCAGGTCGCCCAGAGTTTTTACCTTTACGCCGGTAGCTGCATAAATGGTGGGGAAGAAATAAGCAGTATCCGGGAAGGCAATGGGATGGTCAGCGCCGTACTTGGCAATGGCATCATTTACCGCGCCCTCGGTGAGGCCGGCAACCGCATTGCTGCCGCCATAAATTAAATCGGTCAATACGCTCATAATTGTTTCCTCCTAGTTAGTAAGTCAAATTTTTATATCAAGCCCGAAGGCTGAATATACGCATTTGTTGTGCCTATAGGCTTTCCTCAGCAAAGGGATAAATTGGAATTTGTAGCCGCATCAAATAGGTGACCGTAGGGGCCGATGCCCACATCGGCCCGTTGGGGTGTTACGGATTTGCCGCAGCTGCGTAGAAACATTGTTCTGCGTCCTGCGGGGCGATGTGGGCATCGCCCCCTACATTTGCCCACCCCACACCCCGCTAAATTCAAATTTGTCGCGGGGCGGATTGAAGCCGATATGCATATTATTTTGGGGCAGAATCATTTCTCAACCGGCTGAACAAGCAGCCCGCGAGGTAATAAATGGTTTCGTAGCGGAGAAAATCCAATGTATTTTTGTCCCAGAGGAGGGTCAGGCTGGCGGGGAAGTCCTCGTCGGCGTGGTAAAATTTCAGCCGCAGGGGCAAATCGGGGAAAGCAAGGATTTCTGCGCCAATATCGCCGATATTCAGGGGTTTTCCCCCCAATTCCCGGCATTTCTCCATAAATTTTTCGGGATTTTGGTCAATTTCGGCAGGCAAAATGCCGCCGGACATACTCAGGCCGCTGCCCCGGACGAAAACCCCGGGCAGACTGGACACCGGGCAAAATTCCCATGCCGCTTTTGCCGTTTCCTTCCGGTCACAGAGCCAGTCATACACCGTCAGGGCTTCGCCGAAGTCCGCCTCCCTGCCCAGCGCCGGGAAAGTAACCCTGCCGTCAGCTTTGCTGACCAAAACGCTCTGCCCCAAAAAGCAGGTGGCAAGGCTTTCGCCCAAATCCTCCACCCCATTTTTTCGGGCCAGCTTTTCCATATCGTAGGTGCAAAACCGCTTGGCGGCAGCTTGCGCCATTACCAAATAGTTGTCCATAAGAATCCTTGGTAAAGCCTGTAAGAAAGCAAAGTGGCTGGGAGGGAGCTTCCCTCCCAGCCATAAGTGCGGGGAAAATGTTACGCGATCCGTAGGATACTGCGTGGAATTACATCTCCAGATAGCTGTCGGAGTACAGAACGTGGTTCTTGAAGATGTCGCAGGACTTGATGGTCTCCATCAGCCGCAGGTCGTTGGGGTTGACGATGGCGGAGGTCAGGCCCTGCATCATAGCCATGGCAACCAGAGCGGAGTCCATAATGGGGCGGACATGCTTGGGAGCGCCGTTGGAGTTGTTGGACAGGCCGCCGGTGGACTTCAGGCCCTCGGCGCTGAACAGCTTGATGGCCTCCAGAACCTCCATCTGCTTGTCCTGCATACCCTTGACCACCAGGAACAGGGGGTCGAACCACAGGTCGTCGGAGGCCATGCCCAGGCTCAGGCCGCGCTCCAGCATGTTGTGGCAGTGCTTCATGCGCTCTTCGTTGTCCTTGGCAATGCCGTCGGCAGAGCACAGGGCGATACA
>JBJDYH010000283.1:0-7813 GCA_051867135.1 Faecousia sp. | reverse complement strand
GATAATCACTCACTCCTTCAATCTCAATTTCATCACAAATCATTATAGTATCTTGCAAAATTCAAATTTCACACTTGGCAAAACTTAGCAGGTCTTTCTGCTGTCCCCTGTAGTCTTGAACAAACTAAGGGAAGCTGATTTTTTCGGTGCTGACAATGGCTCTCTTTTATCCTTCACCCCCCTGCTTACTTTTTCGCGCCCTTTTGGACACTTTTCATTTTACCGTAAGCAGTATTTTCAGTTGTTTTGGTGTAGAATACTTCTGTGATTGGCTTTTCATTTGCAGCTTTTACGGCCCCTACTTTGTTCTATCATTTTCATTCTGCCCGTTGTGCCGTATTGGCTGTTGAGCTGTTTCACGCAGATAATTTCCCTAACCCAAAAAGGACTGTACCTTATCCCGCGGGAAGGTAAGTAAATGGTGCGCTAAAGCATCAAAGAAATGATGAATGGCAGCAGCCTTTTTGTTCCCGCTGCACAGATAAAAAATGATTTGGTTTGGCGGACACTCAGATAGCTCATATACATAAGCGCCTTCCCGGCGGAAATGCTCTCCCGTCGAATACGGCGTAAGCATCCATGTATCTCCGCGCAAAAAATATTGGGATACCATATAATGTTCCAGAATGACAACAGGGGATATTCTTTCGTCAAAATGCTCTGCGTGCCACGCTTTAAATTCTTTGTTCCACGGACAATAAACTTCTTTTTCCTCCCGGAGCGACTTCAATTCAACAACTCCGTCAGAATTGGGAAGCTCCGAAAAAGAGACCAACACAAACGCCTCCGAATAGGCCGGATGGACCTGCGTCCCGTTAGGAAGCGGCTGCGTATAGTCCTGCATCGTGATAAAGGCCAGGTCGTACAAGCCCTTCTCCATAAATTGATACGCATTTTCAGAGAACGCATTGTAGATCTGTAGAAGATATCCCTTCTGTGTGAACTCAAGCAACAGGCCAGACAGCATGTTGTGGAGTGCACTGTCAATCGCACCGATTGACAGCGTTTCACGGGTCGCCATGCTGATCGAATTTGTCTCTTCCCACAGCCGTTTCCATTTCCATGCGATCTGATAAAACCTGCTGCCTTCCTCTGTCAGTTGTATACTTCTGTGCCCCTTTTGACGGACGAAAACAGGATAGCCCAGCTCCTTTTCCATAATTTGGATGCGGCGGGTCAAGGCAGGCTGCGATAAAAACAGCTTTTGAGCCGCTTGAGATAAAGTATTGTATTGTACAACCGCCAAGAATGCTTCAATTTCCAATAAGGTCATTTACAGCCTCCAAATGATTCAAAAATATAAAATAGCTTTTATATTATATAACTCTTTTTGGCATTTTACAACCGGAAAATCTGTTGCTAAACTAAAAACCAGAAAGGAAGACGCAGGAAAAGGTGAATAGAAATGACAAAAAAAGTAATCTTACCCTGCATATTAAACGGAGTCCTGTTCGGTGTCATCAAGCTCTGCTTCGAATTGTCGGGCGAAAGCTATTCACAGTTTCTTTACTGCTCCTTTTTGGGCATTACGGTAACCCTGGCTGCAGGGGCAAAACCGGAGGAACTTTTGAGCTATTTCAGGAACCTATTGATTGGGCTCATTTGGGTTGGTCTCTTTTTGGGAACCGAGGCAGTATGTTTGCTGCTGCCGATGCCCCTGTTCTTCACAAAGGCATTGTCCTTTGGCCTGACCAGCTTTGTTATTGAACTGACCAATCAAAGCGTGCTTGGGGCCCGATTTTTCCAATATCCATCCCTGCAATTTGCCGTAATTATCGGCTGCTTTTCCCAGAAGTGCAGCCACATGTCAGTTGTGTTTACGGCATTGACCATTGGGATATGTGCAGCTATTCTTTCCAAGCTTATTTATGTGGGATGCGCGCGGCCCACTAAATAAAACTTATAAAAGGAGGAGGCCATTTTATGGGGTATGAATTTGACCACACCTTAGATCACCGGAACGATCACTCCATCCGTTGGAAACAGCCCAGTGGTCGAACTGACATTTTAGGCATGGGGACAGCTGATCTGGACTACTTTTGCGCCCCCTGCGTAAAAGAGGCAACCATGGCTGTGGCGGAAGAGAACACATTTAACTACCGCTATAAGCCAGATGAGTATTACGAGGCTGTGGCCAGTTGGTTTTTTAGGAAGCACTACATGAAAATCGACCGCAGCTGGCTGAGAGAGCTTCCCAGCACGGTTGGCAGCATTCGGTTGACGATCGGCGCGTTTTGCAAGCCCGGCGACTACATTCTTATGCAGACTCCCTATTTCACCCCACTTAAGGCGGCCATTGAAGGCGCCGGCTGCCACTTCTTAGAGAATCCCATGATCCTGCGGGATGGGCGGTACGAGTTGGATCTGCCTGACTTTGAAGAAAAGGTCAAGCAGTTTCGACCTGCCATGTTTCTGCTTGTAAGTCCTCAAAATCCCACGGGGCGGGTCTTTTCCCGGGATGAGCTGGAGGCCATGGTAAAGATCTGCGATCGGTATCATGTGACGATCTTATCTGACGAAGTGCATTTTTTGATTACATATGATGGGCATGAACACACGCCCATTTTGAATGTATCTGAACAGGCACGGAAAATTTCAATACAGGTATTCAGTTTCAGCAAAGGATTTAATCTGATGTGTCTGCCCCACGCTATGACGTTGATCGCAGATGAATCGCTTCGCAAACGCTGGGACGAGTATCTGGTCCCCTTTGACTTCCATTATGCGGCAAATTCCTTCAGCATGGCCGCTGTCACCGCGATCGCCTCCGGAAAGGCTGACCGCTGGTTGGAAGAAGTCACCGCATATTTAAAGCATAACCGTGATCTGTTTCTGGAGCTCGTCCGGAAAGAGCAGCTGCCCATCAAGCCCCTGATCCCAGAGGCCAGTTTTCTGTTCTGGATCGACTGCCGGGGGCTGAACGCAGACCCCTCTGCGCTTGGGCAGATGTTTCTGGAGCAGGCTGGCATCAGCTTGAACAACGGCCTGGATCACGGGCCTGATGGGCGCGGCTTTGTCCGTTTGAACTTCGGTGTAACAGAAGCTGTTTTGCGGGAAGCTGTTAATAGAATGGTCACCATGTTTAAGCATACACAGTAACCGGCTATTGCGATGTTTCTAATAGAAGAAAGGAAGGTAGCCATGAATTACAGCGCTGAGTCTCAGGCAATCTTTGAACAGATGGTGGAGTGGCGCCGCCACCTTCACCGTCATCCGGAGCTGAGCTTCGAAGAGAAAGAGACCTCTCAGTTTATTTATGACCGGCTTATGGAAATGGGTCTGGATCGTGTGGAGCGCATGTGTGATTACTGCGTGGTGGGTGTGCTCCACGGGACAAAAGGCCCCGGCAAATGCATTGCGTTCCGGGCTGATATGGACGCATTGAAGGTAACGGAAGAAACCGGCTTTCCCTTTGCCTCTGAGGTAAAAGGAGTTGCCCACGCCTGCGGCCACGACAGCCATGTAGCGATATTATTGGCAACAGCTAAGATCCTCGCGGCACATCGGGATGAGTTTTGCGGCACAGTAAAATTCTTTTTCCAAAACGGCGAGGAGTGGATCCCGGGTGGGGCCAGAGGAATGGTGGCAGCTGGCTGCATGGATGATCCCCATGTAGATGCAGTTTTTGGCTGCCATATCGCATCCAGACAGAAAAGTGGGATCGTAAACCTTCGTGCAGGCTCTGTTTGTATTGGTGCTGACCGCTTGGATGTCAGGATCCACGGCAAACAGGGTCACGCCGCCCATCCCGAATCAGCCAACGATGCCCTGTATGCCGCATGTCAGTATGTCTGCGCAATTCAGCAAATTGTCAGCCGCTACACCGATCCTATGAAAACCCAGATCCTCAGTGTCGGTACTCTCCATGCGGGGGAAGCCGTTAACATTATCGCAGGTGAGGCCACACTACAGGTCAGCGTTCGGGCCTTTGATATGGCTACTCGAGAAAAGACCAAGAAAAAGCTCTTTGAAATTGCCAGAGGCATTGAATCGATCACAGATTGTGTTTTTGAGTTAGATTATGTCGATGGTTATGAGCCGTTGGAAAACACACCGGAAATTGTTGACTTTCTGAAAACAGTCTGCACGGAAGCTTTTGGGGTGAATTCTTTTGTTGATGAGCCTTTTTGCAGCTGTGATGACTTTAGCTATTTTATGAACGCCGACCATACACCCGGCATTTACTACCTGCTCTACGGAGGAACCGAAACTGGAGAGGTTTATCCCAACCATCACCCTAAGTTCTCTTTTAGAGAAGATGCTATGAGACGAGGGGTAGAGATCAATCTTGCCATCACCGAAAAATATCTTGGTTAAACCAAGTAGGGAGGGTGTCTTATGAGTAGTTCTGAAGCGCGCGAACACAAAAATCCATCTTTAGCTTATACAATCGCAACGCTTGCCTGTCTTGTCGCATTTATCGGCATTACATATTCCGTGTTTAAGTTTCCAATTCTTATTTCCATTTTCTTTTCCTGGTTGGTTTTGGCTGGATTTGCCCTTGGCTTGGGCTATACACTCAATGAGATCGAGCATGCGATCACTGAGCTAATCAAGATTGGCGTCGGTCTGTTCGCCCTGCTGCTGGCAGTTGGCTGTCTCATTGCCATTATGCTCAGCTGCGGTACGGTCCCCACCGTGATATATTGGGGGCTGAAATTGATAACCCCCAAAATCTTCCTGCCGCTGGCCTTCACCATCTGCTGCCTGCTGGGATTGGCAACCGGTACCAGCTGGGGCACTACCTCCACCATCGGCGTGGCAATGATGGGAGTCGGCCTTGGCCTCGGGATCCCCGCTCCCATGGTCGCCGGCGCAATCATCTCCGGCTGCGCGTTGGGAACAGATTGCTCCCCGGTTTCTGACGGGCCACTTCTGACATCGACCATCTGCGAAATTAATATTCTCAGACATTGCCGCCATATGATAAATATTGCCGCTCCCGCTTTTGTGTTGTCCTTTGTTATCTATCTAATCCTGGGGATGTCCATGGCAAGTAATGTGTTGGATAAATCCGCGATCCTCGCAATTACCGATTCGATTGCGGCAAACTTCAAAACCGGCTTTATTACCTTTATCCCTCTGATCATTGTTGTGGTTCTGCTCATCCTTCGGAAACCTGCCACAACTGCAATCATGATCGGCAGTTTTGTCGGTATTCTCGTGGCGGTATTCTATCAAGGCTATGAGGTCGCCGAGGTTGCCGGCTTTTTGGCGAGTGGATTTAAGATCTCCACAGGAAATGCCTCCCTTGACCCCATTTTAAATCGAGGCGGCATCTCCAGCATGTTGAATCTGGTCGCCACCGTTGTGGCCTCGTTGGGCTTAGGCGGCATTTTAAAAGAATGTGGTACAATGGATACGCTGGTGAAGACCCTCCAGAAGGCCATTCGGGGGCGAATCGGCCTTACCACCTGTTCTTTCCTTATGAACGTGATTTGCAATATGATGGTAGCCACCAACTATTTTGCGTCTTTGATCTCCAACACCCTGCTTTGTCCCATGTACAAGCAGTACGGGTATGCTCCCGAGAATTGCTCACGCATCAACGGCTTTTGTGCGCAAATGATCAGTGATTTTGTCCCCTGGAGCCTTGCTGGGGTCTTTATCTCTACTACATTGGGAGTCCCCACGCTTCAATATATCCCATATAGCTTCTTCCATTTAATCACGATTGCGCTGTGTCTGATCTACGGATATACGGGCTTCAATATGACCAAGCTCCAACCGGAGCAGGCAAAATAAATCCTTTAAAGTACAAAAGCGAAAAATCATGTTTCCCATCGTCAGCAGTTCTTTTTCCTTGCGCCATATCTCTCAAAGAGCGTGCCGCATTTTTATCTTGCGGCACGCTCTTTCTTTCCTTCGATTGCCCGTTTTTTTCCGCGAACGCCCCGTTTGTGCTCAGAAATAGCTTCCCACCCCGGTGAGCTTTTCCCGCAGGTCGGCTCGGTAGTCGGGGGCGGCGGGGTCCAGGCTGTTGAAGGTCACCCTGTCAGAGCCCGCCTTGCCGGTGGAGTGGATATACCGGCCATCCACCAGGTACATGGCCACATGACCGGGGAAGAACAGCAGGTCTCCCGCCTTGGCGTCCTTGAGCTCGATGGTGCGGATGGGGAAGCTCTCCCGGATGGAGGCGTCCCGCCAGATGACGATGCCGTTCAGGAGTACTCATGGACACCAGCCTCGAACCCTTGGAAAGCAACAATAGAATTGGCGCATATTGCGAAGATATACTCGTTCACGTCGAAAGGCGCTTCATAGGCTACCTGAGAATTGACAAGCGCTGTATCCAATGCGTTGGAGGTGTTGTCAGCCTTCTTGCTCAGGTCACCGCACATCTTGCGAATCTTGTTACGGTCAAAGTTGATGGTAACGACCCACTTTACATCGCAGCGATAGGAGATCTGATTGCCTTCATTGTTGAAGCGGTAGCCAGTGCCACCATTGGAAATAAGAGTTTCGGAGCTGCGAAGATTGGACATGCGGCGGAACAAGGCGGCAAGCTCCTGACGGATGCCGTTAAGCCCAATCTCTCCATCATAGCCCGCAGGCATATTAAGCTCCATCTTGGCCTTTTGGATAGCGGCGCTAAGCTTCTCACGCTCGCCCAATAGATACAGAAGGAAGCCTGCCACTTCGGTGATCTTCTCGCTGTATTCGGTGGTGGGCTGCTCCATCATGGTTTCGTCTTCCGCTTCAGCCATCACCTTCTTGCGGAGATAAGTGCTTTTTACATTGGTGATGTTCTGATCGCGGCCAAGAATGCACTTGCCTTCTTCCATTAGGGACTGCAGCTTGTTCTGGAAGCAAAAAGCCTCTTTCAAATTCACAGATGGCCACCCCTTTGTTTGTTGATCTTTAATGATAACCCAATGAGAATTATTACACTTTTACGCTTCAGCCCATTTATACCGCACCTTGTAGTTGCTGTACCAAGTGTACGGGATTCTTTTTTCTTTTTGAAGCCGTCCAATGACAATATAAGGGGCAACCTTTTGGCTGGCTGCATATCGCTTGATTGCTCCAATATTATAATCTCCCGTAGCTGTAAAATCCGCGTAGCTACTTGGGGAAAGCAAGGCATTACTCGCAAATTTGTCGGCTGCGGCTTCCTTGGAGGTATCCATATTATTCATAGCATCAATAAAGCCGGACGCTTTAGAAATATCTCCATTTACAATATGACCGATTTCATGAAAAATGGAGAACCAAAAAATATCTGCAAATGCGCCTCGAATCGTTAAGACCATCTGATATTCGCCATCTTTGTTTTGAGAAATGTATCCGTGTACAGGTGCCCCCCTAAAGTTATGCACTACACTAAACTTAATGCCGAACCGTGCCATAACATCTGCCAAATCCTTCTGCAGATCGGCTTCTGGGTTGACCATGATGCTTTTCAATTCAGAAATCAGCTGTTCTGCATTCTGAGGATCAAATTGTGGGACAGTCGTTGTATTCCGCTCACCGAGAACCTGACAAAGTCTCAGCCATGCACCCATAACCACTGGGTCAACTGCGGCCCTTTTTGATACTCGGAAAGCATCCACGGCAACTAAAGTGTCCAGCTTTGAAATGTCGCTTATTCGAAGCGCCTTACGAAGAGATAGTATTGTGTTTTCTTTGTCCTGATTACGGGGAATGAGTTGTACTTTTCTAAGCCAAGCCACTATTTCATGAAGTTCAGGCAAAACTGCTTTTTCATCATTTGTAACAGTATTAGTTTCATTTAACTCCAGCAATTCCGCTTCATAGTTGGCTTGTAGATTCAGCCAAAAGGACTTCGGAACATCCAAAGCATATTCCAAGG
>JBJDYH010000282.1:0-7875 GCA_051867135.1 Faecousia sp. | reverse complement strand
TATGCACCAACCCTTTGTAGGGGCGGGTCTTGACCCGCCCGTTTGGTGCGGTGGACAGGAACGGCACATGGGCCGTTCCCTACGGGCGTTTTGGGGGTGCGGTGGCGGTTTTTGGGTGCGGCGGGAAGCCTTTACAATCCGCTGGAAATCTGTTATGATAAAAGGCAATGAAAAAGTCTTGTAAAACGGGGAAAGAAACTGTGGAAAACTATTTCAAAATGAATTTCAATAAACTTCAGGTGGATGCCGTGTCCAATCTGGGGCTTGCCCACATCGGTGACGGCGTGTTTGAGCTTTTGACCCGCAGCTACCTTTGCCGCAAGGGCGAAACTACGGTGCGAACCCTCCACCGGGACGCGGTGGCGCTGGTAAACGCCCCGGCGCAAGCCCGCTTTGGGGAAAAGCTGCTGCCTTATTTGGATGAAGAGGAGCAGGGCTACTTCCGCCGGGGCAAAAACGCCCATACCCACGCCGCCCCCAAGGCTGCCAGCCGTCTGGAATACGCCATGGCTACCGGGGTGGAAACTCTTTTCGGCGCGCTGTACCTCTACGGAAGAACGGAGCGGCTGAACGAACTATTCAATAAAGTAATGGAGGAGCTATATGGCCTTTGATGCCTTTTTCTTAAAAGCCGTTCTGGAGGACATCCGGGAAAAGGCCATAGGGGCGCGGGTGGAAAAGCTGCACCAGCCCAGCCGGGATACCCTGCTGCTCCTGCTGCGCTGCGCCCATGGGCGGGAAAAACTGATCATCGCCGCCAGCCCCTCAGCACCCCGCCTGCATTTTACCACGGCCAGCCCGGAAAATCCGTCGGAACCCCCCATGTTCTGTATGCTTCTGAGAAAGCACCTGTCCGGGGCGCGGCTGTCCGCCGTTTCCCAGCCAGATATGGAGCGTTTGGCGGTATTTACCTTTGACTGCACCGACGAAATGGGCTACCCGGTGGAAAAGCGTTTGGTGGCGGAGCTGATGGGCAGGACTTGCAACATCTATCTCCTTGGCCCGGACGGACGGATTTTGGACTGTTTGCGCCGGGTGGGTCTGGACGAAGCCAAGCGCCCCGCCCTGCCGGGGCTTTCCTATCAGGAGCCGGAAGCTGTGGAAAAAACAAACCCTATGGGGCTGAGCAAGGAAGATTATGTAAACCTATTGACCGTCCCCGGAGCGGATGTTCTGGCTGACCGCCTGATGGACACCTTGGGCGGCCTTTCCCCGCTGGTATGCCGGGAGGCGGCGCTGTTTGCCGCCGGGGATACGGATGCCCGCCTTGAAAATCTGGACATTTCCGAAGCGGCGGACAAGCTGGCAATCTTCTTTGGGGAGCATTTGCGCCACCCCAAGCCCTATTTCTATGCGCAGGGGGATACCGTCAAGCAGTTTGCCTTCTGCCCCATCCGGCAGTACGGCGGCTGTGAGGAAGCGGCCTCCTTTACGGAGCTTTTGGACAGGTTTTACATCCTGCGCGACCGCAAGGATGCCATGCGGCAAAAGAGCCAGCTCCTGCGAAAGACGGTGAGCAATTTGGTCAGCCGTTTGACGAGAAAGCTGGCCATTCAGGAAAAGGAGCTGGCGGCTACCGGGGAGCGGGAGCGATTGCGCCAGTTCGGGGATATTCTCACGGCGAATCTCCACCGGGTCACCAAGGGGCAAACCACCATCCTCTGTGAGGATTTTTATGACGAGGATATGAAAGCGGTGGAAATTCCCCTTTCTCCCATTCTTTCTCCCCAGCAGAACGCGGCGAAGTTTTATAAGGACTATACCCGCATGAAAAACGCCGAAAAGGAGCTGAAGCACCAGATGGAGCTGGCCCGGACGGAGCGCAGCTACCTGGAAAGCGTGCTGGAGGAGCTGAACCGGGCCTCTACGGAAGGGGAGCTGGAGGAAATCCGGCAGGAATTGCACTCCGGGGGCTATGTGAAAGGGGATACCGGGAAGAAAAAGATGAAGCAGAGCAGGCTCCCCCCCATGCGCTTTGAAAGCACCGACGGCTACCCCATTTTCGTGGGCCGCAACAACCGCCAGAATGACGAGCTGACATTCAAATGCGCCCGGAAGGACGATTTGTGGCTTCACGCGTCAAAAGTCCACGGCAGCCATGTGATTATTGCCTGCGCCGGCGTGACCCCGCCCGACGATACCGTTACCCAGGCGGCGCAGCTTGCCGCCCATTATTCCGAAGCCGCAGGCGGCCGGAACATCGCCGTGGATATGACGGCGGTGAAGCAGGTAAAAAAAGTCCCCGGCGCAAAGCCCGGTATGGTCATTTACCACACCTACCAGACCGTCATCGCCAATCCCTACCCGGACATTGTGGTGGATGCATTAAACGCCGAGAAAAAGTGATACTAAGAGCAGGCAGGCAAACCCTTGCCTGCTCTTTTTCGTTCAAAAATGTAGGGAACGGCCCATGTGGCGCTTCCGTTTGCGACAGGGGTGGTTTCCCGGATGTAGGGGCCGATGCCCACATCGGCCCGCAGTGCAAAACAATGTTTTGGGTGGCACTACGGCGAATTCGTAACACCCAAAAGGGCCGATGTGGGCATCGGCCCCTACACATTCTATTCGGGTGCGGCGGGACGGAACGGCACATAGGCCGTTCCCAACAATATAAAATGAAAAGTTCAAAAATAATTCAAAAACCAACCCTTGACATTTTTAGCACTCTATAGTATAGTGTGCTTAGCACTCAGAGAGATTGAGTGCTAACAGATTGGAGGAGGTAAGTATGGAACTGACCGAACGGAAAAAGAAGGTTCTTCGCTCTGTGGTAGACCTGTACATCCGCACCGCCGAGCCGGTAGGCTCCAAGGCCATTACCGAACTGCCGGACATGAAATACTCCTCCGCTACCATTCGCAACGAAATGGCGGACTTAACCGCCATGGGCTATCTGGAGCAGCCCCATACCAGCGCGGGCCGCATCCCCTCTCCCGCCGGATACCGGCTGTATGTGGATGAGCTGATGATGGACTACCGCCTGAGCATGGACGAAACCCAGAAGATTTCCAGCGCCATCGAAAGCAAGATGCAGCAGGTGGACAGAATGGTGGAAAAGGTGGCAAAGCTGGTCAGTCAGGCTACCGACCTTCCCGCCATCTCCGTAGCCTCCCATTACGGCGGCGCGACGGTAAAGCGCTTTGACCTGATCCTTGCCGGAAGCGGCAGCTTCATTCTGGTGCTGATGCTGAGCAATGACGAAGTGGTCAACAAGCTGATCAAGCTGCCCCTGAACCTGGCCGAAGCCGACCTGAAGCTTCTTTCCGCAGTCCTGAACGCCACCTTAACGGAGCATTCCCCGGAGGAGATTACCCCGGAGCTGCTGGATAAGGTGATGCGCTCGGCAGGGGAGGCTTCCAGCCTTGTGCCGGTGATTGTGGACTTTACCTGCGATACCCTGCGCAAGCAGGAGCATACCAATATGGCGGTAGCGGGCCAAATGCGTCTGCTCACCCAGCCGGAATACCGGGATATTGAAAAAGCCCAGCGGGTCATGACCTCTCTGGACGAGGAAAGCCTGAACCTGCCCGCCCTCATGCAGGCCGCCAACGGAACCCAAGTTCTGGTAGGCCCGGAGCATGTGGCTCAGGAATTGAAGGATACCAGCGTGGTTATGACCAAGTTTGACATTGGCGACGGTATGCAGGGCATGATTGGCGTGGTAGGCCCCACCCGCATGGATTACGCCAAGGTAACCGCAAGACTCAGCTATTTCGCGGAAAGCCTGAGCAAAATGTTTGCAAAGCCGGAACAGGCCCAACTGCCGGAAGGCAATAAGGAGAATGAACAGTGAGTAAAGAAGAAAAGCAAAAAGCGGAGGAAACACCGGTAACCGAGGAAACTCCCGCACAGGAAACTCCCGTGGAGGAAACTCCCACGCAGGAAGTACCCGAGGAAGCGGTGAATCCCTTCGAGGAAAAATACAACACCGAGCATGATAATTTCCTGCGTCTGGCTGCGGAGTATGACAACTTCCGCAAGCGCACCCTGAAGGAAAAGGAAGCCAGCTACGCCAACGGCAAGGCCGATGCGGTGAGCAAGCTTCTGCCGGTGTACGACAATTTGGAGCGGGCGCTGAATCAGCCCACCGAAGACGAAGCCTACAAAAAGGGCGTGGAAATGACCATGCAGGAGCTGGTAAAGATTTTTACCGGCTTGGGTGTGGAAATTTTCGGCAACCCCGGCGACAGCTTTGACCCCGGTTTCCACAACGCCGTGATGCACATCGAAAGCGAAGAAGCGGGAGAGAACACCATTACCCAGGTGTTCCAAAAGGGCTTCAAGCTGGGGGATAAAATTGTACGGTTTGCCATGGTGCAAGTGGCGAACTGATAGAAAGTATGTGCTTATAGGCTTTCCTCAGAAAAGAAAGAAATTGGAATTTAACGCACATATTGTAGGGGCCGATGCCCACATCGGCCCTTTGGGGTGTTACGAATTTGCCGCAGTTTTGTAAAAACATGATTCTGCTTCCTGCGGGCCGATGTGGGCATCGGCCCCTACAAACAGTCTGTCAAATTCCGGTTTATCTATCATCTGATGAAAACCGATATGTATAACTAAGTAAAATATTTGAATGAATATATAGGAGGATTTTATTATGGGAAAGATTATTGGTATTGATTTGGGCACCACAAATTCCTGCGTGGCTGTTCTGGAAGGCGGCGAGCCTGTTGTCATCGCCAACGCCGAGGGCGCTCGTACTACCCCCTCTGTGGTAGCTTTTACCAAGACCGGTGAGCGTTTGGTAGGTCAGGTTGCAAAGCGTCAGGCGGTTACCAACGCCGACCGCACCGTTTCTTCCATCAAGCGTCACATGGGCGAAGATTACCATGTCAACATGGACGGCAAGGGCTACTCTCCTCAGGAGATCAGCGCCATGATCCTGCAGAAGCTGAAGGCCGATGCGGAAAGCTATCTGGGTCAGCCGGTTACCGAGGCGGTTATCACCGTACCCGCTTACTTCTCCGATGCCCAGCGTCAGGCTACCAAGGATGCCGGTAAGATTGCCGGTCTGGAGGTCAAGCGTATCATCAACGAGCCTACCGCTGCCGCTCTGGCCTACGGTCTGGACAAGGAGCAGGAGCAGAAGATCATGGTTTATGACCTGGGCGGCGGTACTTTCGATGTATCCATTCTGGACATCGGCGACGGCGCTTTCGAGGTTCTGGCTACCGCCGGTGATACCCATCTGGGCGGCGACGATTTTGACGACCGCATTATCAACTACCTGGTTGACGAGTTCAAGAAGGCCGAGGGCATTGACCTGCGCAGCGACCGCATGGCCATGCAGCGCTTGAAGGAAGCCGCCGAGAAGGCCAAGATCGAGCTGTCCGGCGTGACCACTTCCGACATTTCTCTGCCCTATATCACCGCCGATGCCACCGGCCCCAAGCACCTGAACACCACCATTACCCGTGCCAAGTTCAACGAGATCACTGCCGATTTGGTAGAGCGCACCATGAAGCCTGTCCGTCAGGCTCTGTCCGATGCCGGCCTCACCGCCAATGACCTGCACAAGGTTCTGCTGGTTGGCGGCTCTACCCGTATCCCCGCCGTTCAGGAGGCCGTGAAGCGCCTGACCGGTAAGGAGGGCTTCAAGGGCATCAACCCCGACGAGTGCGTGGCTCTGGGCGCTGCCATTCAGGGCGGTGTTCTCACCGGTGATGTGAAGGACATTCTGCTGCTGGATGTTACCCCCCTGTCTCTGGGCATTGAGACCATGGGCGGCGTATTTACCCGCCTGATTGACCGCAACACCACCATCCCCACCCGCAAGAGCCAGATTTTCTCCACCGCTGCCGACAGCCAGACCTCCGTTGAGGTGCATGTGCTTCAGGGCGAGCGGGAAATGGCGGCTTATAACAAGACCTTGGGCCGCTTCCAGCTTACCGGCATCGCTCCCGCACCCCGGGGCGTACCTCAGATCGAGGTTACCTTCGACATCGATGCCAACGGTATCGTCAATGTATCCGCCAAGGATCTGGGTACCGGCAAGGAGCAGAAGATTGTCATTACCGCTTCCTCCAACCTGTCTCAGGACGATATTGAGAAGGCCGTCCGGGAGGCTGAGCAGTACGCTGCCGAGGATAAGGCCCGCAAGGAAGAGGTTGATACCCACAACGAGGCTGACCAGATCATCTACCAGACCGAGAAGGCTCTGGCCGACTTGGGCGACAAGGCTACCGACTCCGAGCGTGCTTCCATTCAGGCCGCTATCGACGAGCTGAAGGAGACCAACAAGGGCAGCGATCTCGCCGCCATCAAGGCCGGCATCGAAGCCGTGCAGAAGGCTTTCTATCCCGTGGCTGAGAAGATGTACCAGCAGTCCGGCGCTCAGGGCGCTGCCCCCAACGGCGGCAACGACGGCCCCGTAGATGCTGACTACGAAACCGTAGATTGATTTTTCTGACCCATAAATGGGGCGGCAACTTCGCCGCCCCATTTTAGAGGTTATTAGAAGCGATCAATTGGAATTTACCGGGGCGTGGATTGGGTGAATGTAGGGGGCGATGCCCACATCGCCCCGCAGGACGCAGAACAACGCTCCTACGCAGCTGCGGCAAATCCGTAACACCCTAACGGGCCGATGTGGGCATCGGCCCCTACGCGCATTATTATGGTGCGGTGCTAAATTCCAATTTATCGGGCGGCTAAGGAAAGCCGATATGCATATTCGAGGTGAAAAGAAATGGCTGAAAAGCGTGACTATTATGAGGTGCTGGGGGTAGATAAGAACGCCAGCGCCGAGGAAATCAAAAAAGCCTACCGAAAGAAGGCCATGCAGTACCATCCTGACCGCAACCCGGACAACAAGGACGCGGAAGAAAAGTTTAAGGAAGTAGGCGAGGCCTACGAGGTACTCAGCGACGAGGAAAAGCGCAGCCGCTATGACCAGTACGGTTTTCAGGGGGTAGACCCCAATTTCGGCGGCGGCAGCGGCTTCGGCGGCTTCGGGGATTTCGGAGATTTGGGAGACATTTTCGGCTCCTTCTTCGGCGGCGGCACCAGAAGCAGCCGTTCCAATCCCAACGCACCCCGCCGGGGCGAAAGCGTAGGGGCAAGAGTGGAAATTACCTTTGAAGAGGCCGCTTTCGGCTGCGAAAAGGAAGTTGTGTACCAGCGCATTGAAAACTGCGCCGCCTGCCATGGCTCCGGCTCTGCCGACGGCACGGTGGAAACCTGCTCCCGCTGCCGGGGCACCGGTCAGGTGCGTACCCAGCAGAATTTCATGGGTATGACCATGCAGTCTACCACCACCTGCCCCCAGTGCTCCGGCCGGGGCAAGGTCATCAAAACTCCCTGCAATACCTGTAAGGGCAAGGGCAAGGTGCGCCGTACCAACCGGTTTATGACCCATATCCCCGCGGGTATCGACAACGGTCAAAGCTACCGGGAGCCGGAACAGGGCAGCGTGGGCAGCAACGGCGGCCCCAATGGCGACCTGCTCATTGAGGTGTCCGTCAAGCGCCATAGCTATTTCCGCCGGGAGGGCATGGAAGTGCTTTGCGAAGTGCCCATTTCCTTTGCCCAAGCGGCTTTGGGTGACAAAATTCAGGTGCCTACCTTGGAAGGCAATTATTCTCTGGAAATCCCCGAGGGCACCCAGACCGGTAAGGTGTTCACCCTCCCCGGCAAGGGCATTCCCGATGTGAACAACCCCCGCCGCCGTGGCAGCCAGCGGGTGACTGTGGTGGTGGAAACTCCCACCAAGCTGAACCGGGAGCAGAAAGAGCTGCTGCAAAAGTTTCAGGACAGCCTGAAAAGCGAAGCCACCCCGAAAATCAAGAAGTTTTTCGACAACCTGAAGGATTTATTCGACTAAGGAACCTCTGAATAAATCGTCTGCGGCTGGAGGGCGAATCTTTTGCCACA
>JBJDYH010000281.1:0-7985 GCA_051867135.1 Faecousia sp. | reverse complement strand
CACAAGCTGGAGGAAGCAAAGGCAAAAGGCCGCCAGCAGGTGCAGAAGGTCCGCGAGCAGAGCAACGCAAAACTGGAGGAGCTGCGGGAACAGAACCGCCAGCGCGTACAGGACGCTATTGCAAAGGAACGAGACCGGCGGGACCAGCAAATCGAAAAGCTGAAAACCCACTACCGGGAGAAGGATGCTGCCGGACGGGAGCGCCGGAACGCGCGGGAGCTGCGGGCAAAAATCGTCCGTCACGCAAACGCTCTGTCCCAGAAGCTCCTCCACCCCAGCGACAAGCAGCATATCCCGGAGAGCCTGCGGCAGGCTACCGCCGCCGCCCTGGAGGCAATCAACCTTGAGAGCGCGTACAGTGTTGACCCTTCCACCGGCAAGCGGGTGAAGGACGGCACCGGCACTCCCACAAAGAGAACGGAGGCGTTCCGCAAGCTGCGCCTTGCCTATGCTGACATCGCAAAGGACGGCGGAGACTACACCCTTATCATCGACCCGGACCTCATGGACAACCTCAATGAGCTGGAGAGCATGAAGGACACGCCTCTCATGGATATGGGGACCTCGCAGCTCAATACCGTGTGGGCGACCATCAAGGCCGTGGAGGCCAGCATCCGCACGGCAAACAAGATGCTGGGCGCGTCCCGCTTTGAGACCATTTCCGCCTTTGCGGACGGTATCAGAGAGGACAATCTGACCAAGAAGGACCGGGTTAATTTCGGAGGAGGCCCAATCGGAAAGGCCCTTGCAAAATTCGACAAACTGGCGAACCTGGATATGCTGACCCCGCAGGGGTATTTCCACCGGCTGGGAAAGACTGGCGAGGAGCTTTTCCGCATGATGCGCGCGGCCCAGGACCGGCATATTACCATCATGCAGCAGGCCCAGGAGAAAAGCGCCCAGATCATCGGAAAGACGGACATCAACAAGCTGGAGCGCGAGGTCCACACATTTGACCTCGCGGGCGGAAAGCTGAAAATGAGTACAGCCCAGATCATGTCTCTGTACGAGCTTATGAAGCGCGAGCAGGCAAGGGACCACATCCTCAAGGGAGGCATCCGCCCTGAAACCATCACCAGCGGGCAGACCTTGCGCTATGACCGCCGCTCCGCTCCTGTCCATGTGACGGCGGAGGATATTGCGACCATTACCGGCGTTCTGACTGACGAGCAAATCAAGATTGCCGACGGCCTGCAAAAGTATATGGGCGGTGAGCTTTCGGAGCTGGGCAACGAGGCCAGCATGGCCGTGTACGGCTACCGAAAATTCAACGAGCGCAACTACTTCCCTATCAAGGTTGACAAAAACCAGACCAAGCGGGACATCTCCAAGGAGGCGCAGGAGGCCACTATCGCGGGTCGCGGCTTCACAAAGAGCGTTACGCCAAAAGCCAACAACGCCGTCATGGTGGAGAGCATCTTCGACACCTACTCCTCCCATGTCAACGACATGGCGACTTATGCGGCGTGGCTGCCCACCATGGAGAATGTGCGCCGCATCCGGGACTTCACCTTCCGGGACGAGGATGGCAACCGCACCGGCGATGTCAAGACCATCATTGAGCGTGTTTTCGGACGGAACGGCAACGCCTATCTCAACAAGCTGGTGGACGACATCAACCAGGGCGTGCGCTCCAACGGGACAGGAAATCTTACCGACGGGCTTGTTGGCAACTACAAGGCCGCCGCCGTGGCCGCCAACATCCGCGTCATTCTCCAGCAGCCTACGGCCATTCTTCGCGCTATGAACACCCTGGACCCCAAGTATCTGATTGCGGGAACGGTGAAGCGCGGAGACTGGGGGAAGGTAAAGAAGTATGCTCCTATCGCTGTCTGGAAGGACTGGGGCTACTTCGACATCAACACTGGCCGCCAGATGAAGGATGTGCTGCTTTCCTCCGATACTATGATGGAAAAGGTCAAGCAGGCTGCTATGGCCGGAGCGGGCAAGGCTGACAGCTTCGCGTGGGCACGCCTCTGGAACGCCGTTGAGGCGGAGACCAAGGACAAGCGCCCCGGTCTCAAACCCGGAACGGATGAATTTTACAAGGCTGTCGCCTCCCGCTTCGGTGAGATCATCGACGGGACGCAGGTGGTGGACGGACTGCTCCAGCGGTCCCAGATCATGCGGTCTCCCGATGCTCTCGCCAAGATGTCTACCTCCTTCATGGGAGAGCCTACCAAGACCTACAATATGTTCGTCAACGCCGTTTACGACCTTCGCAACGCGGAGGGCAAGGAAGCACGGACAAAGGCCAAGCGCGGCCTTGCAAGGACCACCACGGCCCTTGTAGTGTCCTTTGCCGTGAACGCGGTCATGCAGTCCATCGTTGACGCTATGCGGGACGACGACAAGGAGCGGGACTACTGGGAGAAGATGCTGACGGCCTATACCGGCTTCACCGGCGACGAGGAGACCTTCCTGGACTACTGGAACAGCTTTTGGGACGGCAACCTGGAGGCGAACTTCAACCCGATGGGCTACCTGCCGTACCTCAAGGATATACTTTCCATCGCACAGGGGTATGATGTTTCCAGAATGGATATGGAACCCATCAGCAAGGTGTGGGATGCTGCGGTCAACATGAAAAAAGCCCTCTCCGGGGAGGGCAAGTATTCGCTGGCCGGTGCTTCTGCAAATCTGCTGGCGGAGGCTGCCCGACTGCTGGGCATCCCTGTTGCGAACCTCAAGCGCGACATCCAGGCGGGCATCACCACGGCGGCCATCGAGACGGACAGCTATCTCATGCAGTACCGCATCGACAAGGCCCTGCTGAACATGGGGTACTCTGACAATTTCAAAAACTTCATGGACATCCTCTACAATGCCAGCGTCAACGACCCGGATGCATACGAGATCATCTATGCCGACATGGTGAAGGAGGATTTGTTTAAGACGGAAACCAAGACCACAGAGCAGCGCATCGCTGGCGGCATGGAGGAGCGCATGAAAAAGGCCCAGGGAGTCGAGAGTGTGGACGATCTGGAACGCCGCTTCCTCACCGCCGCCCAGACGACCAGCTACGAGCGGGTCCGCAGCCGCGTGACCGGCACCGCAGTCTGGAACGCGGCCAGCGCGGCGCAGCGGGAGGCTCTGGAGGAGGACCTGTACGACCTCACCGTGGCAAACAGCAGCGGTCTCAAGCTCCAGGAGAAAATCGACGGCGGCGCTGCCTACGGCATCGACGAGGCCGACTACCTGCTGTACCGGCTCGCCCTGCGTGTGGTGGACCAGCCCAACAAAAACGGGGAGTACGGCGGAACGCCTACCAATGATGAAACGGAGGCGGCCATTGATATGCTCGCCGGCCTGGACGACGAGGCACGGGCTTATCTCTGGGAGGCCGCAGGCAAGAGCGAGAACAGCAACCCCTACAAATGAGAAAAGGACCGGGCAGCGTGCCGCTGCCCGGTCCTTTTTTGTTATCCGACACTATGTATTCCATCTGAAAGACGGTCCAAAAAGCTATAATACTCATCCTCGCTCAAATAGCCTTTGTTCTTCGCGCGGTATGCGCTCTGCACGCAAACTTCCTTTAACTGTACCCCAATAGGCTTTAGCTGCCCCGCATAAAAGTGGTACTGCCCAGACACTACCTCTCGGAATGTTACATCCCCAATTACATTTAGCACAAGTTCTTCGTAATTATATCCAGGCGGAAAGGACGCAAAATCCTCCTTACTTGCCTTGATTATTTCATCTATCTTGCTCATAACAACACTTTCGCAGGACGGCCACCGTTCTTTTTCCATGGAGACCAAAACATCTCTTGCAAGGGCGCGAAAGAGCGCGGCTTTTTTCTTTGCCTCTCTGTCCCAAAACAGTTTCACACTATACCCTCCTATCTTTATCCCAAACACAGCGCACACGGGTCCCGCCCGTCCCGCTCTGCCGCCTCGGCGCTCGCGTAGTGTACCAGGTAGCCGTCGTATATCTTCTCTGCATACTCGCAGGACGGCTTGTGGTACTTATCGCTGCTGGTACTGCCCACATACTGCACCGTCAGCAGGTCGCCCTTCACGGCCAAAACGCCGCAGCCAATGACTGCGAGCAGGAGGCAGACGGCCAGCGCGATGAGCCAGCGTTTCATCTTTGCGAGCTGCGCCCGTATCTTCTTTGCTGCCTTGCGCTCCCGCAGCAGCTCCGCGCATACCAAATCAAAAGCGTAAAGCGTGGGCTGCTGTGCCAGATCGTCGGCAAATGAAACGACACCTTTTCCGGCCAACTCTTTTGTAACGGCGAGCCTGGCATCTATATTTTCTGTTCCCTTCAAACTCATAGCACAACCTCCTCAAAAAATATGCCTTTTTCGTGGCGCAATCCTCCCGCGCCTTTGCTATGCTGAAACAAACAAGCGAGGCGGTGAGAAAATGAATGAAGCAATACTTGTGGCGCTTATCGGTCTGGCCGGGTCCGGCATCGGCTCCGTTTTGGGTGTGATGGCAAGCGCCAAACTGACACAATACCGGCTGGAGCAGCTCGAAAAGAAGGTGCAGGCCCACAACAATCTAATCGAGCGGACCTACAAGCTGGAGGATGCACAGCATCTTTTGGACGAGCGCATCAAGGTGGCAAACCACCGTATTGACGACCTGGAAAAGGCGGTGACGGCGGAATGAAGAAATCTACGCTGAAATCTGTTACGCGCCGCCTGTTCGTGACGACGCAGTACGCAGCGCTTCTCTGGGTGTCTATCTCCTACCTTATCGCTCTGTATGCCACGGTTCGCCTGGGGCAGGTATTCCCGGTGGTGGACCTGTCAAAACAGGCCATTGAGACCATCCTGGGCGTAAATGTCCTCAAGGTGGTGGAGAACATCTTCGAGCATAACGACGGGCCTGTATTCGGAACGACCAACGAGGCCGCAAAAGAAATAAAAAGAGATTTTTAGGAGGTATCATCATGGAACGCTACATCGGAACAAAGATCATTGAGGCAGAACCCATGTCCCGCGCTCACGGCGGCAAGGCGGAGGACGGATACAAGGTCCGTTATCCCGACGGCTACGAGAGCTGGTCTCCAAAGGGTGTGTTTGAGGAGGCATACCGCAAGGCTTCCGGCGTGAGCTTCGGTCTTGCCCTGGAGGCCATGAAGAAGGGCAAGGGCGCAAGACTTCCCAAGTGGAGCGCGGATGTTATCATTCGCGCCCAGTTCCCGGACGAACACAGCAAAATGACCGCACCATACCTGTATGTTGAGAGCCGCTTCGGTCGTGTTCCCTGGAAAGAGACCATGATTGAGCTGTTTTCTGACGAGTGGGAAATCGTGGATTAAGGAGGAACGACCATGGAAATCATCGACATCTCTGTGCTGCTGTCCATTGTCGGCATCATTACGGTTCTCACAAACATCATCACCCAGGTACTCAAGAAGATCACCTGGGACAAGGTGCCCACAAATCTTGTGGCCCTGTTCGTTGCGGAGGTACTGACCATCGCCGCCGGTTCTGCCTACGCCCAGATTAACGGAATTTCCGTGACCTGGTACATGGTGGTGGCCGCTGTCGTGGTGGGCTTCATGGCTGCGTATGCTGCCATGTTCGGCTTCGACAAGCTCCAGGAAGTTTTGAAGGGGTGGAAGCATGAATAAGAAGCCTGTCTCCTATCTCCAGACTGACCCAAGATGGAAGGACAAGCCCTATCGGGTTACTGGAGAAAACTCTACCATTGGAAGCGCCGGTTGCGGTCCTACTTCTGCTGCTATGCTGATTGAGACCATCACCGGCAAGACATACACGCCGGAGGACGCTTGCAAGTGGAGCGTGGAACACGGGTACAAGGCGCTCAACCAGGGCACCTACTACGCCTATTTCAAGCCGCAGTTTGCCGCTTTTGGTATTGACTGCGATATGCTGAACTGGACGAACACTTACGGAAAGCCCAACCACGAAAACCACAAAAAGGCTTTTGACCTTCTCAAGCAGGGCTACTACCTTATCGCGCTGATGAACAAGGGCCTATGGACAAGCTCTGGACACTTCATCGTCGTGTGGTGGGAAGATGGGAAGGTCCGCATCAATGACCCGGCCAGCACCAAAGAGGCCAGACTGAACGGCGACCTGGAGACCTTCAAGAGCCAGGTCAAATACTATTGGTGGGTAGATGCCCGCCAGCATAACAAAGAGGAGGAAGATACCGTGGACCAGGCGACTTTTGACAAGATGATGGATAACTGGATTGCCCGCCAGCAGGAGAAGGAACCGGCGGACTGGAGCGAGGCTGACCGCAAGTGGGCCGAGGAAAACGGTCTTATTTACGGCGACGGCTCCGGCAAGAAGATGTACCGCGCATGGTGTACCCGTGAGCAGATGGTGGTGTTCCTCCATCGCCTCGCAAGCCTGTTCGGCAAGGGCTGACGCGTGCGTCTTTCTTAACTTTTGTATATATCCGATATAAATTGTAAATCTTTATTACAAAAATACCCCAAATCCGTGTTACTGTCAAGGCACGGAGGCGGTGCTATTGAAGATTTACGACTACGGAGGGCAAAAGAATATTTCCGGCGACCGCATCCACCAGGCCCGGACAGCAAAGCGCATATCCCAGGCAGACCTATCCGCCAGGATGCAGGTCAAGGGCGTTCTGATTGAGCGGGAGGCCATAAGCAAGATTGAGACCGGCGACAGGTTTGTTACCGACTATGAGCTGATGGTCTTTTCCGATGTTCTGGGCGTGACGATGGACTGGCTGACCGGGAAAGAATAAAAAAATTTTGAAATCCCCCTACTATCCGTAGGGGGATTTTTGCGTCCTTCCGTCCTATTGACACATGGAGAAAAAATGTGCTAAAGATATACAAAAGCTATGCAAAAGCATTGAAAATGGAGGGTTTCTTATGCCGAAAAAGAAGGGCGGACACTTGACCTGGAACGACCGTCTCACCATCGAAAAAATGCTCCGGCAGGGGTATAGCAAGCCGCAGATCGCGCGCTACCTCGGCGTGCATCATAGCACCATCTATGACGAGTGCAAAAAGGGAGAAGTTGAGCTTATCGACAGCGAGCTTCGCCCTTACAAGGCGTACTCGCCGGAGGCCGGACGGGACTACCACCAGCGGGCAAAGAAGAACATGGAGAAGCCCTTGAAAATCGGCAAGGACCGCAAGCTGGCAGAGTGGCTTGTGGACACAATCAAGGGCGGCTACTCCCCGTCCGCCGCCTGCTCTATGCTGGGGAAAACCCCAGAGACGACCTTCTCCTGTACGCTCTGCCGCCAGACTGTATATAAATACATAGACAAGGGCTATCTGTGGCCTCTCACAAATAAGGAGCTGCGCTACAAAGGGAAGCGCAAGAGACGGTACAATCATGTTCGGGCAGCGAAAGCCCCGCGTGGAGACAGCATCGAGCGCAGGCCGGAATATATCGCGGAGCGGCAGGAACCTGGTCACTGGGAGATGGACAGCGTGGTGAGCAAAAAGGGCGGCAAGGCGGCCCTTCTGGTGCTTACTGAACGAGTTACCCGATATGAAATAGCTTTGCGCGTGCCAGATCACACCGCCGCCAGCGTCGTGTCCGCATTGGACCGTCTGGAGCGGCGCGTTGGCACGCGCAAATTCCGGGATATATTCAAATCAATCACCGTTGACAACGGCACAGAGTTTTCGGACTGCTGGGGCATGGAGAGGTCCTGGAGGTCTCACTGGAAAGCCAGGACGCATATCTACTACTGCCACCCGTACAGCAGCTACGAGCGCGGCAGCAACGAGAAGCAAAACCAGATGATACGGTGGCACTTCCCGAAAGGAACAAACTTTGACAAAGTTTCCCAGCCCCGCATAGACAGTGCAATCGACTGGCTCAACAACTATCCTCGCAAAATCCTTGGATGGAACACATCTTCGGAGCTATTCGGAGTGTTCCTTGCAAGCCTGTAAAACGCTACAAAAAAATTTTCAAAGAAATTCGGGTTAGACTATTGACATTTGCGGGTACAAATGCTATCGTAAAACCCGAAGGATGAAATCGTCCTTCGGGCTTTATTTTT
>JBJDYH010000280.1:5177-8011 GCA_051867135.1 Faecousia sp. | reverse complement strand
GTGGGGCAGTTATTCGGCGTTAACCGCACCGCCATTGAGCTGGCTGCCATGAACGCAGTCATGCAGCGGGAGCTTGAACGGGGCTTCTCCCCGCGCGACGTATCCGCTGACAACGTCGGCTACGACATCGAGTCCGTCATCCCCGAGGATCGCCGTCACGGCGGCCCCTGCCTGCGCTTCATCGAGGTCAAGGGCAGGCAGAAGGGTTCCACCACCGTTACCGTGACGCGCAACGAAATCCTGACTGCACTCAACAAGCCGGACGAGTTCATTCTCGCTATTGTTGAGGTCGATGGTACACAGACAAAGACCATCTACATCCGCAGGCCCTTTACAAACCGTCCCGATCAGGGGGCTTGCAGTGTCAATTACGAGATCGCCGATCTCATCCGAATCGGCGAAATTGAAGAGTGAGGTATGACCATGGCCGTCAAGAAAAAACTCATCGAAGTCGCCCTCCCGCTTGAAGCGATCAACGCGGAATCCGCCCGCGAAAAATCCATCCGTCACGGTCATCCCAGCACGCTGCACCTGTGGTGGGCGCGCCGCCCGCTGGCAACTGCCCGCGCCGTCATCTGGTCGTCTCTTGTGGATGACCCGTCCAGCCATCCGGAGCAGTTCCCCACGGAGGAAGCGCAGCAGCGGGAGCGCGAGCGTCTTTTTGGCATCCTCACGCGTCTGGTAAAGTGGGAGAACAGCAACGACGAAGCCATTCTCGCTGAAGCCAAGGCGGAGATTATGAAGTCCACGGACAACAACCCGCCCGCGCTGCTCGACCCCTTTGCGGGCGGCGGTGCAATTCCGCTCGAGGCGCAGCGCCTTGGGCTGGAAGCCCACGCCCACGACCTCAACCCCGTCGCGGTCATGATCAACAAGGCCATGATCGAAATCCCGCCGAAGTTTGCAAACCTGCGCCCCGTGAACCCGGAAAGCCGCCATCAGTTTGGCAGCAGCGCAGCGCCCAAGGGGGCCGCCGGGCTGGCGGAGGACGTGCGCTACTACGGCGAATGGATGAAGAAGGAGGCCTACAAGCGGATCGGACACCTCTACCCCAAGGCGAAGCTGGCAGACGGCAGCGAGGCGACGGTCATCGCGTGGATTTGGGCGCGGACTGTCAAGTGCCCGAACCCAGCGTGTGGGTGTGAGATGCCGCTGGCAAGCTCCTATGTGCTCTCCAAGAAAAAAGGAAAATGCGCGTGGATTGAACCCCGCGTATTTGGCGATAAAGTAGACTTCACTGTTCATCAGGGCGAGAAGCTCGGAAAGGTCATCGAGCCCAAAAAGGGGCGCGGTGCGACCTTTGTTTGCCCTGCCTGCGGCGAAACCACACTGGACGCATACGTCAAGGATGAAGGAAAAGCAGGGCGTATCGGTGCACAGCTCATGGCAATCGTCGCGGAAGGCAAACACGGCAGAGAGTACCTTTCACCGAATTCAGAACACATTCATGCAGCGGAAGTGGAGAAACCTGAGAACTATCCCGACGGTGCAATGCCGACCAACCCGCGTTGGTTCAGCCCGCCCGCTTTTGGCATGACGGATTACAGCCAGCTCTTCACCAACCGCCAGCTCACCGCACTGACCACCTTCTCCTCGTTGGTGGGTGAAGCACAGAAGAAAGCCGAATCCGACGCTGTGGCGGCGGGCATGTTCAACGACCACATCGCGTTGGCAGAGGGGGGAACCGGTGCGCGCGCTTATGGCGAGGCCGTGGGGGTGTATTTGGCGTTTGTCGTAGACAAGATGACGGACTATCATTCGTCGATTTGCTCGTGGCATAGTTCAAAAGAGCTTATTCGTAATACATTCGGTAGGCAAGCCATTCCTATGGTATGGGACTTTGCTGAAGCAAATCCTTTTTCTGATTCGGCAGGATGTTATGATAACATGCTTGATTGGGTTGTTAAAGCTACCGTTCTGCTGCCTTCGTCCACGATTTGTAATGCAAAACAATTTGATGCCCAAAGCGATTGTAGCTTACGGAATATCATGGTATCTACAGACCCGCCTTATTACGACAATATTGGATATGCCGATTTATCTGACTTCTTCTACGTCTGGATGAGACAAGCACTTAAGGAGACCTATCCTAAGGTGTTCCGTACCATGCTTGTTCCCAAAACTGAGGAATTAGTTGCTACTCCATATCGATTTGATGGAAGCGTAGAAAAAGCCCGTTATTTCTTTGAAGACGGTATGTTCAATACATGCTGTCGCCTTCATCAATATGCTCGAGATGATGTTCCCGTTACCATCTATTACGCTTTCAAACAAAGCGAAACGGATGAAGATGATTCGACAGCTTCTACAGGTTGGGAGACGATGCTCTCCGCGATTATTCGCGCGGGATTTTCCATCACTGGTACCTGGCCCATGAGAACAGAGATGGCAAATCGTTCCATCGCCAGTGGCACCAACGCCCTCGCCTCCAGCATCGTCCTCGTCTGCCGCAAGCGCCCGCAGGATGCCCGCAGCGTGACCCGCCGCGAGTTCATCAACGCCCTGCACCGCGAGATGCGCCCCGCGCTTACCAAGCTGCAAAGCGCGAACATCGCCCCTGTGGACCTGGCGCAGTCCGCCATTGGCCCCGGCATCGGCGTATACAGCCGCTACAAGAGCGTGCTGGAAGCGGACGGCAAGCCCATGAGCGTCCGCGCTGCGCTGCAGATCATCAATCAGGAACTGGATTCCTTCTACAACGAGCAGGAGGGTGAACTGGACAGGGAAAGCCGCTTCTGCGTGGAGCTGTTCAGCCAGTATGCCTTCAATAACATCAGGTTCGGCGATGCGGACATTCTCGCCCGCGCCAAGAACACCAGCGTGCAGGCGCTGGC
>JBJDYH010000280.1:0-5077 GCA_051867135.1 Faecousia sp. | reverse complement strand
CATTTCAAGGGTGGGGATTCTTCGGACAAGGAGACAAAGCGCGCACTGGATACGATGGCCCTGCTTCTGGGCGAGATTGATGTGGAGGCGCAGGAAGAAATCCAGCAGCTGTATCGCACTCTTGAATACGGTTCTGGACAGGGCTCCATGGCATCTACCACAAACGGTGTAGATGCTGGCGCAGGAAAAAAGTCTCTCGGTGTTATGAAAACAACCCCTGTTGTTGGCTTGCCCAGCTGGCGTAATGTGATCGAACCGCACCCCGATGTGGCACATGGTCGATATAAGAACGCAGAGTTCGCCGCCGATCTGGCACAGGTTGCGCGTGGCGAAGGCGCTTATGAATACCGTGATCCGGTTGAGTTCTTCTCCCGTACCTATGTGACCGAAGGTATGAAAGGTCTGCTGGTTCAGGCGCTGCGCCGCGTGACCGGTAAGGACGGCGAGCCTGTTATTCAGTTGAAGACAGCTTTTGGCGGCGGTAAAACGCACAGTATGCTGGCGCTGTACCATCTGCTTCGTGGTCGCGCACCGAGCAGGAAGATCAGCAACATCAAAGCCGTGCTCGAAGCTGCTGAGATTGATCAACTGCCCATCTGCCGTGTCGCTGTTCTGGTTGGTACGGCACTGGATCCGACAAAAGCGCGGAATTACGACAATCTTCGCGGCAGCAAGGTCTATACGCTTTGGGGCGAGATGGCTTATCAGCTTGCCATGGAAGCGGGTAATCCGAAACTGTTTGATATCATCAAGGAATCCGACAAGCGAGGTGTCTCCCCGGGAAGTGAGACGCTCAAAAACCTCTTCGATGCCTGCGGCCCCTGTGTCGTCCTGATTGATGAGCTTGTGGCCTACGCCAAGAAGCTCTGGAAGGTGGATGGGCTTCCGGCAGGTTCCTTTGATAACCTGATCACGTTCATTCAGGAGATCACAGAAGCAGCGCGCGCCAGCAAGAATAGCCTTGTTGTCGCTTCGATTCCCGAATCCAACATCGAAATCGGCGAGGAAGGCAGCGGCGGTCAGCAGGCACTTGCCGCCATTGAGCACACGTTCGGTCGTATGGAGGCCATCTGGAAGCCTGTCGCAGCAAATGAGGGCTTTGAGATCGTGCGTCGCCGTCTGTTCCTCGACTGCAAGGATGAAGCCGCACGCGATAGCGTCTGTATGGAATTCAGCCGGATGTATCAGGAGAATGCCTCTGACTTCCCCTCTGAGACCAAGGAAGTGGATTATTACCAGCGGATGCGCTCCTGCTACCCGATTCACCCGGAGATCTTTGACCGGCTCTATGAGGATTGGGCAACCATTGAGCGTTTCCAGAAGACGCGCGGCGTGCTCCGCCTGATGGCTGCAGTCGTGCATAACCTCTGGATGAATCAGGACGGTGGCCTGCTCATCATGCCCGGCTCCATCTCACTGGATGTATCCAACATTCGTGACGAACTGACCCGTCACGTCGGCGACAATTGGAATGCCATTGTCGATCATGAGGTGGACGGCAAGTCGTCCATCCCCTACCAGAAGGATCAGGAAGTCATTCGCTTTGGCAAGCTGATGGCAGCCCGTCGCGTAGCGCGCACGGTCATGCTGGGCAGCGCTCCGAGCACTCGCAGCGACAGCATTCGTGGTCTGGAAACGAGCCGTATTCGTCTGGGCGCTGTACAGCCGGGAGAGAACATCGCCACATTCAATGACGCGCTGAACACGCTGCAGACTTCGCTGACGTATCTGTACAGCAATCCCTCCAATGACCGCTTCTGGTTTGACACGCGTCCGACACTGCGCAAGACGGTCGAGGATCGCGCGAGCCAGCGCTCCCCTGAAGAAGTCGAGATGGAGATTGAGCGCCGCTTGAAGGGGATTCGTAAGGTGCCGCCGTTCGCCCGCCTTCATATTTGTCCGGATACGTCCATGGATGTCTCCTACGATCAGGATGTCGGGCTTGTCATCCTCAAGTACCGCCAGACCTACAAGAGCAATACACCCACAGACCTCGCCATTCAGGCAGCAGAAAGCATATTGAACACGCGAGGCACCTCGCCGCGCATCTATCGCAATATGCTAGCGTTCATCGCACCGGATCAGAACAACATGTCCTCCCTGCGGGAAGAAGTCAAGCGCTTCCTCGCGTGGAAATCCATCAAAGAGGATAGCGTTGATCTGAACCTTGATGCGGCGCAAAACCGTGAAACAGAGAACAATCTGAACCGCAGCAATCAGACGGTTGAGGCAAGGATTCTCGAGACGTATAGCCACCTGCTTGTGCCCTATATTGATCGGGAAGTTGACCTGAAGACGGTCGTATGGGATGAGATCAGCATCCGCGGCGGCACTGACACTATCGTTGTTAAGGCTGCGCGAAAGATGCAGCAGAACGAACAGCTCATCACGCAGTGGGCTCCGGCACTGCTCAATATGCAGCTCGAGAATCTGCTCTGGCAGGATCGCAATGAGATCAATGTTGGCGATCTTTGGAAGCTCCTGTGTACGTATTGCTATCTGCCGCGTTTGTCCTCCTTCGAGGTTCTGCAGAACACCATCCAAGCCGGTGTGAATTCTGAGGACTACTTTGCATATGCAGAGAGCGTTACTGACGGTAAATACGGTGCCCTCAAGTTCAACCAATACGTTGGCTACATTGATCGCTCCGGATATATCGTGAAGAAAGATGCTGCTTTGAAACAGAAAGCTGCAGAAACGACTATTCCCTCGCCGAAACCACCCGTATTCGGTGGAAATGATCATCCGGGCAATCTACTGGGTGGACAAGGCGGAACCGAGCGACCTGTGCCGGGAACTGGAGATAATCCCTCTGAGAAACCGAATAAGCCTCAAAACCGCCACTTCGAGATGATGACAACGCTGGATTCTACTCGTGTTGTGAAAAACATAGGCAATCTGATGGACGAGGTCATAAATCATCTGATGCAGGTCGATGGGGCAAACGTAGAAATCAAACTATTGGTGGAAGCAACGATGCCGGATGGTACCCCGGTCACCACAGTCAGAGCCGTCACAGAGAATTGCAAAACCCTGAAAGTTGATAGATTTGAATTTAACGACTAAAGCTATTGCAGAATGAGGTGAGATAATGGAATATAGCCCGGAGCTTCTCAAACAGTTTGCAGAAATGTGTGGTATTCCAACAGTCCATGCTGCGCAAAGGATTTGGATTGTCCGCACTAAGGGTGGACGATATTATCAGGACTTTTCTTTGAACGGTTTCATTGCTTTAGGATGGGACAAGATACCCTTACAGTGGATCACTAGTGACTCCCTTAATAAGCAACGCGTTATTGATGACATCAAGATTGAATATCCTGATGAGAAGCGCCCCGGGCTTATTTACGGTCAGCTTGTCGACTTTATCCGCGTCATGGCTTCAGGTGATTACGTTGTTATTCCTTCAGAGGGTAGCAATTTCGTAAACATTGGAACTATCGGCGACTTGTTTGAGTATAAGCCAAAGGATAATGTTCCTTTTGAAGCTGACTATCCTCAATGCGATTATCATTTACGGCGAAGTGTAGTATGGCATAAAGTTGCCTCAGTGAATGAGGACATCTACTTATCAAAGATGCTTCGCGCTCAGCAGACAATATCCGATATTACAAAATATGCCGATCTCATCTACAGAAATTTGCATGATTTGTACTTTGTAGATGGCACTTTGTCCCTCACCCTCAGAAAGACAATTAGCTCGGCGACATCTTTATCGGATGAAATTGAATTGCTTTGTGCGATCAATGAAACTGTAAAAAATGTTAACTCCTTCTTTGGTGAGGAAAGCCCCATTTGTATTGAGAAAAGAACAGCTATGAGTTCGCCTGGATTTCTGCAACTCATAATTGAAGGAGTAAAAGACTTTGCTCCAATAATAGCCTTCCAGCAGATTTTCAAAACCGTTGGAGGAAAAATCACATCTGCTGATGGAAAGGAAGTTGTTCAAGGACTGCCAGCACTTTTACAAGCTTTCAGCAATCTATGCAATGACAAGACTGAGAGGGACTTGAAACGTGCTCAAATTCGAAAAATGAATGCAGAAGCTGAAAAAACTGAGGCAGAGACACAGAAGATTATCGTCGAAACACAAGCAGCTTCAATTCAAAATATGGATGCTCTGATAGCCCTTGGAGATAAGCTAACAAGTGGTGCTGAAGATGCAGCTATTCTTCTTGAAAGAAAAAAGGCCGAATGTAATGAGATAGTGCGTGCGGCAGACGAAAGGCAGAAAAAGCTTGCACCAATAATGGAGAGCATGGGATTACAGCCTCCACTGGTTGAATTGCCAAACAACATCATTATGTTTCCATTGCGAGCCAAAGAACCCAATGACGAGTAATCACCATATTCTGTGACAATCCTGTTCATTTAGAACGCATCATCTGGCTGAGATAGTGACAGAAACTTGTCAAATTGCTGTTGATTCTGCTGTTTGATCGCAGTACAATAATGTTACGCTAGTTTTCAGTTCTGCTGCAGAAGAAAGGAGACTCCATTATGGCTACGGACATCAGCGTGTTCTTGAAGAATCTCTGGATGATACCGGTAGGACTTCTAGTTATCTTCATCCTAATTAAACTTGTGCCCCGCTATAAGATTGCTCCACCCGATACTGCCCTGATCATCTCAGGCTTCTTCCGGCACAAGTACAAGGTTCGCAGCTCGGATGGCAGTGTGTCGGTCAAACGATTCGGCTACCGTATCGTCCGCGGTGGTGCGACGTTCTACATTCCCGCCATCGAGCGCGTGGACAAACTGGACATGTGCCTGATGCAAGTGGATATCCGCACCGCGCAGCCTGTGCCGACGAAAGAATACATCTCCGTTCTGGTCGACGCTGTCGCAAATATCAAGATCGGCTCGGATGACCTTTCTATCGCCACAGCCGCTGAGCAACTTCTTCACTACAATGCCGAGCAGATCAAAGGGTTGGCAAAGGATGTTCTGGAAGGCAATATGCGCGAGATCATCGGTCAGATGACGATCTCCGAGCTGATCCAGAACCGTGACAAGTTTGCGCAGGAATCCATCAAGGCTGCCATGTCCGATATGCAGAACATGGGTCTTGAGATCA
>JBJDYH010000279.1:0-8017 GCA_051867135.1 Faecousia sp. | reverse complement strand
TAGCCGTTGGCGACGATGCCGACAACTTTGGGATCGCTGCCGATCTCTTTGGCGAGGTACTTGATGCTCTCGCCCTTCGCCACCGTCTGGGGTACACCCTTGGTATTGGGGTTGACGCAATACGCGGGGATCTCTTTCACTTGGCCATTGCGGTCAACGTAGTTGTAGTAGGTGTAGATCAGCTCGCGCACTCTGCCGTTGATGGACAGATAGCTCAGAGGATAGCCACCGTTATAGATGTCCACCTCGCCCAGAGCTTCCTCCTCGGAACTCGCTGCGAGAGCGGTTCCGGGGAACATTCCGAGCATCATGACAACTGCGAGCAGCATACACATGACTCTTTTTTTCATGATTTTGGAACCTCCATGTTGTAGTTGAGGAGGTGATTACTGCACCTCCTGCTGGTTGATGGGCAAAAGAAAAGCAGTGTGCGTAAAGCACACTGCTCTCAGTGGGGAAAAGCTTATTTGACGGAAACGTAGTACTCCGTATAACGGAACGCACCGTCACAGTAGACATCCCACGCCTCAAAAGAGTACTCTCCCGGGGGGCAGGAATTGAAGAGATCAACGATCTGAGAAGACCGCCAAGGCCAGAAGCTGTTGGCTGTCACATCTTTGGGAATGGACAGGTTCACAGTCACCAGCGGATCACCATTTGCTCTGGTCACAGGCTTGCCATTCTGCCAGGTCTGGGGATTGTCGCCGATGGCATTATAAAGCGTGTACTGCATACGCCTGGTTTCATACAGGTTCCGCACGAACATGTACTGCTTGCCACCAGATGTGAAGTGATTTGCCTCCGGCTCAGGCAGTTGCGGCTGATCGAGCAAGCTCCAATCGCAGGTGGGCTTGGGCAGAGCATCCGTCGCTTCCGTCGCGAACATGCTGTTCTGATACTTGCTCACATCCGTGATTTCGAAGACATAGCCATCCGAGCAGATGATCTGGTCACCGACCTGAGGGGCCGGTTTCACATCAGCTTGGGAATAGTCTGCCTTCTTGGGTGACGATACTGCATTGCTGCCAACCGAAGCGACACCGGTGTACGGCTTATCACTCTCGACCTGGACACAATTGTTCACACTGTCCCAATACACGTTGAATCCGACTGCCTTGCCGATATCGCGGAGCATCACATAGTTGTTCCCGTTGATGCCATAGGCGGTCATCTCCACTTCCTTACCATCGACAAAGAACCGATGGCTGCTACGCTCTGCGATAATGCCGGCCGCATAGGCGACCGTGCCGCTGAAGAACATAGCTCCGATCATGAGACCGGCAATAAAGGATCCGATACGCTTCATTTGCTTTCACCTCATTCGAGTATTTCCAGCCACTCTCTGGGAGGGAAAGGCGTTGGGATGATTTACGGGTTGCTGAAGGTCTGGAGGCCAAGGAGGAAGATATCTTCCTTGGTTGCCCGCTTGCTTTGGACCAGATTCCTCATCTGGTCATACGACTCACGCGGCACGCGCATCTTGATGATGACGCTGCCTTCCGTTGCGACGGGCTTCGTGCGATGCTCTCGATTGCGGGGCTTAGTGGTTTTCATAGTCATCCTCCAGTAATTTATCGAATCTCCACTGCCTGCACACACAGACGCAGAGAGGGCTGGTTGGCGATACAAGTGATCAGCGTAATGCGGTTATCTCCCATCTCGTTCAGGTAAGAGTAGTCGGTATAGGAGATTGCGCCCACAAAGGTCACTTTATAGGTCTTGGTGCCAAGCGTGGTTTTATAGGTCACGATGTCACCTAGCTTGACATTCTTCAACTGTCCGAAATAGGGGTGGCTGCCACGGTTATGTCCGAACAGGCCCACATTTCCGTAATACAGACTGGAAGATGTGTAGTGGCCGGCGCCTTTGGACATCGAACTGTCCGTGGCACCTTCATAGACTTTGCAGCTCAGGCCGACGCGGTCGATCGAAACCTTACCGATGCTGCCATCACTTTGCTTCAGGTCGTCCACAGTGATTGCGGGCTGGTAGGGCACTTCTGTCAGGCCGCCTCCAGTGATCACGCTGGAGTTGCTGAAGTCCATCTCGGGATAATCCGTAGATCCGGAGCCACCGCTCAGGCCGTACTGGATCCCGCTGCTCAGATAGGGATTATTGAGCGAGGTTTCCAGGAACTCCTGGCTGAGACCGTACTGGATCTCAGGGATGTCATAGTCGATCTGGTTATGGTCGCCATAGTTGTAGCTGGCGTCATAGAGATCGTCGTAGTTGGTGCTGCCGTAGTAGCTCGGATTCGCCGATGTCTCGAATGAGTAATCGGCGGCGCTGGCCTGGGTGGCCATTCCGAGCGCCATAGTCAGCACGCAGCACAGGGTCAAAAGGCGTTTGAGTTTCATGTGGGTTCCTCCTCAGAATCAGATTCACCTGCCTGAGTCCCGACATCGACCTTGAACCAGTACGGACCATTGACCGTTCCGACCGTATGCTCGACGGTATTGTCATAGCAGCGGATCGCAATCGTCTGGCCGAAGAGTTTCTTTGCGACGGACTGATCCACCTCCACGGCAATCACGCCTTCGGGGATCTCCTTCAGTCGATCGATACGAAGTTCCGGATCCTTGGTCTTCAGTCGCAGGCGACCGCATTTTTCATACTCGTTGCCCTTGCCTGTTGCTTTGTAAACTGTAGTATTCTTACGGAGCATGAAGCACAGGAACAACAAAGTTGCCAAAAGAATGGTGCCGCCAATGACAGGAATCACCAAGGTGCTGCCGTCAAAAGAGGGGTCTTCTTCCGGCAGGATCTCAGTGCCCAGGTAGGTTACAGTGTAGAGAATGCTGGAAACTCCGGAGGATACCACGGTGCCTTTGTATTCGGCAGTCGTGATATAGCCGGTTGCCACGGTGGAACTTGCGGTTCCGGAATAGGTCGCCACAGCGGAATAGGTAGCAGGGACAAGCTCATCACCCACAAGAGCAGTGCTTTCAACGCTCCAAGTCACATTCGAGAGGCTCAGAGTTCTGCCATCTTTCACGACGGTCTTGTCGATATACGAAGAGTCGTTCCGATCAAGACCGGTGTAGTTCTTAGTGGCAGTGACCGTATAGGAACTGCTCTTGTAGCCGGCTGCCTCAGTCTTGATGGTGCTGTGGTCCAAAGCCAGCGTACCGGACGCGGTCCCATCATCATATTCGATGGTGGGGCTCAGTTCCGCGAGGATATCTTCGAGATTCTTACTGGCTGTGGTCACCGTGACGACCTCGGTATGCATGTTTTCTTCCTTGTAGGTCTGCTCCTGCTTCACAATGTCAGTCATGGAGTAGAGGAAGCCGTCATACTCAAAGTCCTCTTCATACAGGTCAGTCGGATCCTGGTCAGGCAGCAGCGTGTAGGTCTTGATCGCCAGCTGCTGGCCGTTGAGGTTCTGGTAGGTGACATCATCAGGGATATACGCTGCGCTTGCTCCCACGGTCATCGACATCGCGACGACGAGAACAAGCACCAAAGATGCGATTTTCTTTTTCATGGATCTTCGTCCTTTCATGTTCATGGGCGTCATTCGTCCGATTGAGGCGAAGGATCGCTCGTAGTGAGGCGGCCTTTGCCGCGCTTGTATTCGCTGATACACTCTTTCAGCATGGCAAGGAGGTCTTCATAGGTCAGACTCATCGAAAGCCACAGGCATTGCCGGTACATGTAGATCATGCTGTCATCTGCCAGGAAGACTGAATGCCAACCTGTGACCGAATCCAGATTCAGCTCGTTGGCGGCGCCGTACATCTGCTCGGCGTTGATGTCAGCGAACAGGATCTTATCAGCGACAATGATGGACATGATGGGGTAGCTTCGAATCATGGAGACAAGGACGACGCAATCAACTTCGTCGTCCTTGTGGATGGCGACATAGGTGTCACCATGCTGCTCCACGATATTGAGGCAGGACCGGATCACCTCCCTGCAGTGAGCATCGAGTGCATCTCTGCTATTGGGAGAATAGTTCATGGTCTTACCTCAATCTTGTATGGCGCTTGATGATTCTGGTGATGAAGCCAAGAGCGATACCGCTCTCCTCATCGACTCCTGTGACACGGAAGCTGACAGTGTCCAGTCGGCTGGGCATGTCAATGGAGCGAAACAGCTTGGTCTTGGCATTGACACCGGCCTGGAGCCGAACAAAGAACACGCGGTCCTTGACACCGGTGACGACGCCGAAGTAATTGGAGTTGGGTACGATCTTCTCCAGGGCTGCTCGATCGGGATTCTCCGAGGCCTCTTTGATGGACAGGCTCACCGAATAGGTATCGCGATCGGGGTTGTGGCTGACATCCATGACTCTCGCCACCACGAGATCGCCCGTAGCATACAGATCAGTGATATCAGAGAACCACTGCCAGGACACATTCCGGGCATAGATCTCGGTATCAACGCCACAAGCCTCAACCGTCATCGTGTTGTTGCCGACCGCGAGTACGCGGCAGGCCATCAGGATGCCGGGCTTTACGCGGCCGGAAGCGTAGTATCGCTTCTGCCTCTGCAGCATGGCTGCCTTTCGGGAGCCTACGGCGGCCCTGTTCTTGATATCCACGGCGGCCGGGATGAAGTCGATCGTCGCACCGAGCATGCGGCCAATCTGGATCCTCACATCCCTGGGGATGGGGGCGTCGTCCGCCCACTCGTTCAGAACCATCTCTCTGACGGGAATTTTCACACAGAGTCCTTCAAAATCCACGGGAACAACCGGCATCCCGTTTTCCGTGGGACTGATGTCACTGCTCACGATTCCGGTCAGGATCTGCTGGCGACGAGCTGCGCCGGCGAGGTAGCCCCACTTCGCATCTTCACTGTCTTCGCGGGTGACGCCACGTTCCTGATCATTGAGTTCCAGCAGGTCTTCGCTGCTTTGGCGACGAGGTGCGGCAGGGGCATCTGCGGGAATGGGGTTCTGGGCCACCTGCTCAACCACTTCTTCGGTCTTTTTCTTGGGCATAAAAGCTCCTCCTTTCTTAGTAGAGATCATCCACATTCACGGGAGTCCGATTGGAAGCCGCTTTGGATCGCTCAGTGGGTTTCTTCTGAACAGTCCCTTTGGACTCCTTCACGGGAATTGCCGCTTTTGCAGATGCTGAAGTGCCTGAGGCAGATACAGAAGAAGCCTGGCTGGTTTTCCAGTCAGGCTCATGCAGGATCGCCTTTCGGCTCTTCAGTTTTTTATAGTCCGGATGCAGTGAGTAGTCATAGCGCTTGGCTCGCATGACTTTCTGACCTCGTATGAAGATCAGGACTTGATCCGGAGGTAAACGCAGGACCTCGTCAGGGGTAAGCAATTGACGCCGGCCAAGTGAGTTGGTCTTGCGGAATCTTGGTGTGTAGTTGGTGATATGCATGGTGTTGAGTTCTCGCATAGTGCCTTCAACTTCCACAGATGCTGTTCCGATGCGGTCACTGAAATATTCAGCTGATAGCATGTCCGTGCACCCGAGGAACACCGTTGAGTCACATGCGCCCAGGATCTCCTGCCACTGGTCGTCCGGATAGCGGTTTTTCATCTGACCGACATTTTGGAAAAACACAGCGACAGAACACCCACGAGAGCGAATGGTACTGCATTTCTTCGTGAAATCAGGGATCAGGCAGCAATTGGGGAACTCATCGAGGATAAACTTGACCTTTGGGTTCAGAACACCGCCCTCACAGTGGCCATCGGCATACCGGATCAGACGGATGAACAGGAAGGAAAAGAACAAGGAACTCAGGAAATCAAATGTACTATCCTGGTCGGATACGATGCAGAAGTAAGCACACTTTTCTTTCCCTGGCAGCTCCAGGTCGATCTCATTATACGAGGTGATATTCCGGACCTGCTGCGCCTGCATGACTGCCAGCTTACTTCCAAGGCCAATGATGACGCTGGTTCTGACGGTGTCACTGGATTGTTTGAAGATCGCATAAGGTGCAGCGGCTGGTGATGGCGGGAGGAGCTCGCCGGTGTATTGGTTCACATGTTCGTGGCTGATACTGGCCATGATGTCAGAGAGTCCCTTTTCCGTCTGCGTATAAAGTAGGTCGTAGACGGTAGCGAGGTTCCGCTGTTCGGGCGGCATCTCAAGAGCCACATACAGGACCAACGCTTTCAGCAGGTTCAGTTCCGCGTTATACCAGAACGCATCTTTCATGTCACCACTGGTATTCTGCAGAACGATGTCTGCGAAAGTCTGTGCCATGAGCTCGCTGTCTCCCACTTCATTGAGACAGTTCCAGGAATCGCTGTGGTCCATCTCAATCAGATTGAAAACTTTGACGGTATAGCCGTTCTCTCGCAGGTACTCGCTCATGGACTCATACAGTTCGGATTTTGGATCTGTAATGATCAGGCTTTCCCCACGTTTCACTGCCTGCAGGATCAGATTTCGAGAGATGGATCGCGATTTACCTGTTCCTGACGCACCGCACACGGCAAGGTTGGCATTGAGGCGTGTATTCTTTGGGAGTGTGAGGACCTGGCCATCAGGCAACATGCCGAGGATGTCCTGATCCGTTTTCTTTGCAGTTGTGACATCAAAGCATGCGCTTGCCTCCTTGGGAGACATGAAACTGGCAGTGCCATAACTCCCCGAGTTGGAGACGGTGAGGTTTCGATCGGAGTCGGTGACTCCATTCTGGCCCCAACCGATGCGCAAGCCGAAGATGCAGATGAGTACAATTCCCACGGCAACAACTGCAATGGCAATCAGGCCCTCAGGGAAATGCAGGAGTGCCGCAATGATTTCGGCAAGTGCAAGTGAAGGGAGACCTGGAGACACGCGGTAATCACTGCCGGCTGCCTTCCACGCGTTGATATTGATCATGAACTGAGCAATAATGCCAGCTACGAAGAGGACGCTGGGGATGAGGATTGCGAGGCTAAGAGCTATTTTCAGTTTTCTTTTGTCCATAGTAAATCATGCTTTCTACTGGACGCACTTCGATGGAGGGACCGACGATTCCTTGAACTGTCTGAGCCTGGTAATCGAAGCAAAGCATGATTGGACTTCCACGGAACCCATCTGGCATCGGTCTGATATCCGATAGCTTGAGGAGATCGCACTGATAGTTCAAGATGACCGGCCTGTCGAGCAGAACATCGATCGCGTCATACTCCCGGTTGGGAGTCCGTGGTGGGTGGTAAGGGGTAAGCATGGCCTGATTGATTTTCAGAGCCATGTCCGGATGGAGAATGATCTTCAGAAGATGGTCTCCGTCCGTGTTGTTGGTGAGGAAGATGCACTGAGCGAAAAATGTGGAGACGACGAAATACTTGTTTCCAAACGGTTTTGCACTATGGCATAGCCGCTGAGCGACACTCATGGTGGAACCGATAACCACCTGATGGATTGTGGTAACACCAAATCCTCTCGCGATGAGCAAGCTCTTGATCGCGGCCGCGTAATTCTCCTCGCTGTTCTTCATCCAGTACATTCTCGTGCTGCCGGTGAAATAGAGGAAGTAACACTGCTTTCCCTTGACAATGATGCCAATCGTGCGAGAACTCTTGGAAACAGATTCCGGGGAGTACTCTTCAATGGCAGCACGCAGTTCATGGGATGCGTAATAATAGGCACTGTTTGGATCAGGGGAGATAGAGTTCTTTGCCCGCTTTGCCGGGGACATGAGCGACGGCTTCCTGGACTGCAGAATCTCGGCGCCTGCAGCATTGGCCATGACGGTTCCGGTTGCGATGGCGTGAAGACGAAGGATCTTATCGATCCATGCGGGATAGACAGGATCAGAATTGTTGATGCGCGAATGGATCATTGCCCAAGCCTCAGGATCACCCTGCGCCACATAATCAAATCCCTTTTCCGTCAAACTCAGAGACCGAATCACATGACGCTGATGCTTCTTCCGAAAGAGCTTCACATAGCCCTCTCTGATTGCCCGATACATGACCCTGCGATTCCACTCAGCACCTCCACCGATGCGCACTGCCAGCTGAGTTGGAAACTCAATGCAGTATCCGACGAACCACAACAGTTCAAGAAGACGATCATTTTTACAAGTAATCATAGGCACTCCAATC
>JBJDYH010000278.1:0-30853 GCA_051867135.1 Faecousia sp. | reverse complement strand
ATCGGCAAGAGCTGGCGGCAGAAGATTTTGGCTCAGCCGAAAGTTCTAAAAATGGCGGAATACTTTGTGTATTTCCCATTTTTGCAGCTGCACGGATGAGGCAAAAGAACGGCCTGCCAGCCGCAGACGATTTAATCAGAGTTTTCCAAGAGAGGAAGTGATTGCTTTGGGCCTTTGGATTGCGCTTGGCGTGTTTGCTGCGGTGCTTTTGGGCATCGGCAGCATCTACTATGCTGTGCGGAAAAAAGTGCGGCGTTTTTCTCGGGAAGTTTTCGGCACCAGCGATATTTTTGCCGGTTTGAAAGCCGCGGATACCCAGCATTTGGAGCATCCCCGCTCCCTGAACGGCTGTGATACCCTGCTGCTGCCGAAAATTCTGGCGGACTTCCCGGATTTTGACCACAATCTTGCCCTTACCTACGCCCGGGACTATTTGCGTGAAAAGCTGGCTGGCAAGCAGGAGCTGGTTATCCACCGCATTGTGTTTGCCAAATATTTGCGCACGTTGTCCCAGAAGACTATCGTCATGCAGGCCGCGGTAGCTTTCGTGGAAGATGGTCAGCGTCAGCAAAAGCGGTACGATTTGGATTACACCTACATACTGGACGAAAATGCTCAGCAAATTGCGGCCAACTGCCCTAACTGCGGCGGTGCGTTGGGCTTTGGCGTTACCCAATGCCCCTATTGTGGCAGTCGTGTAGCCAATGTTCTGGGAAACACTTGGAAATTTACCGCCATGCGGGAAACATAACCCAAAGGAGGATTTATCATGCGTGACGAATATCCGGACAATTCCCCCTTGGAGCGGGAGGACACCCTTGCTCAGCGTGCTATGGAGCTTTCTCAGGAGCTGGAAGAAGCAGAATTGGCGCAAGAGGCGGAGGTTTTTGACCTCCCCGAACTGACGGAGGATTTCTACCGGCAGGAACAGCTTCCACAGTACGGTTACCAGCAGCCTCAGCAGTACGGCTACCAGCAGCCTCAGCAGTACGGCTATCAGCAGCCTCAGCAGTACGGCTATCAGCAGTCCCAGCAGTACGGCTACCAACAGCCCTTTGATATGTACTATGGCGTGCCGCCCCAGCAAGCGGAGGCAGCGGCACCAAAAAAGAAAAAGCCTTGGGGCAAGCTGATTGTTGCCATTTTGTTGGCGATTGCCGCGGCCGCTTTGCTGATTTGGGGCGCTGTGTCCGGAGTAAACTATATCCTCCGGCAAATTGGCGGTAACGGCGGAAGCAGCGGAAGCGGCGACAATTCCGGCATTCTCTCGCCCAACTTCCCTGATGGCGGTGACAATAATTCTTCCCATGGCAATACAGGTGGAAACACCATGGTTTTTCCTACGGACACCAATGGCGGCTATTGCTTTATTGACGAAAACGGCAATCTTGTACCCATAGACTCTGGATACATAGATGAAAACGGCAATTTCATTTTCAACGGGAATGGGAGCATCATCATTATAACCGAACCCCAAGGCGGCGATACCCCCTCCGTTACTGACCCGGGCATGGATAACGGCACGGTTTCCTATGTCTACGCCGACGGCGGCCTGAATATGCGAGAGTCGCCCTCTACCTCCGGCAACCGTCTGTGCACCATTCCCAACGGCACGGCTCTTGTTCCTTCCGCATGGGAAAATGGCTGGGCAATGGTGGAATATGACGGCATGGTTGGCTGGGTCAGCGGTGACTATCTTTTCACCGTTCCCCCTACGCTCCATGAAATCCGCTATGTTCAGGCCGAGGGCGGTCTGAACATGAGAGCGGAGCCCTCCACCGATGGAAAGAAAATCCTCTCCATCCCCAACCATGCCAAGGTAACGGTGTATCACCGCGACAGCGACTGGTCTTTCGTTTCTTACAATGGCCAGAAAGGCTGGTGCAAAAATGATTATCTGGTTGTAAGCCTTCCCCAGGGGGAGCAAACCGGCTACACTCAAGCAGAGGTAGACAAAGCCATTGCCGATGCTATGACCTTCTACCGCAATCGTAAGGGGCAGACTCCTTCCACAGGCAGATTCGATGACAGCCTTACCAAAGCCGAGGTAGAAGAGTTGTATTGGAATGCTGTGAGTGTTACCTATATTGAGTATTTCCCTGTCGGTCAGTTTAAGAACCGTGGGGATTGTCTGATCATCGACGGCAGGCCGTCCGGGTATGTGGAAGTATGGGACGATGAAATCGTAAGTCTGGAAGATTGGGCAGATAAATACTATAGTGTTCTTACCGACGATGTAGCCTACGAATATCTTGGACATTTTCCCCTGTTTATTCTGGACGGCAAAATGTATATTAGCGATGCCGCCATGGGCGACGAGGGCCTGCGCACGGAATACTCCATAGATGTTCAGGATTTGGGGGGCAGCTACCGCCTGACCATGGATGTCATCACCTACCAATATAACTACGCCACAGATACCGAGACCCCGGAATACTGGAGCGTGGTTGCCAACTGCTTCAAAGAGGACGGTGTTTGGGTCTTTGACCGGGCTTGCAGCCCCTACCAATAATCCGTTCCGGCAATTCTCGCTTTTTAATCGCCATATTGGTAAGGCCGCCAGAGTTCATTGTGAACTCCGGCGGCCTTTTCTCAGCCTATACATCCGCTTTACTGTAAATGAACAAGAAGAATTGCACGATATCCCGGGGATTATTTCAGGATCACTTCATACTGAATGGAGCTGACAAGGCCATTGGTAAGGATAATCGTCATTTTGGAATCTTTTTTCACCTGTGTGTAAGTGTTGGAGCTGCGGAAACAATCCGTTCCCCAAATCTTCTCTACTTCTGCTTGGGGATTGCCGATGCGAATGCCTTCCTCGGTAGCAACACCGTCGTCCACAAACCAGACGCCGAACACATAGTCCTTGCCGTTTTGGGGATAGGTTGAAAGATAAAAGCTGCCATAGAAGTAAGTCTTGTCCAGACCGTCAAAAGCGCAGCTTGCTTCTTCGGTGTAGTTTTTGGGCTGACCCAAAGACGCGATAATCGGTTCCGCGTCGGAGTTTAGTTTGATTTCGCAGCCGTTGTATATAACGGTAAATCCCTCCTGCGTATCGGCCAGCTTGGTTGCTCCACAGGCTGCCAAGCCCAGCAGAAGCACGCATACCATCAGCATTGTACATATTTTTTTCATTTTAACCACTCGCCTTTCGTTGATTGTAGATATTCACTTTCTTTGCCCACAGCTCACTGGCTGTGGCTTCTGCGCGACGGTCTGGAATATCGAAAGATTTTACCAAAATATTACCCAGCCAGAATGAGGCTTTTTCCGCGCCAAATACATTCAGATGCAGACCTGCATCGTAGGTATCCGTGTTCCAGTCAATCCCGATTTCATCCTGGTACTCCAGCATATTGATGTAGAGTAGATTGTTCTTCCCGGCAAACTCCCGTATCTGGATATCCCATTGTTCCCACCAAACCGGGTACTGGGACGGCGCTTTGATCAGCACCAGCCGGGTACTATGTTTTTCGCAAAGCTCCACCATTTTTTCCAGATAGTACCAGCTATTCTCCCCAAAGCTGTAATCCGCGAGGGGCGGCTCCGAATACGGTGCGGTATAAGGCGCAATGCCGGTTTGCATCAGATAGCCGTTATGGGAAACCTGCTGCCTGCGAAACCAGTAGGTAAAGTCTTCTTCGGTTAGCTGGCTCCACCGGTCATGGTAGCGCAAAATGGGCAGCAGATAGGAAGCCATACTCTCCCACTGCTTTTCTTCCTCCGTCATGGAGGCGAGAATTGCTTTCCATTTGGAGGATGACCAGCGCATGGTGTCCAATGTCATGCGGTTATAAGCTTCCCGCTTGGTCTGGCTTCCGGTGCTTTCCGGGGTGTCGTATTTCATGGAAAGTACATTGAACACCATAACCTTTGGCGTTTCATAGCGAAAGGTTTCCTCCATAAGATAGTACGACTGCCAGATGGTCTGCTGGGGGCTGCCCCGGATGTAGGAGGTTATGCCGTATTCCTCCCAGAGCGTAATGGGGGAGAAATTCTCATATACCTCGCAGTCCCCAATGAATATCACATCGTTACCGCCTGCGTTATCGTAGTATTCTCCGATGAGCGCCCCCTCCTGCGAACGCTTCATGTATTTGGGTACCAGCAGGGCTTGCAAAAGCATGAGAATGACGAAACACAACACCCATGGAATACATTTTTTTGCTTTTCTCATACTGCCTCCTAAAACTGGTTGTAGATAAAGTTACCTGGGTCATAGCCGATGCCGTAGTGCCCCAAAAGAAGCACCGCAAGAAATAGCCCAAAAATCAAAGCATGGCGGGCAAAAGCATTCCCGTTCCACATAAGCTCCCGGACGCTGCCTTTCTTCTCTTGGATAAGGCTTAAGGTGAACATCAGCAGGATTCCTCCCGCAAGAATCCCATAGTCAAGCCCGGTCAAGCCTATATCCATGAAAGGAACTTGGAAGGAAGTAAACATCGTGCCCAGTCTGTGAAAATATGTACCCACATTAGGGAACAAATCCACAATACGAATCATATTCATCAGCATAAACATCCGAAGCATCTCAAATACGCCGTACCAGCATTTCTCTTTCAGGTGAAAGCGGGTATGGAATTTGGAATACAGCGGGGTCAGTTCTTCTGAGATGATTATGATTGCGCAGTTCATCATGCCCCACAGGATAAAGTTGGGTGTAAGGCCATGCCAGATGCCGGTGGCAAGCCAAGCGGATGCCGATGCCGCGTACACAGGAAGCCGCTTTCCGAAATTGCCAAACCGCGCCCGTGCGGCTTTGCTCAGTTTTCGCATGGGAGCGCAGACCGAAACCGGGTAGAAAATGTAGTCTTTCATCCATGCCCCCAGAGATATGTGCCACCGCCGCCAATACTGGGCGATATTTTTCGAGAAGTAGGGGCGGATAAAGTTCTCGGGGAGCTGAATGCCCAAAGCTTCGGAAAAACCAATGGCGATGTCGGTGCCGCCGGTAAAATCGCCGTAGATTTGAATGGCATAAAAAACCGTCAGCACGAGAAAAGACATTCCTGTATATTCCGGCCCTTTTAAGACGGAAACCGCCACGGCAATACGGTCGGCAATGACAAGCTTTTTGAAATAGCCCCAGAGCATCCTTTGCAGGCCAAAAGAAACTTGCTTGCCGTCATATTTGTGGACTGCGGTAAGCTGAGGTGCTAACTGACCATACTTGCAGATAGGGCCTTGCACGAGGCAGGGAAAAAAGGATACAAACAGAGCAAATTTCAGCAGATTCCGCTCCGCTTTCGCCGCTGACCGATATACATCCAGCACATAGCCCACGGACTGGAATATATAAAAGGAAATGCCCAGAGGCAAAGCCAGATGCTCCAAGGTAAGGCGGACTTTGCAAACCGCCAGCAATCCAAAATTTCCAATCAAGCACAGGCTCACCCATAGACGGTTCTTCTTTTTTGCCGTTTTCTTGTCATAGACCGCCTGATGGTAACCAATGATTCGAGCCGAAGCGTAAGTTGTAAGGATAGTAAACAGAATGTAGGCAAGATATCCTGCGCCCGCCCAAAGATAAAAGGATAAATTGGCAATCAGCAGCAATATCCATTGTCCACGCTTTGGCGCTGTGTAATAGATTACCAGCAACGCGCTAGCGAACAATAAAAAACTGAAGGAGGTAAACTTCATATCACGCTTCCAGCAGGTGCCGCACCAATGCGTACAGGGATTGGGCGGAATTAAAATTCTCCGGAATCATCTCCTCTGCCGGAATCTGTACACCAAAGGCATCGTCAATCTCAGCGACAATGGTCACGATGTCAAAAGAATCCAGAATGTCATGATCAATCAGTCCATTCTCCGTTTCAAAATCCACTTCGGGATGCATTTCATTCAAAATCGCAAGCAGTTTATTCATGGTTTTCACTCCTTTGTCTTAGGGAAGCTCTGAATAAATCGGCAAGAGCTGGGGGCAGAAGATTTTGGCTCAGCCGAAAGTTCTAAAAATGGAGGAATACTTTGTGTATTTCCCATTTTTAGAACTGCACGGATGTGGCAAAAGATTCGCCCTCCAGCCGCAGGCGATTTATTCAGAGTTTCCTTAGATTGCTGCGGTCTGTTTTTCCGTTGGGGGTCAGAGGCATGGCATCGATTCTTCGGAGAATATGGGGAACCATGTACCGGGGCAGTTTTTCTTTCAGATAAAGCATCAGTTCCCTTTCGGATGCTTCGCCAACAAAATAGAGAATAATTTTCTGATGCTGCGTATCGAATATAGCGCAGGCGCTGTTGACTTCTTCGTTCATGGCCGCAACGGCCTCAATTTCCCCCAGCTCGATGCGGTGCCCCATGTGCTTGATTTGGTAGTCCTTCCGGCCAAGAAATACCAGTTCTCCCCGGGCATTGTATTTTCCAATATCTCCGGTTCGGTAAATCCGTTCCGGATACCATTGATTCAGAGGGTTCTGCACAAACGATTCCGAAGTCCTTTGGGAATCGGAAAAATAACCATGGGTCAGCCGGCTTCCACGGATGCAGATTTCCCCTTCCTCCCCGGCAGGAGGAATCCTGTTTTGGTCGTCCAGAAGAATAATGTCCGTATTGCGAAAGGGTCGGCCTATGGGCAGCGCCTCGTCCTCTGTAAATTCCCGATCCACCTCATAATAGCAGCAAATTCCTGTGGTTTCCGTGGGGCCATAGAGATTGATAAACCGGGCATTGGGAAGGGCTGACTGCCAAATATGGAGCTGCCGAATCGGGAAAACCTCGCTGGCAAAGGCGACCGTATGCAAATACTCCGGCTTTACCGTCTCAAATGTACGGCAAGCGGAAAGAAAGGTCAGGGCGGAAACTACCCAGCAGAGGGTGTTGATTTGATTCCGATTCAGATAGGCTACCAACTGTACCGGGAATAAAAAGAGCTTCTTCGGGATGAAACAGGTGGCTGCGCCGTATTTCAGCGTGGGGATGATTTCTTTCAGGCAGGCATCAAAATACAGAGGCGTTTGGTTGCCGAAAACAGTATCCGCGTTAAATTTCAACACTTCGCAGAGGTTTTCTATGTAGTCGATTACCGCCCGATGGCACCCAACAACGCCTTTCGGAACGCCTGTAGAGCCGGAAGTAAACACAATATAGATAGGGTCGGTATCAATCTGGTGGTCACGGATATTCCGCAAAGCGGTATCGTCAATACCACCTGACGCGATTTCCTCAAACAGATAGATTCTTCCGGTATTTTCCAGCCCCCGGGCAGCTTCTATGGTTACGCCATCGCAAATGCAGGCAGCAGGCTGTAGGCTCTGCAAAATCAGCTCTATGCGATGCCTGGGCATTTCATCATCCAAAGGAACATAGAAGCATCCGGCGTAAACAGCCCCCAGAAAAGCGGCAACGGTTTTGGGCTGTTTTTTCATAAATACCGCCACCGGCTGCTTGTAAAACCCATCCTGATGCAAACGAGAGCCAATGGCTCGGGAAGCCTGAGAGAGCTGCCGAAAGGTAAGCGCGCCGCTTTCACCGAAAAAAGCAGTTTTATCCGGCACGGATTGAACGGTTTCCTCCAGATATTCCAGAATATTACATTGCATAGGTTTCCCTCCTCTCTGATTTCAGCAGGCATTGATATTCCGGCCTTAGTTTTCTCCCGCACCGAAGAACGGATTGCCGGGCCAGCACTTCCATAACATCCAGAAAGCCGACACCCATGGACTCCTCCCGTTGGATGGTGGACAGTTCCGTACATCCCAAAATAATCGCCTCCGAGCCGCAGGCCGTAAGCTCTTCCTGAATACGATAAAAGCGATTCATATCGGCAGGTTTTCCCGCTTTTATATTCTCATAGATTAAGTACATAACATCTTTCTGGCGTTCAAGGGACGGAAGAATGGGGACAATTCCCGCAAGATTCAGTTTTCCGGACAAAATCTGGGAACGAACTGTTCCGTCGGTGGCCATAATCCCCGCTCTTGTGATCCCCTGCTCTTTTAACAGGCGGACGGTTTCTGCCACACCGTCAATCACCGGGACTTTGATGCCCCGCTCTAATTCCGGGTAAAAGTAATGGGCGGTGACGCAGGGTATGGCAATGCAGGACGCACCCTGCCGGGCCAAGGCGTTGCCCACGCTGAGCAGCCTCGGAAGAGGGCTTCTGGGATTGTTGCCCAGAATATATCCGGTGCGGTCGGGAATGGAGGGAAAATTGTAGACAATCATGTCCAAATTCTCCTGATCGGTTTTTGCTTGGGTCATTTTGACCACCAGCTCCATAAAATGCGCCGTAGCCATAGGCCCCAAGCCGCCAATTACTCCCAAAATCGGATGATTCATAGTTTTTCTCCTAGGGCGTCGCGGGATAGAGGGACTTGTCACGGTTGTGGCTTCCCTTATGGGAATCGGAGTAGTCATCCAGAAGCGCATCCGTAACCAGACAGAAATTATCTCCATCCCCTACCCGGGGTGTGGCATCAAAGTGATACCATGTCTTGCCGCCGTCCACGCTGACAAGGCTCCAAAAATGGTCGCTGTCCTCCGGGAAATTGCGCACCTTCTTTACATCGATATTGGGGATTCCCAGCCGCTCAAACATCAGCTTGGTCACGCAGAAATAGCCGTAGCAGTCACCCCGTCTCTCGGTCAGGGTGACATAGGCTGTCTGCCGCCAGTCAGTCCGGTCAGAATGGCCGCCGTAGCCTATGGATGTCTTTGCCCAGGCGTAGACGGCGCAAAGCTGCTGGCGAACGGTCATATTGTCTGTAATGATTTCGGCAAGGATTTTGTCTGCCGCTGCGTCAATCGCATCCGGCTTGCTTTCCGGCTTTTCCATAACGGTCACAACGGCTGTAACCCGGCGGACATTCCCGGAGGAATCGGAGGCAATGTAAACAATTTCGTAAGTGCCGGGAGCAGTCAAATCCACACGGCTGCTGTCCACCGTCAGGGAAGGATTCAGGTCACAATCATCGGTGACGGTGATGCCGCTGAGGTAGGAAACCGTTTCCCCGGCATAAACGGAAATATCCTTCACGCCCTGAATGGTGGGAGGAACGCAATCCGGCGGGAGGGTATCCTCCTCCAGATATGTCAGAAGGTTTGCACACCCAGCCAGCATAATTGCCATCATAAGGATTACGGACAGGAAGGATCCCCGGTTGGTTCTCCTTTTCCGGCGTTTTCTTCCCTTTTGGTAGGAATCATGCGTATTCATAAAGAAACACCCTTTCTTTTTCTGTCTTGCCGACAGTATAAAGAAAGGGTGCATCAACACGGCACACAAAGCCGCATCAAAACAGCATCATTATATCACATAGGCTATTTTGTGCCTATTGATTTTAGTTTGCGTAGCAAAAAATTGAAATTTGACGCTTCGCTTAGTTGAAAATTCCGGTTTATCGTGGGGCCGAAGCAAATGGATTCGCGTGAAACTAAAAATCATCCCGATAAGTGGCGGAGAAGCCGGAAGGTTCGGCACGAAATACAAGGGATATTTCTCCGTATTCGCTGTCTGCGATGGGATATACCCGCCGATAAACGCCGCCGTCTACGCTCCCCTCATTATATAGATTGTTGGAGTCCAGATTCTCCTTGACCTCCGACAGCCCAAGCTGGTTAAAGAATATCCCGCTGGTGCTGTCCAGAATATAGTTCATCCGGTCAGCGTATTCCGGGCTTTTTTCGGGATATGTATTGACGATTCCGTAATTGTCATATTGCAGATAGAGAATCTTCCCGGTCTCATCGTCAATGTGGATAAACAGGGATTGGTAGGGTTTTTCCTCATAAGCATAGGCAACGCTCCAGATAATATTCATATTGCTGATACCGTCAGCGTAAATGCCCAGAATGGGTTCTGCCATTCGGTAGGTATAGGGAAACCATTCAAAGATACCCGCCTGTACATAGTCCTCCATGCGGCTTTCCACAGCGGCATATACCTCCTCCTCCGTCATGGATGCCTCCGAGGGGTCAATGGGAACGGTATACATGTGCTGTTCCATTGCCAGTTTGTGCAGCATATTTTCGCCGGGTGTACTGTTCTGCTCTGCTCTGTCCTGAAGATTCAGGGCTACGGTTTGGATGGGCGCGGAGCCGGTTTTATTTTCATTCATCCTGTCCACCACCGCGGCGGAAATCCGGGGCAGCACAGCGCCCGCGAAAACCAGCGCCGCCGCAATCAAAACACAAAAAACGGACAGTACCTTACGCATTGCTCCGCTCCACCTTTCCATAAAGTGTAACCGTTACCCGAGTGCCCTTCCCCGGCTCGCTGGCAAACCGGATGCTGCCATGATGGAGCTCCACAATCTGCTTGCACAGGGCAAGGCCCAATCCCGCACCGCCCTGACTCCGGGAGCGGGCTTTGTCCACCCGGTAGAAAGCCTCCGTAATTTTGCTCAGCTCCGATTTTTCCATTCCCCGGCCGTTGTCTACTACCTGAAACTGGCAGCCGCCGGGAATTGCGGTTCCTTTTACGGCGATGATGCCTCCGTTGTCCATAGCTTTTGAGGCATTGTCGATGAGGTTATACAGCAGGGATTTTACCAAATCCGGCTCCAAGGCAATCCGCTTCTGCTCCGCCCGGCAGACCAGACGGATGCCCTTGTTTTGCAAGGCAGGCGCCAAGGCTTTCTCAACCTCCTCCAGATAGGTTGACAGCCAGACCCGCTTCATAACCACACCATCCTTATTCAGAAGGATTAGATTCAGCAGCTTAAAAGACAGCCGCTCTAACCGACGGCCCTCGGTGTAGATATAATCCGCTGCCATCATACGGGTGTTCTCATCCATATTCCCCTGACGAAGCAAATCCGCAAATCCGATGATGGAGGTCATAGGCGTTTTCAGCTCGTGGGCGAAGGCACCCATGAAGCTCTCCTGCCGCTCAATATCCGATTCCAGACGGGTGATATTCTCCTGCAGCTTGTCTGCCATAGCGTCAAAGTCCCGGGAAAGCTGCCCAAATTCGTCCCGGGAGGTAATCCCCGACCGGGTGGATAAATCTCCGCCGGAAATCCGCCGCACCGCCCGGGTCAGCCTGTGAAGCCGCCGGGTCAGCGCAAAGGAGAGCACCACCGCCGTAACGATGCCAAAAAACATCACCACAAGGTAAATGGTAAAATATGTCCGCTGCTGCGTGTTTCTTGCCTCATATACAGAGGATAAATCGAAGCGAACCTCCAGCGTCAAGTTCTCCTCTCCGGCGTGGATGATACCCAATACCAAAAGGCCATAGCCGTAGGCATCCGCAACCCGGATGTAGCTGCACCGGCCTGCCTCCGGCGCTGGGAGCGTGTAATTTCTCAGGGCCGCGTTTCCGCTGACATAAATTCCATGGCTATCCCCATTCAGGGATACCGCCTGCCAGCGTCCCACACCCTGTTCGGTCATCTGGGACAAAACCTTTTCCAGACTGTCGAAGCCGGTCTGGCCCCCCAGAGAATTGAGCAGGTACAGCGTGTTCTGAACCGTCTCAAAGGATTCCAGCGCCGCGTCTGTTTCTTTTTTCAGCGAGGTCTGGAAGGATGCGGAGATTAAAATGGTGCCGCCTACGCTGAAGGTCAGGGCAATCAGCAGAGAAATGGTGATAATCAGCCGAAGCCGGTAGCTCATAGCTCAGCCCTCCAGTCGGTATCCCATACCGTAAACCGGCTTGATTCGCTCATCCCAGCCCACTTTTTTCTTCATGCGCTGAATATGCAGCTCCACGGTGCGGGTGTTTTCCGGGTATTCACCGCCCCACACCTGCTCGTAAATCGTATTCTTCGACAAAACAACCCCCACATTTCTGGCAAACAGAAGCAGAAGCTCGTATTCCTTCCGGGTCAACGCAATTTCCTCACCATCCCGTATAACCTGCATGGAAAGCGTGTTGATTTCCAGACCCCCCACCTGAAGAAGGGTTTGCAGCTTTCCATGGCGGGCCAAAACACCGTCCACCCGGGCCAGTAACTCCAGAATTTCAAAGGGCTTGACGATGTAGTCCTCCGCTCCCATCCGTAAGCCCTTCACCCGATCCGCAACCGCGTTTTTTGCCGTAAGAAAGATTACCGGGATGCCTGTGGTGCGTATGTAATCCATCAGCTCGAACCCATCGATTCCCGGAAGCATAATGTCCAGCAAAATCAGGTCAAAGGTTTCTTTTTCAATCATGTTTGCGGCTTCGATGCCGTCATAGGCGCAGACGCACTGGTATCCGGCCCTCCCAAGGCTCAAACGCAGCAGCTGGGCAATAGGTTTTTCGTCATCTACCGCAAGAATTCGAATCATTCCGTCGCACCTCCCTTTGTTTCTGTAAAAATATATCATAACTGCATCACGATTGCATCACATTGAGAAAAAAATACTTTACCGGGAATAGCCCACCATCTTGCATTTTGCGCCACTTGTGGTATACTGGCAGTATTCCTGAAAAAGAGGTTTATTATGGATTATTATGCCTTAATGGATTTTGTGGTGGATTTGGGCTACCGGCTGTCTATGAGCGGCGCTGAGACCTTCCGTGTGGAAGAGTCCATAACCTATATATTAGGCGCCTACGGAATCAAGGCCGAGGTATTCGCCATTCCCAACTGTCTGATTGTGAGCATTGAAACAGAAACCGGCAAACCCATGACCCGTATGCGCCGTATCCATGCTCACGGCAACGATTTGGACTCTGTAGAGCGTTACAACAACCTGAGCCGCCGTATCTGCGCCGAGAAGCCGGAGCCGGAAACCGCGAGAAAGTGGCTGGAAGAGGTGGACAGTTCCCGGCTGCGCTACAGTCCTCCCTTTTCCCTGTTGGGTCATGTTCTGGGCTCTGCGGGCTTTTCATTGTTCTTCGGGGCAGGGCTTATGGAATGTCTGCTTGCCGGTTTTTGCGGATTGCTGGTGGGGATTGTGAACATCAAAATGGATGCCCTGAAAGCCAACCAGTTTTTCCGAACCATCATCGCCGCCTATATTTCCGGCGTTTGTGCCTATGCCTTGGGCTGGATTGGCCTTACCAAAAACCCTGACACAGTCATTATCGGCACGCTGATGCTCCTTGTTCCCGGTCTGCTCTTTACCAACGCCATGCGGGACATTATCTACGGCGATACCAACTCCGGCGTAAACCGCATTGTACAGGTGATTCTCATTGCCGCTGCCATCGTTTTGGGTACCGGCGCTGCTTGGAGCACCATTGACGGGATTTTTGGTCTGCCCACAAGCCCAGATGTAGCTGATCCCAGCTTCGTAGTTCAGGAGCTTGCCTGTTTCATTGGCTGCACCGGCTTCGCCATTGTGTTCAATATTCATGGCCCGGGGATACTTCTGTGCACCTTGGGCGGCGTTGTCTCCTGGGCAGGCTACCTGATTGTTGTCCACTTCGGTGGAAGCGATTTGACGGGCTATTTTATCGCGGCGGTAATCTCCGGGTTATATGCCGAAATTATGGCCCGCATCCGCAAATATCCGGCAATTTCCTATCTGGTTGTGTCCATCTTCCCATTGATTCCCGGTGCCAGCATTTATTTTACCATGCTGGCCGTCATGCAGGGAGATCCGGAAGCCTTTTCCGGCAAGCTGACCCACACCATCGCCATCGCCGGTGTCCTCTCCGTGGGCATTTTGATGACCTCCACCCTGTTCCGTATGATTGCCACCTACAAACGCACCAAACGCACCCATTGAATGAAAGGAAAAGAGCTGTTACGAAAAGGCGTAACAGCTCTTTTGTTTTACTTGTCCTTGTTCTTGGCAGCCTTCTTGGCGGCCTTGGCCTTGGCTGCATCCTCCATGGCCTTCTTCTGGGCAGCCTTCTTGGCAGCCGCAGCAGTCTCGTTGGAGGAAATTGCCCACTTGGTCATCTCCAGACGAACCTGATCGGCGCTGGTTTCAATGACAATGCGCTCGTCCTTCACATTGACAACCGTGCCGCAAATACCGCCGATGGTAATGATTTCATCACCGGTCTTCACGGCGTTGCGCATAGCCTCTGCTTCCTTCTTCCGCTTGCTTTCGGGGCGGATCGCAATGAAATAGAAGAGAGCAAACATCAAAATCAGAGGCAGCAGCATAGTCAGCAGGCCACCACCGCTTCCGCCGGTGCTGGCGGCATCCGTAGCGGTTTCAGCTAAAAAGTTGAACATAAAATTAGCTCCTTTGCTTGTTTATACCTTTCCATTATATCAGCTTTACTGCAAAAAGCAAGCATTTTATATACGCCGGGACAGTTTTTCGGAATACTCTGCCCGGAAAGCCGCGAAATTGCCTTCATCCAAAGCATTCCGGATTTTTTCCATGAGCTGATTGTAGAAATACAGGTTGTGCATCACGCAAAGGCGCATAGCAAGCATTTCTTCCGCCACGAAAAGATGGCGGATATAGGCTCTGGAATAGCGGCGGCATACCGGGCAATCGCACCGGGAATCGATGGGACTTAAATCCGTTGCGTACTTGGCATTTTTCAGGTTGATAGCCCCCTCCCAAGTAAAGAGACGGGCATGGCGGGCATTCCGGGCAGGCATGACGCAGTCGAAAAAGTCTACGCCCCGGGCTACCGCCTCAATGATGTTGGTGGGCGTACCCACTCCCATGAGGTAGCGGGTCTTGTCCGCGGGCATATAGGGCTCTACGGCTTCGATAATGTCGTACATCTCCTGGGCGGTTTCACCTACGGCAAGGCCGCCGATGGCGTAACCGGGAAGGTCAAGGTCAGCAATGCGCTTCATGTGGTCAATGCGAATATCCTTGTATGTGCCGCCCTGATTGATGCCCCAAAGCATCTGCCCAGGATTCACCGTATCGGGAAGATTGTTCAGGCGGGCATTTTCTTCCTTGCACCGTACCAGCCAGCGGTAGGTGCGGTCTACACTTTGGCGAACATAGTCCCGGGGGGAAGGGTTTTCGATGCACTCGTCAAAGGCCATGCAGATATCGCTGCCCAGATTGCTCTGGATTTGCATACTCTCCTCCGGGCCCATAAAAATCTTGCGTCCGTCAATATGGCTGGAAAAATACACGCCCTCTTCTTTGATGCGCCGCAGGGAGGCCAAACTAAATACCTGAAATCCCCCGGAGTCCGTAAGGATGGGGCCGTCCCAGGTCATAAATTTGTGGAGGCCGCCGCACTGCTTTACCAGCTTATCCCCGGGACGAAGATGGAGATGGTAGGTGTTGGACAGCTCTACCTGACAGCCGATGTCCTTCAAATCCTTTGCGCTCAGAGCACCTTTAATCGCGCCCTGAGTACCCACATTCATAAATACCGGGGTCTGCACCGTGCCGTGGGCGCAGGTAAACTCCCCCCGCCGTGCTTTCCCCTCGGTCTTTAATAGCTTAAACATAATTCCCCTTTTCCTCCCGACAGATAACATGGCATCCCCGAAACGCATGGGGGATCGGATATGCACTCGATAATCATTTTCTTTGAAGATTATACAGGTTTCTCCGCTGTTTTGCAAGAGGGCAAAGAGAAAACGGAGCAGTATTCACCACCCCGTTCCATTTTGTCAAACAGACAAATTTACTGTCCTCATACCGTTTGTGAGGAGCGATGTCCTGACCCTCCGGCAACTCAGCGCCAACCCCATTGGGCAAGAGCCTTACGGGTTATTGGGGGAGGCTAACCCAATTTTTGATACAAATGCACCCCCTTTGCGGCAAGGGGGTGCAAATCGAATTATTTGTCCATCGGCTTAAAAACCGGCGTTCCGTTTTCTACGACTACTGACCCAATAACACCCGTTGCGACATAAGACAAATCCGCAAGATTATTTCCCTTCACAGCTATATTGGCGGTGTAGACATAATAAGCAGGAGGGTCTTGGGGCGCTTTGGAGGAGAAAGAGGGGGAAACAGTCGACACAAACAAGTCCACAGAAGGGTTGTCAGTATATGAGGTGTCAAAAACAACAATGGATTCCTTTGTCCTTGTGTTAAAAACGGAAATGATTGAGCGGTGTAACCCCGACCCCCAGGAAGAAGCGACAAGCAAATCCATGTTTCCATCTTCGTCATAATCCCAAGGCACGGCATTTACAAAACCATGACCGCCAAAAGACTCGCAAATGGAATATACTTCACCATCAATGAGCGCAAGCGAGACACAGGAACCGCTAAACTTAAAAATTTTAATATTTGTTTGAGCGGCAACAGAAGGCGGGGTAACATTGTAACAATGCTCCTCATCTAGTTTCATCCCGGTAGATAAGCCTCCCAATTCCACCTCACCAATAATGGATATAAGTTCATCCACGGAATCTTTACTGCAAGAGGATGCCATATAGAGAAGTGTTCCCTCATCTTCAATGAGATGTTCAATTCCATTCTCGGCAGAAACTTCATACATCGTTTTCCCATCTGCGGAAACGGCAACGCGCTTCGGTCCGTCTGACAGGTTCTCAACCTCAAAAACATAGTATTTCTGCGATGTTGCTGCATTTGCGAGCGTGAAGCTATCCACAAGAGAAGCCGCGATCAGAGGATTTTCCTCACCATACTGTTCAAATATTTTGCGCAACGCAATATCGTAGGCGCTTTCTTTATCGGTCATAATAACCTTGAGGCCATAGGTGACGGTAATATCCTGCTCAGGCCACTTCAGTTCTACTTCGTAGATGTATTCTCCGGTTTGGGAGGGTGCGATCAGGCTGACCCCGTTATCGGAGTACATGGCACCCGAACCGAGAGAATCGTACAGCGTCCTTGTGCCATCATCATACACCGTACCATCGGGGAGATATATTTTATAGTAAGAAAGCGTGAATCCCTGGGGTTCCAGAAGTATCTGATTTTGACCGTTCATACCGTCAAGCACAAGCATTTCATCGTCGCTATATTCATCCTGCCACGGTGCGATGCCGCAAGCAATAACTTCCTCACCCTGCTTCGATGCGGAATAGCCAAAAGAGCGCAGCTTTGCTTGCTGCCCGGTGATGCAGTCAGTAGCAATGACTTTGGGAATAATAATTGTGTCATCTGTCGTTGGATTTGTGAGTAGCATCACACAGGCAGCGATGGATACCGCGATTGTCAAAAGGATAATCCAACAAGCAGGCTTTTTGTAGTTCATAACGCGCTTGATCCTTTCTCTCACACCTTCCTCACCAAAGGCAAGAGGACAGGCGGCGATCCGGCGGCGGTGAATACTGCAGTTGAGAAGTGCGGTAGAGTAGGCTCGCATTTCATCCTTCTTCATGTGCTTGATTACCTTTTCGTCACAGGCTGCTTCGATATCCCGGCAGAGCAGGATGTATGCAGCCCACATCACCGGGTTAAACCAGTAGATTGACAGCAGCAGAAAGCCGATGGGCTTCCACCAGTGATCCTTGCGGTGGATATGGGCCTGCTCATGGGCGATCACATTGTCCGCGTCGGAATCGCTGATTTGATATGGGAGATAAATTCTTGGCTTGAGGATGCCGAGAACAAATGGAGAATCTGCCTGTTCACACTGCCAGATATTATCACGAAGCAAAGTAGCTTCTTCCATTTTTCGCTTCAGAGCATGATAGCTGACTGCGGTATATGTGAGCATTGCCAGCATACCTGTAAACCAAACCCAGCTCAGAATCGGATATACTGTATTCTCTACTGTTTTTGGTTCCTCATAAGAATCCTTTTCTGTGACCACATAATAGCCACCGTCGGAGTAGATTGGCTGCCGCCCAGCTTCCACGGCGTTATTGTACCCGGCATTGTTTTCATGGATAAAATCCACTTTACCAATGTAATCATCGCCTGCATTTCGGATAATCTGACCGCTTGCCAGCCGATCAGGAACCACGGACAATTCGCTCTCAATGGAAAACGGGCAGATCAACCGAAGTGCGACCAGACCCCATAGCAGGCAGAACAGCCATTTAGGAGCCTTTCGGAACAGAATGCGCACAAGAATAACTGCCAGAACAAACAGAGAGCCGGTCAAGCTCAGTCGGACTAACTCAAGAAACAGTTCTTGCATGAGCGCACCTCCTTATCCCTGGATGATGCGCTGGATTTCCTCGATGTCTTTATCGGACAACGCCTGCCGCTTGCCGAAAGCGGCAATAAATGCGGGCAGAGAGCCTTCGAAAGTCTTATTCATAAACTCATCCAACTGTGCGGCTTGGATTTGATCCTTTGAGAACAAAGAAGTAACGATTTTGTTTTCGACCTTGAGAACGCCGCGTTCTTCCAAACGCTTCATTACGGTGTAGGCAGTCGTTTCTTTCCAGCCCAATCGCTCTTTGCAGAGGCGAACCAGTTCCGGGCTTCGGATAGGCTCCCTCTCCCACATAATCAGGCAAAAGCGGTACTCGCTTTCGTGTACCTTGGGTGTATCCATATAACATCCTCCTTTTCTCTACTCCAGTAGAGTTCGCTATTATTCTACTCCAGTAGAGGAAGTTTGTCAAGAGGGGAGATAGAGTTTTTCAAACACATTAAAACCCCAAAAGCCTAGGCTTTTGGGGTTTCCGGGCCCATTCTCTGCACCCTTTAGCCAATAAACATGGCATCATCGAAGTGTATAAGTTATAGAATATACACTTCATATTCATATTCACAGGCGATCATACAGGCTTATTCTCATTTTTTAAGTAACAAAAGCAAAACGGAGCAGTTTCCCACCGCTCCGTCCTGTCACTTCGCATTAGTCAGCGTACTTCGCAAGATTATCCCAATCAATTTCATCTTCGGAGAGAAAACCACTATTCTCAGCAGAAGAAATTCTGTCTGCTTCGTCAGGCGTTACTTTCGTAAAATCAGGATCCCATGCAAGAACCATTTTCTTGATAAACTCAAATGCGAAGCTCTGGTCCTCCTCCGGCAGCAAGTTCAGCATCCTTGCTGCATTCATTGCAATCTCAGACATTTTGCTACCTCCTTACTTGTAAATGTCACCACGATTTCCGATGTCGATGACGAAAAGAATCTCAATTTCATTTTCAGCACCGAATTTATAAATGATTCGCCAACTACCAACCCTCAGTCGTTTTCTACTATCAGTATATCCCTGCAACACCTTAATGTCACCAACAGGCGGCGTCAAAGTCAGCCCTTGAATAGCTGCGCGAATCCGGTTTACTGATTTTGCATCCAACTTGCTTAGAAATTTCAGTGCATCCTTGGAGTATTTTATGATCACTATAATCACACTCCCATCTACACTCTTATCTTAACATATTGCCACCTAAAGTCAATGAAATTACTGTAAATTTTCTAAATTTATCAAGGGAACTGTATGCTCATTCACTTAAATTGGATACAGATTTCGTTAATATTTATACCCATCGGGCAATAACTACCCAAACTGCCTGCATCTGCAGGTCTTTTCTTAATATAGTTCAATTTTGGCATCCTTTAAGCTATAAACATGGCATCCCCGAAGCTGAAGAAGCGGTAGCGCTCTTTTACGGCTTCGTGGTAGGCGTTCAGAATCTTTTCCCGGCTGGAAAACGCGGAGACCAGCATCAGCAGAGTGCTTTCCGGCAGATGGAAATTGGTAATCAGGCCGTCCATGGCTTTGAACTGATAGCCGGGGTAAATAAAAATATCCGTCCATTTGCTTTTGGCTTCAAAGCTGCCGTCCTCGTTGACCAGGGACTCCAAGGTGCGGCAGGAGGTAGTACCCACGCAGATAATTCTGCCCCCGCGCTTTTTTGTTTCGTTGAGAATATCGGCAGTCTCCTGAGGCATCATGCACAGCTCGCTGTGCATGTGGTGCTCGGTGATATTCTCCGCCTTTACCGGGCGGAAAGTACCGAGGCCCACATGGAGGGTAACAAATGCGGTGGCAACCCCTTTTTCACGGATTTTCTCCAACAGCTCCGTGGTAAAATGTAAGCCTGCGGTGGGGGCTGCGGCAGAGCCTACATCCTTGGAATAGACGGTCTGGTATCGCTCCTGGTCGGCAAGCTCTTCTTTGATATAGGGAGGCAGGGGCATCTTGCCCAAGCTTTCCAGCACTTCCAGAAAAATGCCCTCATACTGAAATTCCACCACCCGGTTGCCGCTTTCCTGAACCTCCACCACTTTCCCAGAAAGCTCACCGTTTCCGAAAATCACCTCATGGCCAAGCTGCATCTTTCTGCCGGGCTTTACCAGACATTCCCAGCGTTTCTCCCCCAAATCCCGCAACAGCAGCACTTCCACAGCGCCGCCGGTAGGCCGGTGCCCCAAAAGGCGGGCAGGAAGCACCCGGGAATTGTTCATCACCAAGCAGTCTCCCGGCTGCAAATACTCCAAAATATCATAAAAATGCCGATGTTTTGTTTCTCCCGTTTCTCTATTCATTACCAGCAGGCGGGAGCTGTCCCGCTGCTGCAAAGGGGTCTGGGCAATCAGCTCTTCTGGCAGATCATACCAAAAATCATGGGTTTTCAAGGCGTTTCCCTCCAAATTCTTATCCAAAAAATTATACCCTATATTTGCTTATTTTGCAACAGACAAAATGCACCGCCTCTGCATAGATTGGCATGGAGGTAATGAACATGAACAGCATCCTTTTTCAGGGCGTATGCACCGCTCTGGTTACTCCCTTTATAGGGGAACAAATCAACTACCCTCTTGCTGAGCTGCTGGTAAAACGGCAGATTGATGCCGGGGTAAGCGCCGTGGTCTTAGCGGGGACTACCGGGGAATCTCCTACCCTTGAGGACGAAGAAAAGCTGGAGCTTTTCGCCCGGTGCAAACACTACGCAGGCGAAGACTGCAAGATTATCTGCGGTACAGGCTCCAATAACACCAGCCACGCCGCCGCATTCAGTCAGGCCGCCCAAGAAGCCGGAGCGGATGCGCTGCTGGTAGTAAGTCCATACTACAACAAAGCTACCCCGGAGGGGCTGATTGCCCACTATATGACCATCGCCCATTGTGTGAATATTCCTTTGATCATTTATAATGTCCCCGGGCGCACCGGGCAGGATGTCCCGGTTTCCGTTTATAAGCGGCTTTCATACATTCCCAATATTGCCGGGGTAAAGGAAGCGGGAAACGATGTTGCCAAGGTTGCAAGAACCTTGCGGGAGGTAAGACCCGGCTTCTGTGTTTGGTCAGGCAGCGACGAGCTGGCGGTTGCGGAAATTGCTCTGGGAGCGCAGGGGGTAATCTCCGTACTTTCCAATGTATACCCAAGGGAAACCGTTGCCATGGTAAACGCCGCCTTGGACGGAGATTTCGATACCGCCGCCGATTTCCAGCAGCGCTTGCAGCCCATGATGGATGCCCTGTTTTCGGAGGTAAACCCCATCCCCATCAAAGCAGCTATGGCCCTTGCCGGGTATGACTGCGGCCCTTGCCGCCTGCCCCTGACCCCTGCCTCCCCGGAAACCATTGAAAAGCTGAAAACCATGATTCCATAAAAAATCTGCTGCAAAACTTTCGTTTTGCAGCAGATTGTTATTATGCCAGAATTGCCTTGTGGAATACCTTTTTGCCCTTGCGGATTTTTACGCCCTCACGGAGCATTTCCTCCGTAACCATAAACTGGGCAGAAGGTACTTTCTCGTCGTTGACGAATACACCGCCCTGCTCTACAAGCTGGCGGGCCTGCTTGTTAGAGGGAGCCAAACCGCATGCAACCATCAGGTTCAGAATACCGATTTTGCCGCCCAGCAGCTTGTCGGCAGAAATCTCGGTAGTGGGCATATTGGCATCGTCGCCGCCGCCTACAAACAGAGCCTTGGCAGAAGCGCGAGCCTTTTCAGCCTCTTCCTCGCCGTGAACCAGCTTGGTCAGCTCGTAGGCCAGAATGTCCTTGGCAGTATTGAGCTGGGCATCCTTCCAGTCCGCCATGGCATCGATTTCCTCCAAAGGCAGGAAGGTAAGCATACGGATGCACTTGAGAACATCCGCATCCTCCACATTGCGCCAGTACTGGTAGAACTCGAAGGGGCTGGTCTTGTTGGGGTCCAGCCAGACAGCGCCCTTGGCGGTCTTGCCCATCTTCTTGCCCTCGGAGTTGAGAAGCAGGGTGATGGTCATGGCGTGGGCATCCTTGCCCAGCTTCCGGCGGATCAGCTCGGTGCCGCCCAGCATATTGCTCCACTGGTCGTTGCCGCCGAACTGCATATTGCAGCCGTACTCCTTAAACAGGTAGTAGAAGTCGTAGCTCTGCATGGGCATGTAGTTGAACTCCAAAAAGCTCAGACCCTTTTCCATGCGCTGCTTGAAGCACTCGGCACGGAGCATATTGTTTACGCTGAAGCAGCCGCCGATGTCCCGAATGAAATCGATATAGTTCAGGTTCAGCAGCCAGTCCGCATTGTTGACCATGCGGGCCTTGCCCTCGCCAAACTCAATGAAGCGCTCCATCTGCTTCTTGAAGCAGTCGCAGTTGTGCTGAATGGTCTCCTGGGTCATCATGGAGCGCATATCGGTACGGCCGGAGGGGTCGCCAATCATCGCTGTGCCGCCGCCGATAAGGGCGATGGGCTTGTTGCCTGCCATCTGCAAACGCTTCATCAGGCAAAGCGCCATAAAATGGCCCACATGAAGAGAGTCAGCCGTGGGGTCAAAGCCAATGTAGAAAGTGGCCTTGCCATTGTCGATCATTTCCCGAATTTCTTCTTCGTTGGTCACCTGCGCAATCAGGCCACGGGCTACCAACTCGTCATAAAGTTTCATAATTTATCCTCCTAAAAAATAAAGCCCTCTGTCCTTGCGGACAGAGGGCGAAAACTTTCGCGGTACCACCTCTGGTTCAGCCGCACCTCACGATGCAGCCCTCACGGTGTCTGACAACACCTCTCGCTGTGTCGGGCGACCCCGTCTTTTCCTACTGGTTTCCGTTGGGAAAAGCCACTCCGGGAGGTATTTCAGCACCGTTTCTTACCGCCTCGCACCAACCGGCGGCTCTCTGGAAGAAAGGAAAGTGCTTACTTTTTCCCATCGCTGTGTTCCTGCATATCCTAGCAAATAGCAGCCATTTTGTCAAGTATTTATCGGCAAATGTATTTGTTTTCAATTTTCCGATAATGACGGATCAGAATCAACAATCCGGGAAAACACGCAAGCATAAGAACGGCTGCAGAAGCAATGGCAAACCAATCTGATAAGCCCTGAAACAGGCTCAGGCAGCCGGAAATCCAGTATGGAACTGAATATACCTTCCACATGATGCTGTTGGCATGGTTGTATGCTGAGATATCGGATACGGTTCCGGGATCAATTTGCGTCCCTGACCAAAAATGCATGGGTGTTTTCCTACGGTTTGCCCAGACACCGATGCCAAAAAATAGCCCGGCGCTGCCCCAGCAGCAGGCAATCATTATAACAATTCCGGCAATGTCCTTTCCCATCACTGCAACGCCTCCCTACTTAAGCATTGAGCATTTCTTCCGCGCTTTTCAGGGTTGTTTCCGTAATTTTTGCGCCGCCGATGATACGGGCCAGCTCCTTTTTCCGCCCCTCCATATCCAAGGGGGTCACGGTAGTATAGGTTCTGCCCTGCCGTTCCTGCTTGGCAATGAGCAAATGGGTATCTGCCAAAGCCGCAAGCTGGGGAAGATGGGTCACGCAAAGCACCTGCTTATTTTTCGCCACGGATTTCAGCTTTTCCGCCACCTTTTGGGCAGCTCTGCCGGATACGCCGGTATCCACCTCGTCAAAAATCAGGGTAGCAACCTGATCGTGCTGAGCCAATACATTTTTCATAGCCAACATAATTCTCGCCAATTCGCCGCCGGAAGCTACCTTGCTCAAAGGTTTCAAGGCTTCGCCGGCGTTGGCGCTCATGTAAAAGGCCACGGCATCGGCGCCGTTAGCACTCAGTTCCAGCTCCGTAAACTCGCAGGAAAACCGCACTCTGGGCATATCCAACTGGGCAAGCTCGGTCAGGATTTGTTTCGACAGCGCTTCGGCGGCATCCTTGCGGCTGGCGCGCAGCTCTTTTGCCAAGGCCCACGCGGTTTCCTCCGCCTTTTGGCATTTTGCCCTGAGCCGCTCCAAATGGTCGTCGGCAAACTCTATCTCATCCAGCTCTTTTTTGGCTTTTTCCAGATATTCCAGAATATCCGCGCAGCTTGCGCCGTATTTGCGGCGTAGCTTATAAATGGTATGCAGGCGCTCTTCGATTTGTTCCAGTTCCTCCGCGGAATAGCTCAAATCGTCCCGAGCGTCCTTTACTTCCTCGGCGGCATCCTGCACCTGATACATCAGGTCTGCCACCTTGTCATGGAGCGATGCGATGCTGTCGCTATAGCGGCTGAGCCTTGCCAGCTCCCGCTCCGCTTGGGCAAGGAGAGTCGCGGCGCCCTCGGTTTCTTCCCCGCCGTAAAGGCAGTCCACCGCCGTATCCATACCGCTTGCCAGCTTCTCCGCGTTTTGCAGCAGCTTTCGCCGCTGCTCCAGAGCCTCATCTTCTCCGATTTCCAAATTGGCCTTGGAAATCTCCTCGATTTGGTATTTCAGGGTTTCCATGCGGCGCAGCTTTTCGCCCTCGTCCATAGTCATACGGTTGATTTCGTTTTTGATTTTACTTACCAGCGCATAGCTTTCCCCATAGCGGCTGCGAAGCGCCTCGTTATCGGCAAAGGCATCCAGAAAAGAAAGATGGTTATTCTCGTCAAACAAGGAGGCGCTGTCATGCTGGCCGTGGATATTGATAAGCTGGATGCCCAGCTTGCGCAATATGGAAACGCTGACAAGGCTTCCGTTAACACGGCAAATATTCTTGCCGTCCAGATAAATTTCCCTCTGGATGACCGTTTCGGGGTCATACTCCACGCCGTTTTCCCCGAACCACGGATACTCCGGCACATCCGTAAACACGGCCCGAACGCTGGCTTTATTGGCCCCGGTACGAATCATGTCCCGGTAGGCCCGTTCGCCCAAAATGGCGCAAATGCCGTCAATCACAATGCTTTTGCCCGCACCGGTCTCGCCGGTGAGGATGTTAAAGCCCCGGTCAAAGGAAATATCGGAGCATTCGATAACGGCAATATTCTCAATATGCAGCAGGCTCAGCATACTCCTTTTCCCCTTTCCTTTTTTATGCCAACAGGCTCTTGATCTCCCCGGTAAAGGCGGCAGCGGCGTTGTTATCCCGCATGACTACCATCACCGTATCGTCACCTGCCAGAGAACCCAGCACTACACTCATATTCATGCTGTCAATGGCAGAACCGGCAGCGGAAGCGAGACCCGGCAGGGTGTGAATTACGATAATGTTCTGGGCATAGTCCACCCCGATGACACATTCCCGAAAGATGGCATTCAGACGGCTGGAAAAAGAGCCGGGCACATCGGTGGCAGAGGGAGCATAGCGGTAAGTGCCAAGGCTGGTAAGCTCCTTAACGATCCGCAGCTCCTTAATATCCCTGGAAATGGTGGCTTGGGTAGCCCGGAAGCCACTTTCCTGAAGGGCCGCCAAAAGCTGCTCCTGGGTTTCTACATTGCGGGTAGAAATAATCTCCATGATTTTTGCCTGTCTTTGATTTTTCATGGCCGCTCCTCCTTAATGGTTCTTAAATTTGGTATTCACAACATCGTAAAAGCTCCGCTCTTTCAGCCGCACCAGCTTGGTGGTCAGGCGGCTTTTCCGAATGGTAGCCGTATCCCCCAGATTGATGCGCACCGCCTTGCCGCCGTCCACAGAAAGATAGGCATTGCGCCGGGCGTTGGTGGTAAGGCCGACGGTAATCGTCCGTTTATCGGAAGCAACCATACACCTGCTTACCAGCTCGTGGGCGCAGATGGGGGTAATGAGGATATTATTAGCATCCGGCTCTACAATGGGGCCGCCTGCGGAAAGACTGTAGGCGGTAGAACCGGTAGGGGTAGCCACGATCACGCCGTCGCCGCCGCATTCCATGGCCTGCACGCCGTCGCACTTGACGCTGAGATACACGATTCTCGCCACAGCGCCCTTGGTAATCACCACATCGTTGAGGCAGATATCGTGGAAAATCACATCTGCCCCCCGCTGAACGGTAACATCCAGCATCATGCGGCTGTCGATCTGATATTCCCCGGTAGCAAGGCGGGAGAGCATACTCAGCTCTGAGCTTTCCAGCTCTGCCATAAAGCCCATGGTGCCGATGTTGACCCCTAAAATGGGGAGTCCGTGGCGGGTAGCGGCTTTCGCCATGTGCAGAATTGTGCCGTCGCCGCCGAAGCAAATCACCAAATCAGCGCTTTGCAATTCCTTATCCAAGCGGTGAAAAACGATATCTTTGGGAAGGGTAAAGCTCTTATCCACCTCAAAGGGCAGACACACCCGGGGCTCAAGGCCCGCATCCTTCAAAATCTGAACGGCCTCCCGCAGAGTACGAAAATGGTTATCCCGATATGGGTTGGGGGCCAATATGATTCTCTTCATGGTTTACCCCCTTAACGCTTCATGGGCTGCGGCGACCACAGCGGCGGTATCCGGCTGAATGCCGTCAGCATCCGCCAAGGTCAAATGGCCCAAAAACTCAATATTCCCCTCCGGGCCTTTCACCGGGGAGAAAGTTAGACCCAGAATGGTAAATTCCAGCTCCTTTGCAAGCTGCACGAAGTTGTCCAGCACCTCTTTATGGGTGGCAGGCTCCCGCACGACACCCTTTTTGCCTACCTTTTCCCGCCCGGCTTCAAACTGGGGCTTGATCAGGCAAAGCACCTGCCCACGGCCGGGCTTGAGCAGCGCCTTGATGGCAGGCAGGACGATTTTCAGGGAGATAAAGCTGACATCCACCACGGAAAGGTCAAGCATCTCCCCTAAGTCCTCAGGGGTAACATAGCGGATATTGGTGCGCTCCATCACCACCACACGGGGGTCGGAGCGGATTTTCCAGTCTAGCTGGCCGTAGCCCACATCAATGGCGAATACCTTGGCAGCGCCCTGCTGCAAAAGGCAATCGGTAAAGCCGCCGGTGGAAGCGCCGGAATCGCTGCATACAAAGCCCTCGGGCTTTACCCCAAAGTCCCGCAATGCCTTTTCCAGCTTCAAGCCGCCCCGGCTGACATAGGGGCAAGCCGCCCCACGGACTTCCAGCTGCGCCGTTTCCTCATAGGAAATGCCGGGCTTGTCCGCTTTCTGGCCGTTTACATACACATTGCCGCTCATAATGATGGCTTGGGCTTTGGTGCGGTTTTCCGCGTAGCCCTGCTCTACAAGAAGGACATCCAGCCGTTTTTTAATTTTCATGGGATAATCCCTCCTGAATAAACTTGCAAATACTCTCGCCGTCCAGCCCCAAAGACCGATACAGCGCATCTACGCAGCCGTGGGGGACATAGTTTGCCCCCAAATCCCGTCCATCTACCCGGAGGCCGGGGATTCTCTTGCAAAGCTCCCATCCAAGGGATTCCTTAATGCCGGAGGCGGTACAGGTTTCTTCTACAATGATAACCGGGCCATTTTGGCTTTTCAGCCTGATAATATCCTCCACAGGCAGGGGTGCTACCGTCAAGCAGCGCAGAACGGCAGCTTCTATGCCATTGCCCGCCAGAAGCTCCGCCGCCTCCATGGCGTTTTCTACCAGCGTGCCGTAGGTAACGATGGTAACATCCTTACCCTCACGGCAGCGAACGGCCAAACCCTTGGTTAGAAGAGCGTCGTTTCCTACAAAGTCGCACCCGGAAAAGCTCCGGTTGCCCCCCCGGGGATAGCGAATGGCTACCGGGCCGTTTTGCGCTTCCACCGCCCAAGTAAGCATAGGCTCTACTTCCCCAAGGCTGGCAGGGCAAAGCACAGCCATACCCGGAGCCTGCCGCAGGAAGCCCACATCAAATACACCATGATGGGTTTCTCCATCGTCTCCTACAAGCCCGGCTCTGTCCACAGCGAGAATACAATGCTGTTTCAGCATGGCAATATCCTGCAAAATCATATCGTAAGAGCGCTGCAGGAAGGTAGAATACAGGGCTACCACCGGCACCATCCCCTGTTTGGCAAGGCCTCCTGCCATACTCATAGCGTGCTCTTCCGCAATGCCTACATCAAAGATGCGGTCAGGAAACTCCTGCTTAAAGTCAAGCAAGCCGGTGCCTCCCGGCATGGCGGCGGTAATGGCGCAGAGCTTTTCGTTTTTCCGAGCCAAATCGCACATGGCCTGACCAAAAGCATCGGAAAAAGTAGGCTTTCCGGGAGAAACCTCCCCGGTAGCCGGGTCAAACTTGCCTACGCCGTGAAACTTGGCGGGACTTTCCTCCGCAAAGGTATAGCCCTTGCCCTTTTGGGTAAGCACATGGAGCAGCACAGGCTCGTTCATCTGCTTGGCAAGGCCAAGCAGAGATATCAAATTGGGCAAATCATGCCCATCCACAGGGCCAAGGTAAGTTAGGCCCATATTTTCAAAGATTGTACCGGGCAAAAGCATCCGCTTAATGCGGTCTTTTGCTCGGCTGGTAACGCGGTAAATGGTCTGACCACCGGGAACCTTTTCCAGCACACGGCGGTATTTCTTCTTCATGCCCAGATAACTTACCTTAGAGCGCAGGCGGCTCAGGTGCATAGCCATGCCGCCCACATTCCAGTCGATACTCATGCCGTTGTCATTCAAAATCATGACCATAGGCTCTTTGCTCTGGGATACATCGTTCAGTCCTTCATAAATCATGCCGCCGGTAGCAGCGCCGTCTCCAAACAGGGCAACCACATGATAGTTTTCCTTTTGCAAGCTTCTGGCTCTCGCCATGCCCAAAGCGATGGATACGGAGCTGGAAGCATGGCCCGCTACAAAGGCATCGCAATCGCTTTCCGAGGGTTTGGGAAAACCCGCCATGCCGCCAAATTGGCGCAAAGACGCAAAACCCGCCTGGCGGCCGGTCAACAGCTTATGCACATAAGACTGATGACCGACATCAAAAACCAGGCGGTCTTTCGATGTATCAAATACGGTTTCCAGCGCCACCGTCAGCTCCACAACGCCCAAATTGGAGGCAAGATGCCCTCCTGTCTGGGAAACGGACTCTACAAGGAAATCTCGAATCTCCCCGCAAAGTTTTTGGCGGCCGGAATCGTCCAAGCGTATCAGGTCATCATGGCCATGGATAGTCTGTAAAATACTCACAAGGCTCACAACCTAACTAACATTATGATTTCTTTTTTCCAAAGGGGTGCTTTACCTTGGCAATCAGATTGCCCACAAAATACACAATATTCGTGCAGTTATTTATGGCAAAAGCCTTGCCGATAGCCTTACCGCCTACAGTGAACGCAGCAACCAACGCCGACATAATCAAAGAAATAACTGCAGCCGGGGCGGTAACGCCCTTCAGGGCCACAAGCTGGGCGGAAATGGTAGCCGCAGCAGAGCCGGAAATAACGCCGCAGATATCGCCAACCACATCGTTACAGATGGAACTTACCCGCTCTGCATTACGAAGCAGGCGAATGGCTTCCTGAGCGCCGGCCACCTTTCTGGCAGCCATGGAATGGAACGGCTTTTCGTCTGCCGAGGTAACGGCTACACCAATCACATCAAAAATAATACCCACTAAAACAATGGCAAGCAAAATAATAAAAGCTACGAAAATACCGCTGGCACTCATCAACGCTTCCGAAGCAATGCTGATAGCGCCGGATATAAGCATGGTGGTAAAGAAAATGGTAACCACCCAGCGAATGTTCTTATTTCTCTCTTTTTTTGCTGAGGCCGGGTCTGACTTAGACACAGAGATTCCCCTTTAATATTTTTAGTATAACGGTAGCAGGCAGGATAAATCTTACGGCTTAGGTCGGGTTGGTTTTCCCCGGATGGAACCTGCCGTTGCCGCGCAGGCCGTTTCCATTTAATCCGTCCGTTCAAGTGTTGCCAAAATGAATACCCGATTGCCACTTAGTCCGTACTGTAATCCCCTGCCTGCCCTTTTACGACAGCCTAGGTGTTTTCCACCGCGTAGCGAATCCCCTCTTTAGCCTCTTTTGCAAGCATGGTTTCCAGAAGCAATGATAACAGCGGCTATGGCCATAACCGCCAGCTACCTGATCCTCTTTCCCCGGCATGTTCACTCAAGGCAGGCTACTCTGCACACAGCACACGATTCTGTGCACCGCCTTGCAGGTTCATACCCATCTCGTACGCATCGGGTCCCCCGTCGGGGGTTTTGAGCCGCTGTCGCACAAAATATGAGTCTCCACGGAAGTCGGGTCGTATATCCCATGCCATTGGGATGCGCCCGAGATCCTTAACCCCCAGCATCCACCCTAAACTGGGCGTAAAAAGCAGACACCAGGGACTTCATCGATATGCCCTTCATAGGATTTTTAGGCCCTACCTGGGAGTGGGTCGCTCCGACTAGGATACTGCACCGTCAGCGTATATCATAGCACAAAAAAGCTTTCTATACAAGAGCAAATTAAGATTTTTGTATATTCTGTATATTCATTGATTTCATACATATACAAAACGCACCCATCTGCGTGCTTTCAGCGCATCAGCCAGACATATGAAAAGCGCCTACCGTTTCCGATAGACGCTTTCAGGATCAAATGGTGTTTACAGGAATTTCTTCATAACGCGCATATGGTCGCGTTTCCCGTTGAAAATCGCCATGATATAGGCTGTGTTCGCTTCTTTTTCATACAGATAAAAAAGAAGATAATCCTTGTGGACAAGGAAACGATAACCGTTGCTCTTTAGCACACGGTCTCTGGGGATTGCGCCGGACTCCGGGAACTGCTCAAGAATCTTTATTTTTTCCTGGAGTTCCCTGACGAAGGCAGTGACCAGATTTTTGTCCTTTGAAAGATCCGCAAGATAGACAGCAATGTCACGGAGATCCGATTTGGCTGTATCCGTAAATACAATTTTACAACTCATACATCCAGATTCTCCAATTCACCGAGAATGTCGGCGAAAGCATCATCCGAAGGCTGCACTCTGCCAAGTTTGATGTCATCCATCGCCAGAGCCAGATGGGAATACACGGCCAGCTTTGCTTCCAGTTCATTGATATAGTGAATCTGCTCCTGAAAATCCTCGTGACTGAGAAGTACGGTATCTTCCTTGCCATTTACGGTAAT
>JBJDYH010000277.1:0-8055 GCA_051867135.1 Faecousia sp. | reverse complement strand
TTGTCACGCCAGTGGAGGTAGCAGTCTTCTGCACACGCAGACCGTTTTCGTTGTACACGAACTCAACGGTTTCGTCGGACTTTTGCATCTTCTGCAGTTGCCGTCCGTTCTGCCAGGTATACGTCCAGGTGCCGTCATTCAGGGGATTACCAATGGCATCGTAGGTAATGTCTACGCCGTTAACAGCTGTCAGCTGATCGCGCCAATTGACATTGCCATAGGTAAAGATCTTGCTCTCAGCAGCCGTACCGGAAGTTACACCAAGCGCATACTTCTTCTTGCTCAGGATGTTACCGCCCTGATCGTAGGTGTACACCCAAGTGGCATTTTCCTGCGCGTCATCCACGCGGGTCAGCTGACCCAGCGCATCGTAGGTGTAAGAAGTGGTCTTGCCATCCTGTTCGACTTCGATGATGTTTCCGTTATCATCGTACTCGTAGGTGAAATTGCCGCCGGTCTGGGAAATGGACTTCACCAGGCCAGTGGTGCTGGTCTTGTCAGTCACATCCTCCAGCTCTGCGCCTGCCACATAAGTGTAGGTAGTGGTGTTCGCCGTGCCGCTGCCAGCCTTGACAGTTGCCTTTGCCACACGCCCCAGGCCGTCGTACTCCAGGGTGCTCTCGCCGTGATCGCCGTAGCTCAACGAGGTAGGACGGTTCTCATCGTCGTAACCAAACTCGGTTACGAACTCCTCATGATCATCGCCGACTTGCTCGGTGAACTTGGACAGGCGACCAAAGACATCGTCGTAGGCAACTTCGCCGGTGTAGACATGCTCCTGGCTGGTCACATTGCCTGCAGCATCCTCAGTGAACTTGTGGGTCTTGACGCGGCAGGGGCGGTTGGAGAGGTCGTACTCACTCTCGGCGATCTGGCCGATCAGATTGTTGCGGACATGTGCGACCTGACCGTTGGCGTTGTAGGCATACTCGTAGCGCGGGTTATCCTCAAAGGTTGCATTTTCTGCGTCCTCACTCTTGCTGCCGTAGGTGATGCCAGTGACACGGTTGAAATCATCATACTCGTTTTTGACGACCGTACCGTTGCCATACTGCATCTGGGACAGGGTGCCATAGTGCTCCTGAGCGGGATCATTCTGATACACATTGGTGGACAGCGCAGTGCCGCCAACATTGACCTTCGTCTTGCGGCCCAGTGCGTCATACTCAAAGGTGTAGGAGACATCGTTGCCAGTGGTGGCGTCGGTGTTGTGCTTCACGCCGGTCAGCATGCCACGGGTCTGGTCGTAGGTGTACTCGTTGCGGAACTCGCGGGAACCATCAGTGGCCTTGACCTTCACAACACGGCGCAGGGCATCATGTTCATACTCCACAGACTGACTCTTGGGATCGGTGACACAAGTGGTAATGCCCTTATTGGCATCGACGAGGGTCGTCACCGTTTTGCCGCGGGCATCTGTCTGCTTATGAACATAGTTGCCATTGTACTGATATTGCGTGGTCCTACGGGTAATAGCAGTAACATCGCCAACAGCGCCAGAGGTGTCAGAACGAGTGGCATTGCCGAAGTCATCGTAGGTGAAATAGCCATCCGTACCCAGCGGAGAGTGGGATTCCAGCAGCAGGTGCTGCTTCTGCGCTTCCTCAGTTTCGCCGCAGGAGAAGGTGCTGCTCTTGGTGTGGCCAGGAGCGGTGTGCTGGATCATGTTGTCATGGTCGTCATACTCCGTCTTCTTCACGCCACCGTACAGCTGGATAGCCTTCTTCCGATTACCCTTGGCATCGTACACATAGTCCGTGCCAAAGGATTCGGGGTAGAGGTACAGACCAGTGAAGTCAGCATGGTTCATCTGACGATTCATGTACAGGGAGAAGCGAACCTTGGTGTAGTTGTAGGGAGCAACGATGCTGCCGCTTGCAAACTGCCAGCCATCCTCGCCATAGTTGAAGTTGACTCGACCACCCAGATACCAGTTGGTAGAATTGGCGGTGAAGTAGACAGACAGACTACAGAAGACATAACCGTCTTCATCCATCTTCTTGGCGAAAGACTTGCACCAGCCGCCAGCAGAGAAACGGTCACCTGCATCACTATAACAGCGGAAGTCCTGATTCAGGGTAATGTTACGGTTGTAGCGACCTTCGACTCGCGCTGCCTTGGAGGTTCGCAGGAACTCAGGAGCCAACTTCCCATCAATGTCATCTGCGACGGACAGATCCTGAATAGAGATGTAGCTGCTGTCACCGTCGCCAATCGCCCAACCAGTAGGAACGGTGCTGCCAGAGGTTTCATGGGTGAAATCGCTGTTCTGCAGCATATTGAAATGGTTGCAGGTCAGACCTTCTTCAAGCTGCATACAGTCGATCCAGAAATAGCCGTAGGAGGTCATGCCGATCGCTTCGCAGTAGACGCTCTCGGATGCCTCTGCGGGCAGCGTGAAGGAAACGGACACACGCTGGAAGGGAGCATCGCTTGCATTCTCGGACACCGGAACGATATCCGAATTGAAGTACTTGGTTTCGCCGTTGATCGTGTAGGCAACACGCACGAAAGCCTTGGGCGCACCAGAACGCATATAGCCAGAGAGAGTATAGGGCTTGCCCGGAATCAGCGTCGCAGCCTGACGAATATATGCTTCGCCATCAGTAGGAACGAGAATCTTATAGGAGACAGGACCCCACAACGTGTTGGCCTGATCGCGGGTGAACGTGCCGGTGCTGCTCTTTTCCCATACGGAGCTGTTGGCGTCCATCATGTGATCCAGCAGCATGTTCTTGACAGCACGCTGCATACGGGAACGGGTCGTGGCATGGTTGATGGGGGTATTGGCGTTGTCGTCACTCTGGTCATATTCGGTGTAGACCGCGTAACCCAGGCCATCGTCAATGCTGATCTGATTGCCGTTGTCATTGAAGTGGTAGCGGAGGGTCTTGCTGGAGATATTGTCAGTCACCAGCGTCAGATGATTGCCGTAATCATAGGTAACCTTGGCAGCAAAGAGCGCAGCATTCATCTCCGTCGCATCGGTGGAGAGAATCGCTGGACTGAATGCGGATAGTGTTGGGGCTGTCAGAACGTGGAGTCAGGATAACGCCCTTGTTGTCGCCCAGATACCACTTTCGGGCCAGGGTGGTCACATCCAGCTGCTGCCAGGTGTACTTGCTCTTCGGGAACTTACAATAGTCCTGATACAGGGGATTCACATCGGGTTGCGTGGCAAAGGTCAGCGTGGCGGCATCCCAGTCGCCCAGAACCTCGCTACACATCAGGGGTGTTTCAGCAGTAGGCGCACTGTAGTTCTTGAGGTTCAGGAATGCGCCGGTGATGAAGTGGTTCGCTTCAATCTTAGGAAGGTCTGCAACACGCATGTAGCCGTAACGCTTACCGTAGGTGGAGTTGTTGCAGATCCACACCTGGTCGGCGGTGTTGTAGAGCGTCGAAGAACCTTCCTTAACGTAGGTATGATTTATCCTGTCTGTACCTCCCCGCAACGGACAGCACGATTATCAATGTGCCGGATTATTTCCTTGACTGCCAACTATTCACTGCCGAAAAACAGAAACTATGTGAAGTGCTGAACCTTCGGAACGAATCAGGGCGTTTGTGCGGATGGACGACCGTAAAACGCCGGATTATCGCCTCGGGCTATGAGGTGACAGAGGGGAGACAGGGAAACTATCGCTTCTCTGTTATCCATGCGCCGGAATAAAGGGCGCGCCCGCCAATTCTGTTGGTATGCTTATAGGATTCATACAAAAACGGCGTGCCCCCTGCCGATGGCAGGGGGACAACGAGAAAGGGAGCGTTTCGCACGGCGAAACACTCCCTAAAATCATTTGAACCCCAAGGAATCGAAAGCCTTATTCACTTCATTTACAAATTGCTTTGCGTTTTCGCTGGTTGCTTTCGTCATTTCATCCTGTGTGGATTGAATGAGATCGCGCTTCAATTCTTCAAAGGCTGCGGCCTCCAGCATCCTTATTTTCATATCGTTGTAGGCGCGAACCTCATTCGGCATCTATGAACCACACGCGCCCATGAGCTGCCGTTGCCGGTTAAGCATAGTCATTTTATTTCTCATTGATATAACTCCTTTTCTACGGCATCCCGCAACAGTTTGCGGAGTATGCCGGACATCGTTGTGAAATCCTGCTTTGCCATCATCTACAAAGCCATGTATTCCTCACGCGTCATGCGAACAGAGACGCAAATCAGACTGTTATTTTCCATACTGAAATATACCTCCTTCTATTGGTTTCACTATATATGACGGTCAGGCGTATTCTCTTATCCTCTTTCGTCCTCCACCGTCTTTCAAAATCAAAACATCATTTTGGTGGGCGCGTGAGCCACACAAAGGCAATTATCAATTTGATTCTATGATTTTCCCGAAATATACCCCGCCCCCTGTGTATCAAATACTATACTTTGTGAGACGGTCAAAAATGGTGCGTTTCTGCGTATCACAAACTTAAAACTTTATTTTGCGACGTATCAAAAAGATACTTGACATTGTGATACACTTGTGATACTATATGCCTGTCGAAAGGAAGTGTATCACATGGCACGCATTAAGTATATCCGCGTCAGCACCAAAGAACAGAACACCGCCCGCCAAGAGCAGGACAAGGCACAGTATGATAAGGTCTATTTGGAGAAAATCAGCGGCAAGGACACCAACCGTCCGCAACTCCAAGCCATGCTTGACTATGTGCGTGAAGGTGATATTGTTGAGGTCGAAAGTTATTCCCGCCTCGCAAGAGATACACGCGACCTGCTGAATATCATTGATGTGCTGAATAAAAAGGGCGTGGCGTTCGTGTCGCAAAAGGAACAGATTGACACCTCAACGCCAGCAGGACGGTTTATGCTGTCTGTGTTCGCCAGCCTCGCGCAGTTTGAGCGCGAACAAATCCTTTGTAGGCAAGCAGAGGGCATCGCGATAGCAAAGCAGGAGGGGCGCATGGGGCGACCTGAAATCAAGCCCTGCGACAACTTCACCACCATTGTAGAGGCGTGGAAACAGGGCGAAATGACAGCCGTAGAGGCTATGAAACAGGCAGGCATGACAAAGGCGACCTTCTATCGCAAGGTCAAGGCGATGGAACAGGCATAAACAAAACAGTACCACCAATCCACAAAGGGAAAGGTGGTGCTTCTGCTATTGGCATGTCAAAAATGTTGGTCTCCATTATGAATACAAACAAAAATGGCAGGGGCTTATGAAAACAGCATCCATCAATGGAGGGTCATTGTCGTATTTGTTGTAGATTGTGTGAGTGTGCTGTCCCTTGACGAATCAGCAGGGAAACTTTATTCTATTGGTACGAATGAGGCTGGAAGCAGGGCGCATAAGGCCGCAGGTGCGTCAGCACCTGTCGTGTGGTCTCCAAAACCTTTGTTGAGGGTTCGAGTCCTTCTGCCCCTGCCATAGCAAAAGCGATCCGGCTTTCGTCGGGTCGCTTTTGTTTTCCGTCGAAGGGGAGATGAAAAACCAGGGCCGGTGTGCCCACCCATTTGGGCTTGTCAGCCCGCTGTTGCAAAGAAAATCCCCGCCTCCCGGGTAAGGGAAGCGGGGCAGATTCACGATGCATTACAAACCATGATTAGCAGGGAGTGGCGTGCTATCAGCCTCGGCTGGAAGCATGGTGTATGTAATAACAGCCTCTTTGATTTTCCCGTTCTGATTTGTTAGAAGCGAAAAATCAACAAGAACAATTCCTTCGGCTCCCAAACCGTAATCATCCGTGTGATAATATAGCCACTGATGATATCTTTCGCATTTCAGCGTTTCATCCTCTGCTGTGCGGGCATTGCCAGAGGTATAAGCTCCATAGCATTCAGCAGGAAATTCATATACAACACCTGTTGCCTCGGAGTATTCCTGTGTGGGATATTTTTCAAGCATTAGTTGCAAAACGCTATCATAATCTTCTTGAGAAATCGCCCCTAAATTGTATATGCACTGTTTTACCATTCTGTTTTCGTCGCCGTTGACAGTCATTTGGGCGTGGTCAATGCCAGCAATCGTCATATCATCCATATTTGAAAAATGATCTGCAAACAATCCAAATGTAAAAGTAAATTCAAACATGAACGATGTTGTGGGTATATCCTGAACAGATTCTATTGTTGTTTCTCCTGTTGTTTCCTCTGCAAACGCTACGCAAAAGAACATCATCACAGCCATCAAAACCGCCAGTACCTTTTTCATTCTCAACATCTCTTTTTGATTGTCTGTTCCTCCGCAACCCTGCTCCGATGAGGGAAGACGGGAGCGGCACGGCTTACAGCCCGTTGTAGTTCTGGCTGTTGTCCACCTTGTCATCCTCCACATGCGCGAAGGCCTCGTCAATGCCCTCCTGTACGCCCCACCACAGGTAGGACAGCCGGATCTGGTTGCTGTTCTTGGCAACATACATGATCACGTCCACCTGGTTCGCGCCGTGCCAGGTGGTCAGGTTATTCTGCGTCTCCGGCTTGCCGTACAGGGTCGTGAGCTTATTCTTCAGGTCATCGGCTGAGGACTCCATGTCGCTGGAATTGGGGTACAGGTCATAGAACGCACCGTAAAGAATGGCCTGCTCGTCATCCTCGCAGAGCCGGCCGTCAATGACCGGACGATAGAACATCGCAAAGCCAAAGTAACAGGGATATCCTGCCATGTCCACGTAATCCAAATCCGCATCCAGATACACCTCGCTGTTGTCGTCCTGCTGCTCCCTCGTCCAGGTCTCGCCGGACAAAAGATGCTCGAAATCGTGGTAGATACAATCGTTACCTTTGGACAGTGAGAGTTCCTCCGTCTTACGCGCCTCCGCCACCGTGGCGCCAAAGGCCATGCCACGGAACCGGATTTCCGGCAGCTCCTCCGCCAGCGCGATGCCTGCGCTTGTCAGCATCAGAACAGCCATGATAAGTGCCAATACCTTTTTCATTTTCAACACTCCTTTTGCCCGTTTGTGAAGGGTGAATATAGTATATGTTCCGAACGATGGTTTGTCAAGAAAAGCCGGGCCAAGGCGCACCTGAGCGTAGAGCCGCGCTCTGTTCCAAGCGGCAGAATGCCCCATGCCCGTACTGTCACGGAATCCGTCCTCTTGACTTACGGCGCCGTATCCTATATACTACAAAATGTCTGAAAAATAACACCGTTTATCAGGGGAGAGCTTTTCCCCAATATCACGAATACGGAGAAACTGTATGCCCACACTTTTTCTTTCCGACCTCGACGGTACCCTATTACGCTCGGATCAGCGGACATCTGCCTTTACCAACGATACCATTAACCGCCTGGTTCAGGAGGGGATGCTGTTCTCCTATGCAACGGCCCGCTCCTACCAGACGGCCCATCAGGTGACCGCGGGGCTGAATGCCCATATTCCGCTCATCGTCTATAACGGGGCGTTCATCATCGATAACGCAACGGGCGAAACGCTGCTGGCCAACATGTTCACCGCAGAGGAGGCAAACGGTATCCTCACGGATCTTCTTGCGGCGGATGTCGCCCCCATTGTTTACTGCCGGGATGACCGGGAGCGCTTTGTGTACAACCGCACCCGCATCAGCCCCGAAACGCAGGATTTTGTCTCCTCCCGCTAGGGGGATCCCCGCAGCACGCCCGTCGGGCACAACTGCGATCTCTACCGACCCAACACGTTCTACTTTACCTGCATCGACCTTCCGGAAAAGCTTCTCCCACTCTATGAGCAGTTCCGTGGGGTGTACACCTGCGTGTTCAGCAAGGACATCTATTCCGGGGCGCAATGGCTGGAGATGATGCCCAAGGCAGCCACCAAGGCCCAGGCGGGACGTCAGCTGGCGAAGCTGCTGCACTGCGATAAAATCGTTGCGTTTGGCGATGGGGTGAACGATCTGTCCCTCTTTGATGCGGCGGACGAATGCTATGCCGTTGCCAACGCGGCGGAAGCCCTGAAGGAAAGAGCCACAGCCGTGATCGGGAAAAACGATGAGGACGGCGTGGCCCGCTGGCTGGCTGAAAACTGGCAGAAATAAAGGAGGGGGGCTGAAAACAGCCCCCCAGCGTGTCAAACAAGTGGCCAGAGGCCACTTGTTTGAGATATGCGCTCGGTC
>JBJDYH010000276.1:0-8193 GCA_051867135.1 Faecousia sp. | reverse complement strand
ATTGTTTCTGTTACCCATTCGCAGTCAGCATCCGACAGATAAAATGGATTTGCTTTCAGGTCAATCATTAGGTTCCCTCCTTAAAAATCGCAGCGATAATATCAATGACCGCCTCAATAATCAAGATTACCGCAATAAAAAGCTTCAATACAGTTATTCTGATGAGTAGATTTGCGTAGAATAAAACTTACTCATACAATCGTCATAACAACGCCGAGTGTCCTCCGAAGCCATTTTTTGCTATGAAGTATATTGAAATTCCGTAGTATCTGTAATGGTATATGCTTATTAAGCATGAGGCAAAAACAGATACTTTACAGTGGGCAGACGCCATGATCTGATACTCTCTATTATGGGTATCGACCATGGCGTCTTATTATTGCGAATGTTTATAGCGTCAGAAATCGCATGTACTGTGCAAAGTACATAGCCAAAAGGCTGCTTTCTTTTTACAGCGGCAGATCCTTGCGCTTAAACCATTCCATACCTACAATGTACAGGACGATACCCACAACTGCCAGGATAACGAACTGGACTCCATAGCCGCTTCCGGCCAGAATAGCATTCGGATCAAATAGGGTGTTCAGCGAGAGGTACTTGAACATTTCCAGTCCATCTCCAGTCTGAGCCAGCATCTTGAACACGAAGAAGGCCACCGGCAGGCCAGCTCCCAACGCCAGAGAGTTTTTGGACAGATTGAAGATGCAGGAGGCCGCAAAGGAGATGCTGCCAATAGCAAAGAGGAACAGGAACCAGCCCAGGTTGATCATCAGATAAGTAGGTACATCAAACTCAAGCTGTTCGTCCGCAGAGACTTCACTGGAAGCCAACGCATAGTTTACCAGCATGGTAAGCTGCTCTTCCGGAAAGCCGGAAGCTTCCACTGCAGCAGCCATGGCGTCGGGATTCTCTTTCAGAAGACCCAGGTCAGCCGTCAGATCGGTCATTTCCATGCCCAGAACTTCCGCAGCGGCGGAGAATCCTGCTACAAACTGCTCCTGCATATCCTCTTCCGAAATACCGGATTCTTCTTCCTGGGCCAGAGTGACCTCGATGCCCTCTTTCAATTCGTCCACACTCATATGACCAACTTCTGCGGCAGCGGCCAGACCAGCTTCGCTTTCTGTCAGCAATGCGGGATTCTGCTCCAGCTCCTCTACGGTGATGCCCATGGCATCTGCAGCAGCCTGCAGAGCGTTGTCCATTACTTTTTGAGAAAGGTACAGAGTGTAAACTTCCTCATCAACGCCGCGGGCCTCGGCTCCGGCTTTGACAGCTTCTTCATTTTCCGCAATCAGCTGAATGTCGTTTGATACATCCTCTTTGTCCATGTTCAGAACAACGGCAGCGGCTTCCACATCAGAGGTATAGTTCTTGGTAAACACGCCTCCCTGTGTAGCCTGAATCACGCCCATACCAGACAGGGTCACGACCAATACCATGGCTAACGTTGCCAAAATCAGATAGATTGCCTGGGTACCAATCACTTTGCTGCGCTTCACCGGGGTAGACAGCGTATAGGCCATGGAACCTTTGTCCACCTGCGCCGCCACCAGGCTGTTCGCCGTAATGATAATATAAATCAGGGGCAGCAGAACAGCCAGCAGACCGTAGAAATTACTGCTGAGCATGCCCAGCAGAGAAGACATCATGGACGCTCTTTCCCCCATAGCCTCGGCCACGGCAGTACCTTCCACAGCAGACAGCATACTGGAAATGGTGTCGGGATTGAAAACGGAAATAACGGCCACATTCATGGCGCACAGAATCAGGGTGAAAATCAGCCACAGCTTCCAGTTGGACTTGGCTGTTTGCTTGAATATCGGTTTACTGAACATGATCAGTTTCCTCCTTAATAAAGACTTTTAAAATAATCTTCCAGCGTGTATTTGATTTCGCTGATGAATTTCACATTGTAGTTCTTCATCGCTCGGGTAAAGCGGTTGATATCGCTGTCGTGGATTTGGACAACCACCTGACAGCGTTCCTCTCGAATATCCTCAAATTGGAAGTTCTCAGACAAGAAGCGCAGGCAGTCGTCATGGCTGCAAAACTCAATCTTGAAGGATTTGGTCTGATTGTGCTTGATTTCGCTGGTAGACTTTACGGCCACGATTTTGCCGTCCTTGATCAGCGCAACCTTGTCACAGGTATCCTCCAGCTCCTCAAACATGTGGGAGGACATCAGAATGGTCTTTCCCTTTTTCTTCTCCTCGTTGATCAGATCCACAAATTCCGCCCGCATCAATGGGTCGAGGCCAGTGGTGGGCTCGTCCAGAATCAGGATATCCGGATTCACCATAAACGCAGCCACCAGGGCAGTCTTTTGCTTCATGCCTTTGGACATCCGCTTCAGATTGGCGGTAGGGTCAAGTTGGAACCGCTTTACGATCTCTTCCGCCCGGGACAGGTCCGTGACCCCCTGAAGCTCTGCCTGCCGACGCAGGAAATCCCAGCCGGTGGGCGCGTCCGGAAAGGCGATTTCTCCGGGGACATAGCCCACCAGCCGCTTGATCTCGGCGGAATCCTTCCAACAGTCCAGACCATTGATAGAGGCGCTGCCCCGCTGGGGCTTCAAAAAGCCCATCAGGTGCCGCAGGGTTGTGGTTTTGCCGGCACCGTTGGTGCCGACGAACCCAAAGACCTCTCCTTGTTCCACAGAAAGGGAAATGTCAAAGATGCCCCGGCCGGAACCGTAGTCTTTCGTCATATGATTGATCTCAATGTAACTCATTTGCTGCACCTCCTTTTCCACGGTCATAGAACTCCATAAAATAGTCCTCCAGGGTAAACTTTTCCTCCGAAAGGAACTTTAGCTCATAATCAGAAACCGTGGCGAAAAAGCGGTTTGTATCTGCGTCCTCAAACCGTACGACTGCCTGATTTCTGTGCGGTTTGACTGAGGCAATTTCTAACCATCCCTGCTTCGGTGCTTCCCGGCGGAATCGCTCAAACTGTTCGGTAGACACAAACTCCAGCTTAAAGGTTTTGCTTTCGTTGTGACGCAAGTCATTTGCCACGACGGTGGAAACAATCTTTCCATCCTTGATGATGGCGATTCGATCACAGGTAGCGTCCACTTCAGAGAAAATATGGCTGGACAGCAAAATGGTCTTGCCCCGGGCTTTTTCCTCCCGGATAAAATCAATAAACCGTTCCTGCATGATTGGATCAAGGCCAGATGTAGGTTCGTCCAGCACAAGCACATCGGGATCGTGCATAAACGCAGTTACCACCGCCAGTTTTCGCTTCATACCCAGGCTCATGCGCTTGAGGCCGCCGCTGGGGTCAAGCTCAAACTTTTCAATCAGGTAATTGGTGTGGGACATGTCTGTGATGCCACGCAGATCGGCCATCATTTTGATAAACTCCGTGCCGGTCAGGGATTCCGGCAGCGCAATCTCACCGGGAAGATATCCCAATTCTTTTTGATTGATATGATACTGCGTCCAACTATCACGGTCATTAACAAAGGTATGTCCCTTCTGGGGGCGGGAAAATCCCATAATATGACGGATTGTCGTGGTTTTTCCAGCGCCATTTGGCCCAAGAAAACCAAAGACCTCCCCTTTTTCCACCTGAAAAGACACATTGAACACGCCACGGCCATGTCCATAGTCTTTTGTCAGGTTTTGTACTTCTATTACAGACATGATGATCTCCTTCCTGTCGTTTATTCTGTTTTTTTATCTCATTGCGTATTTGCCGTTTTTTCCATGGAGATTACGACCTTGCCCTGCGGATGCTTTTTTACCATGTCGGCAATCATCTCCGGCACTTCTCTCAAAGGACACACAGTATCTATGAACGGAGTGCATCGAATGCCATATGATAGAAGTTGCGGAACTCTACAGAGAAGTGGCGGGCGTGATCGTCAAAGAAGATTTGCGGTGCCGCTGCAGGCCACCACACATGCAGGCGCTGTTCACCTCCGTTTTCTGTGTCCAATGTTTCAATGATACCGTAGCTCCAGATCGTCCCATCGGCAAGTCGAACAGCAGTACAGTGTCCGTGATTAAATCGGGGATCGACAACCGCTTCTACAAAGTCAGGCATTCCCTCCACAGGAGAGATACCGGCATTGGTCGGCAGACCGCCCAACGTTTCCACCACACCGGCTTTCAGTAGCATATAGTGTTCCGGATGAGCGGGGAAAACAACATTCTCTACCACGCGTTCACGAGCTTTCGCATCACCACTCAAAGCATCCTTCATGGCGGCAGCCTGCCATTTCTGATAGTCACTCACCTTGATACCATCCACAGTCACATGGACATAAACTTCACGAAATTCACCGTTGGAAGCTTCCAGATAACTGCGGATGTTCCGGTCGTTTTCCTCCATCTGTTTGCCAATCAGCTCATGCATCGGTTCGCCGTACAGCAGAGTGCGCAGGTTCAACAATGCGCGACGGGCAGCCATCAGCTCCCACTCGTCTACCGTATCTTCATCGGCATCTCCCAACATGGTCTCAAAGTGAATGCTCAAAGGAGCCTTCATCTGCTGCTTGGTCTTGAGATCGTCATAGGCCATGTGGATGAAGTTGCGGTACTCCACCGCGAAGTGACGGGCGTGGTCCTCAAAATAGACGTCCGGGCAGGCATCTGGCCACCAGACGTGTAAACGCATATCAGCACCATCTTCAGTGTCGCAGTACTCAGTTAAGCCATAGGCCCAGATGGTGCCATCCTGCAGCTTCACGCCGGAATACTTGCTGCTCCAATAGGAGGGATCGGCGGCATCCAGAACAAACTGCGGCATAGCGTCCACTTTGCAGACACTTGCATTGGTGGGGTAGGAACCCAGAGTCTCGATAACACCAGATTCCAGGATCATGTAATGCTCCGGATGCGCCGGGAACACCACGTTTTCCGTGACCTCTTTCCGTTCCTCGGGCGTGCCGCTGATGGCCAGCCGCATGGCATTTGCCTGCCAAGTGAAGTATTCCGTGGCGGTGATGCCCTTTACCTTCACACGGACGAATACCTCCCGGAACTTGCCGTCCGATTCAGCCAAATAATCCTTGATGCGCGTGCTGTTCTCATCCATTTCCTTTTGGATGAGCTGGTGCATTGGCTCACCGTACAGCAGGCAGCGCAGGTTTTGCAGCGCACGCCGAGCGGACATCAGCTCCCATTTGTCCACGGTTTTTTCGTCGGCATCTCCCAGAGAGGTTTCAAAGTTGATTTTCAGTTCCTTTTGCTTTTCAGTCATAGCATTCTACCTCGATTCTGTTCGCTTATTCGCAAAACGAACCTCATTTCTGGTTCGTTTTGTTTGAGCATAGTATAGATTGTGTTATTCAATTCAAGTTCAAAAAATAAGGCCTTTCAGTTGAAGTTCAGTTGAAAATGAAACATCAACAAATGGCATGGTTCCGTTGATGTTCAGTTGAAATATCAAACAGCAATCACATTAACGAAGAAACATCAACTAAATTAACATGTTTGTTGAAGTTTAGTTGAAATTCATATGCTATGATATGTCAAAGTATTAAAAATAGGAAAGTCTCAAGAAATAAGCAGGAGCGATACTGGAATATGAAAGAAAAGATTAAAATTGCTGTGAGATACCAGTCCAGAAATGGAAACACCCGCGCAGTTGCGGAGATTATTGCGCAAATTGCAGGTGTTCAGGCTGAATCAGTAGATATTCCCATAGAAGAAAATGTTGATCTCCTTTTCCTGGGAGGCGCAGTATATGGTTGGAAAGCAGACCCTAAGCTTATGGATTTTCTTCAAAAGCTGGATACAACTACGGCCAGAGAAATTGCCGCCTTCTCTACTTCCGCAGGTGGAAAACAGGCACTTCGCTTGATGGAAAAGACTGCAAAACAAAAGAAAATAAGCTATAATAAAAATAGCTTGCTTTTGAAGTTAGGACGACAAGGTCATGCGCTTTTGGGCCGTGAAGGTGGCCATTTGACTCCTGAGCAGATTCAGATTGTTGAAGGATTTGCCAAATCTGTGCTGATTGCATCAGAAGGTGAGCATTTCGCTGTGGCATGCAAACGAAAGGAGTAAACGATATGTTTCAGATATTAGTCGTGGAAGACGATAAAAACATGCGTAAATACATGGAAGCTGTACTCAAGTCAGAGGGCTTTCAGCCTGTACTGGCAGAAAACGGTGAACAGGCATTAGACATCCTTGACAAGCAACATATTGATTTAATGGTGACAGACATTATGATGCCGGGGATTGATGGCTACACACTGACGGAAGAATTAAGGGAGTCCAGTTGGCAGCTGCCAATCCTGATGGTAACTGCCAAGGAAACAGTAAAGGACAGGCGGCGCGGTTTCCTTGTTGGAACGGATGATTACATGATAAAGCCTGTTGATGCAGAAGAAATGATTCTTCGTATCAAAGCACTCCTGCGAAGAGCAAAGATTGTCAATGAAAAAAAGCTGACCGTTGGGGACGTAACGCTTAATTATGATATGTTGACTATATCCCGTGGTTCAGAGTTGATTACTCTGCCGCAGAAAGAATTTTATCTTCTCTATAAGCTACTCAGTTATCCTGATATGGTATTTACCCGGATGCAGCTTATGGACGAAATCTGGGGTATGGATTCTCAGTCAGACGAGCATACCGTCAGCGTTCACATCGGCAGGCTCCGGGAGCGGTTTTATGGCTGGCCGGAATTTGAGATTGTAACTGTCCGGGGTCTTGGCTATAAGGCGGTGCGGCACGATGGATAATAAAAAGAAAACCTTTCCGATCAAGAGAAAGCTGACATGGATGGGATGTATCGTCGGTACTGTGTTTGGGATACTGCTGCTCAGCCAGCTCATCGGAGTTTCCTGCATTGCAATCAGCCTGAAACTTGGGCTGATTACTTTGGGTACCACCAACCCTATCCGTGTGGCATTGGAATACCTGTTTCTGATCAGTCTGATCTTCGGAACTGTTCTGACTGTGATTGCATGTAGGATCTCGCTGCGTCCGGCGAGACGTTTCATAGAGACCACGCGTCAAATAGCTGCCGGAGATTTTTCTGTTCGATTTCAGTTGGGTGGATTGGAAGAATCCACCCAACTAATGCAAAGTCTGAACACCATGGTGGAAGAACTGGGGAGTATTGAAACACTGCGGGATGATTTCGTCAGCAATATCTCCCATGAATTCAAGACACCGGTGGCCTCGATCTACGGCTTTGCCAAATTGCTGAAAAAGGGAAATTTGACGCAGGAACAGCAGAATGAATATTTGGACATCATTATTTCTGAAGCCGAACGGTTGTCAACTCTCTCAAAAAATGTACTCCTGCTTTCCAGATTGGATAATACGGTTCGGATGACAGATGTGGAGAAGTATTCTCTGGATGAACAGCTTCGTCGCACAATCCTCATTCTGAATCAGGAGATAAAAAGCAAAGAAATTGACGTGGATGTCAGTCTGCAGCCCTATCAGATTAACGCAAATGAAGAGATGCTGAGCCAAGTATGGATTAATCTTTTGAATAATGCGGTGAAATTCACTCCCCAGGGAGGGCGAATTGGCATATGCCTCCAAAATGCAGGTGAGTCTGCCATTGTTAGCATCCAGGATAACGGAATTGGTATGGAACCGGAAGTCATCAAGCATATTTTTGATAAATTCTATCAGGGAGATTCATCACGTTCCTGCGAAGGAAACGGATTGGGTCTTGCCTTGGCAAAACGGATTGTGCAACTTTCAGGCGGCAGTATTCAGGTGGAAAGCCAGCCGGGAATCGGTTCCCAATTTACCGTTTTACTTCCAAATAAAATACAACAGGAGAATGGACTATGATAAACCGAATAACAGAAAAAATCAGCAAGCGTTATGTGGTGGTGTCTTTGGCATTGCTACTGCTGGTCGGTATTGTGATGCTGCTGGTGGTTGCCCCATACTTTTCAGCCCATGCTAACGGTCTGCCTTATTTGGAAACTAAGTTTTTCTACACCCCCGCCGATCTGCTGGAGATGGCGGAGGAATACGGCGCCGCGGGTAGAAGCCTTTATATTAAAATCTCTCTGAGCCTTGATCTGTTGATCCCGCTGCTGGCGGGCAATTTCCTGACAGCGTTGACGCTGTACCTGTCGAAGAAGATCAACAGCTCGGCTAAATGGCACAAACCGCTGTTTGCCATGGGCATTTCCACCTGCGCTTCCGACTGGACGGAAAATCTGTTTATGATTAGTATTCTGAAAACATACCCGCAGCA
>JBJDYH010000275.1:0-8196 GCA_051867135.1 Faecousia sp. | reverse complement strand
TTACTTGGCAGCCTTGACCAGCTCAGCGGTATCCTGAGCAATCATCAGCTCTTCGTTGGTGGGGATGACCCAAACCTTGACCTTGGAGTCTTCGGTGGAAATCATAACTTCCTCGCCGCGAATCTTGTTCTTTTCGGGGTCAATCTTGATGCCCATGTATTCCAGACCCTTGCAGATGCGCGCACGCATGGTGCTGGAGTTCTCGCCTACACCGGCGGTAAACACCAGACAGTCGCAGCCGCCCAGAGCAGCCGCGTAAGAGCCGATATACTTGCGAACATCGTAAGCGAACTTGTCCAGAGCCAGAGCGGCATCGGCGTTGCCTTCGTTGGCGGCATTCTCGATGTCACGGAAGTCGGAAGAAACGCCGGACAGAGCCAGAACGCCGGACTTCTTGTTCAGCATATTCAGGCACTGGTCAGCAGACATGCCGTACTTGTTCATAATGAACTGCACCACGCAGGCATCGATGTCGCCGGAGCGGGTACCCATGCAGACACCGGCCAGAGGAGACAGACCCATGGAAGTGTCCTGACACTTGCCGTCGGCTACAGCGGACAGAGAAGAGCCGTTGCCCAGATGGCAGTTGATCAGCTTGATGTCCTTGGTGCCCATCAGGGCGATAGCACGGCGGGTAACATACTTGTGGGAAGTGCCGTGGAAGCCGTAGCGGCGGATATCGTCGTTCTCAAAATACTCCTTGGGAATGGCGTAACGGTAGGCCATGGGGGGCATGGTCATGTGGAAAGCGGTATCGAATACGGCTACCTGAGGCTTACCGGGCATAACAGCCTGGCAAGCACGAATGCCCATCAGGTTGGCGGGGTTGTGCAGGGGGCCAAGAGGGATGCAGTCCTCGATGGCCTGGATGCAGGCATCATCAATGATGCAGGAATCAGAGAACTTCATGCCGCCGTGGAGCACACGGTGGCCGATGGCATCGATTTCATCGGTGGACTTGATAACACCGTCAACAGCATCTACCAGAATATCCAGAACAGCGGTAATTGCCTCGCTGTGGGTGGGCATAGGAATGTCCTTAACCACCTTCTTGCCGTTCGCGGAGTGGTTCAGGCGGCCGTCAATACCAATACGCTCGCACAGGCCCTTGGCAGCAACTTCGCCGCTATCGGGATCCATGAGCTGATACTTCAAAGAAGAGCTGCCTGCGTTGATAATCAGAATGTTCATGGGAATCATCCTCCTAAAAAATTTCTGTTTCCATTTTGGGTATAATGTGATACTATATCCACAGCTAGGTTTATTCTATAACATTTTTGGAAATTTAACAAGACCCTTGTAGGAATTTTTACCGGGAAGGAGGGAATTTTTTGAAAGTCACCGGCGTTATTTGCGAATATAACCCCTTCCACAACGGTCATGCCAAGCAGTTAAGGGCCATTTCCCGTCTGCGTGGGGAAGACAGCGCCATCATTTGCCTGATGAGCGGAAACTTTGTCCAGCGGGGTCATCCCGCCATTATCGACAAAACCCTCCGGGCGAAAGCCGCCGTGGAAAGCGGCGCGGATTTGGTGCTGGAAATGCCGGTTACGGTAAGCTTAAGCTCTGCCGAGGGCTTTGCCGCCGGGGCTGTAAGAATCCTTTCCCCCATCTGCGACCATCTGTGCTTTGGCGGGGAAACCGCCACCAAAGAAGCCCTTTTTGCCACCGCTGAAGCTCTTTTAAGTGAGAAATTCCCTTCTGCTCTGCGCGCCTTTCTGGATGCGGGGCTCAGCTTCCCTGCCGCCCGGGAAAAGGCGCTGGAAAGCATGGGCGTAAGTGCCGGGCTTCTGGCCAGTCCCAACGATACCCTTGGGGTAGAATACTGCAAGGCCATCTTGACCCAAGGCAGCCGTCTGGATATTCTTCCCATTCGCCGGGAAGGGGGCTATCACGACTTGCTGGGCAATACAGAAAATCCTTCCGCTTCCTTTCTGCGCCGTTTGATGGAGCGCGGAGACAGCATTGTTCCTTATGTGCCGGAGGGCGCGGCGTTTCAGGCGAAGGCTCCCCTGCATGGCATACGCTATGGGGAGCGGGCGATTCTTGGCAGACTGCGAACCATGTCCGACGAAGAATTTGAAGCCCTGCCCTACGGCTCTGAGGGCTTATGGCGCAAGCTGATGCATGAAAGCCGCCGCCAAGGGACGCTGGAGGAAATTCTCTCCGCCGTAAAATCCAAGCGCTATACCCGAAGCCGTCTTGACCGCATGGTCATGTGCGCTTTTCTCGGCCTTTCGGCGCAAGACCTGACATCTCCCGCCCCCTATGTCCGGGTGCTGGCCGCAAACGATACCGGGCGTGTCATATTAAAGGCTGCCCGAGAAAAGATGACCGTATACAATCCCGGTCAGGCATCCGATCATCCCTATTGGCTGAAAGAGCAGCGCATAGGAGATTTGTATGGCCTGTTCTGTGCAGGCGTCCCGGAATCACCGGGGGCGGAGCAAAGCCGCCGCATTTACTGTAAGGAGGGTTCCTGACATGAAGAAAAAAGGAATAATGATTACTATCTGTGCCATCACTCTGGTGCTGGCAGCGGTGGCTGTGCTCTTTTTTGGAAACCGTACCATGGTGGACGGGGTGCTTGTGAATAAAGATATCCGCAGCTTTACCTGGCGCTCCGGAAGCCTTGAGCAGCCCGAGGATTTGAAAAATCTTAAAAATCTGGAAAAGCTGGATATGCGCTCCGCGAAAATGACCCTGACGGAATACGAATCCCTTGCCGCCATGCTTCCGGGAGTGGAAATTCAATGGTTAGTGCCTGTTCAGGGTTCCTTCTATCCGGAGGATACCCAAACCCTGCGGGTAACGGAGCTTACTCAGGAAGATATCGCCGCTCTGAAATATCTTCCCCGTCTTTCCGCCATAGACGCCACCGGCTGCACCGACTACGATACCCTTTTGGCTCTGCAGGACAGCCGTCCCGACCTGGCCGTTCACTACTGCCTGACCCTCGGCGGGCAGAACCTGCCGGAGACTGCCGCCGATGTAAGCCTGATATCCCCCACCACAGCGGAGCTTGCTCAGGCTTTGCAGGTGCTGCCGAAGCTGGATCGAGTAACCATAACCGGCTGTCAGAACCCGTTGGAGGTTGCGGCGCTGGCTCTGCAGTACCCCAACTGCCATTTTGCCTACGATATTCCTCTGGCAGGTCAGGTTCTTGCCTGCGATACCCCAAGCCTGACCGTCGGGGCGGAAAGCTATGAGGAGTTGCAAGCTCTTCTTCCCTGTTTTACCGCCCTTACGGATGTAACTATTACCGGAAACACGGAAGCGCTGAACCTCCACGCCCTGGCCGATGCCTACCCGGACATCCGCTTCCACTACAGCTTTTCCCTGTTGGGCAAAACCGTACATACCGACGATACGCTGGTAGTCCTTGATAACATTCCCATGACAGACACCCAGACTTTGGAAGCTGCCCTGCCATATTTTCACAATCTGGAGCAGGTGGATATGGTGGACTGCGGCATTGCCAACGAGGAAATGGCCGCCCTGAACAGCCGCCACCCGGATACCCTGTTTGTATGGACGGTGATGGTCGGCCCCAAAGCCATCCGCACGGATACCGTTGCCATTTCCCCTCTGAACTACTGGTACCGCATGGACGACGACACCGCCCAGAATATAAAGTATCTCACCGAGCTGCGGTGTCTGGACATTGGCCATTGCATGGCCACGGATTTCAGCTTCCTCTATTCCCTGACCAAGATGGAATACCTGATTTTGGGGGACACCCAGATTTCCGACCTTTCTTTCTGCGAAAATATGCCCAATTTGATGTATTTGGAGATTTTTAAGACCAAAGTGCGGGATATCAGCCCCTTAGCCAACTGCCCCAACATGCAGTATCTGAACTGCTCCTATATTTACCCCAGGGATGTGTCTGCTCTGTGCGGCCTGAAAAACATGAAGGTGCTGTGGATGCGGGGCTACGAATATGAGGAGCAGCAAAAGCAGATTCAGGAGGCGTTGCCGGATTGCTGGATCAACTTCTCACACGGCTACATCTGCGAAAACGGCTGGCGTAAAACCGAAGGCTACTACGCCATGCGAGATTTGCTGGGTTTGCCCTATATGGATCAGGATCGCCCCTGATTGGAAACGCGCAATCTCCCTTAACCGAATATTTGAGAAAAGAAGGCCTCTGCAAATTCAGAGGCCTTCTTTTTGTATTGTATTTTCGATTCAGTTTGTGTTATAGTTTTGGTACACTCTCCACATATATAATAGTAACACATCATAGGGAGGTTTTACGCTATGGAGAAATTTGTCATTACCCCTAAAGAAGACAAAGCCGTGACTATGACCATCCGCATTGAGCGGACATTGCAAGAGGAATATAACCGCCTTGCCGCCAAAACCAACCGCTCCCGCAATGAGCTTATCAACATGGCGCTTCAATATGCCCTTGACCACATGGAGCTGAAAGAGCGCTGAGAGGGGGAAATCCATTATGAAAAGGAAGTTCTGGGTTATCCCTATTCTTCTTCTGGTGGTTTTGGGGCTTGCGGGCTATTTCTTTTTTGCCAGTCACACCCTGGTGGACGGACAGCTTGTGCGCAACAGCGTGGATACCTTTGTGTGGCAAGGCAGCAGCCTGACAGATATGGACAGGCTGTATTCTCTCACCGGGCTGCGTATGCTGAATCTGGAAAACGCCGATGTGACGGCGGAACAATATGACGCTCTAAAAGCCGCCCTCCCCAACTGCCAAATCATCTGGAAGGTGCCCTTCCAGAATGAACGGTATCCGCAAAACACCCAGACGCTTACCCTGCACACTCTGACGGATGCGGATTTGGAGGTTCTAAAATATTTCCCGGAGCTGACCTGCGTCAACGCGGCAGGCTGCACCGATTATGAGGCCCTGACTGCCCTGCGGCAGCAGCTTCCCGGCTGCGCCGTGCATTATACGGTGGATTTGGCCGGAAAAACCTACCCGGAAAACACCACAGAGCTGGAAGTATCCGCCGACGATCTGGCTGCCCTGGAAAATGCTCTGGCTCTGCTGCCGGAGGTAGCGCAGGTGCGTCTTTCCGGCTGCGCCGATGCTCTGGCGGTAAAGGCTCTGGCGGATCAGTACCCCCGGTGCCGCTTTACATATAATATTTCCATCGGCGGCCAGACCGTTCCCAACGACATTGCCGAGCTAACCCTGCCCTCGGAAAGCTACCCGGAGCTTGTGGAGCTTTTGCCCTGCTTTACCGCGCTTTCCGATGTGACGATTACCGGCAGCAGCCAAAAGCTGGATGTTCATGTTCTGGCGGATGCTTACCCCGGAACCCGGTTTCACTATGATTTTGAAGTCTTTGGACGGGCAGTCAATACGGATCAGGATTTTCTGGATCTTTCCGGGATAAAAATGGAGGATACCCAAGCTTTGGAAGCCCTGCTCCCCTATTTCCACAACCTGAAAAAGGTGGACATGGTTAACTGTGGCCTGAGCAATGAAGAGATGGCAGCGCTGAACGACCGCCATCCCCAAACTCTGTTTGTATGGGAAGTAAAAATCGGCGACCTTTACTACCGCACCGACATCACCTATTTCTACCCTACCGGCTCCCATCTCTCTATGGTAAATGTGGATGTAAGCAACCTGAAATACTGCACCGAACTGGTAGTTGTGGATTTGGGCCACTTCTTAATTAAGGATTGCTCCTTTGTGGAGTATACGCCCAAGCTGGAATACCTGATTTTGGCCATTGGGCCGCTGGAGGACATACGCCCCATCGGTACGCTGAAGGAGCTGAAATTCCTTGAGATTTTCAGCACCGATGTGACGGACTACTGGCCTTTGGTCAACTGTACCAAGCTGGAAGCGCTGAACATTTCTTTCTCCGGCCACGGGGATATTACCCCCCTGCTGCAAATGCCCTGGCTGACCCATCTGTGGCTTTCCTGCAACAAAGAAGTCTTTTCCGAAGAGGAGAAGGCCACCCTTGCGGAGCACCTGCCCAATACCATTATGGTTTTCAGCTCCGGCTCTGCCACCAACAAGGGCTGGCGCAACACCCCCGGCTATTATGGAATGAGGGACTTTATGGGGCAGTTCTACCTGAATGACTAAATACAAGGCCGGAGCCCTTCGGCTCCGGCCTAACAGTCTGTCGAAAAACCTATTTTTTAATCGTAGGGCGGGGGCTCGCTCCCGCCGAAAAAGCCTTCGCAAATTTCTTTGTGACGACTCCGCGCCGTTGTAGGGTGCTTAGCTGCTCCCGCCGAAATCTAATACACCCCATACAGTCAGACTATATGGGAGCACTTACTACTGGCAGAGAAAAAATTCCTTCACCAAGATTGCTCTATATGCAACCGTGCTGAACCAAATCCATGCGTTGGTTTGCCGGAGAAGACGGCGGGAGCGAGCCCCCGCCCTACAATGCTTGACCTGACCCTACAAAAGAAAACCCTTTTTCGACAGTCTGAAGGCCGGAGCCTTTCGGCTCCGGCCTAAATCCATTACTAGGGATAGAATTTGAAATTGCTGTTTTCTTCCAGCCGCAGCTCAATAATCTGGTTGGATTCCGGGTCTACTTTCAGCCGCAGGGTATCTCCCGTCTCGGACTGGTAGTGCAGCCAAACGAAGCACCATCCGGCGCCGCTCTCCGGAATCAGCTCATAGGGCTGACCCAGCGCCTGAATGACTTCCTCGATGGTTGCCGTATGGGAAAATGTTCCGTAAGTAAAGCCGCGATAAGCACTCTGCGCAAAGCCCCGGTTAGAATACTCCGGGTTAAAAGCATGGATACCTTTGATCTGTGCGTACTCAAAGGTTTTCATCATCTCCCTATCCGGATTGCCGAAGATGAAGCCCTCCTGATTGGGGAATTGGCTGTACATACAGCGTCTGAGCTTCATAACGCAGGCGGCATTCTCATACAAGCCCCGCCAAGGCTGGGGCAGCTCACGGGTACGGATGCCCATTGGAATCTGCTTGCCCTCAATCACAATGGACATCTCCAAAGGGGTGTAACCGCCCTTGCCGCCGCCAAGATAGGGCGTAATATCCATGTGCCGGCTCAGCAGCAGCAAGGCATCGGATTCGTTGGGGCCTCCGGGGGCTGTCTGCTGAGAAAGCTCCGGGTACAGGTAAGCATTGTGGCAGGCCCGCACCTGATCCACCACGCTGCCCCGGGTAATGATTTGCAAATAGCTAAAGGGGCAGTAGTAGACCATATCCCGGTAGTTCTGCCCGTCGGGTTCTCCCTCTGCATGGCTAAGCGTTTGGGTAGTAGGCTCGCCCCAAGCTGCAATAATCTCCAAATCTGTAGATTGGCCGGTAATAAAATCGCCGTTACCGAGGGTAAAGCGGTGCTCCTGCTCACAGTTGACTGCCAGAGAATAGATTAGGCAATCCTCCACCGGAAGCGGCTGGTCAGTAGGATTTACAGCTATAAAATACAGCGTCTTCGTATACGCTCCGTTTTCATCGGGATACCGCAGGCGGATTTCATCGCTGTAGCCCAAAGGCTCTACCATAGCCTTGGTATCGCCTTGGATATGCACAGGCATCTCCAAAAGGCCGGCTACGCTCTGGCCGCAGTAGAAAGGCCGATCCCCCATATAGAACGTCACCATGCCGGGTGTCCGGTCAATGGTGCCTTGGGTAAGAACATCAGCTTCCCTCTGGGGTTCGGTAATCTCCGGCTCCTGCGTGGTCAAAACAGGCTGCGCAGTTGTGTCAGGAGGGGCGGTAGTCGCCGCAGGCTGTGCCGGAGCGGCGCAGCCTGTCAAAAGCAGAGCCACCAGCAGGATGCAGAAAACTCGTTTTCCCATGGATTTTCCCCCAGTTTCATATTCCTGCATCCATTATACCACAGTTTTTCGGAATTGCAATCCGGGAATCGAGAGATACAAGTTTCCGCGTTCAAAACATTATTTCCATGGGGGCTTCAGACGGAACTGCTCCTGTGCCCATACCCTGCCGAACCATTCATCGCAGTTGTAGATTTCCACGCTCATGTCCAGCTCCCGCACATGGCCTGCCGTCCTTGGCAAATCAAAGACCATAGTCGCAGCGCATTTCGCCCCGGCAGATACTTCCATGGCCCATACCTGCTCGCTTTCCAGTCCATTCAAGCACAAACCGTGAACCCGGAACATCATGCTCTGTCGGGTTTTGTTCTCCAGCAGGCAATCTACCTCATAAGCGTCCTGATTTTGGCGAAAATGGGTAAGCACCATGGTGCA
>JBJDYH010000274.1:0-8218 GCA_051867135.1 Faecousia sp. | reverse complement strand
ATTTTCTGTTCCTACTACCTACTGGAGGTTAATTCCCGGTTTGGCCGAAAACTTTGGAAATTGTCTTTTCTCTACTCCTCTTTGGAGATGGGAGAAGCGTTTTGACGAAGAATTCCGGAATTATGTCCTTACACTTCCCAACGGACATGAGAAGTGCGTTTGGGCGAAAAAATCGGAAACTTTTTCAAAAATTTCTGATCCCACTCACTACTGGAGGCGAGTTGCTCAAGTGGTCCGCTTTTCGGGAAATTTTCCGTCCTCACTTACATGGGAAAAATGTCAACCCCCTCGCTTCCACTATCCACTGGAGGAAAAGCGGCTGTTTGAACGAAAAAAGTGGATTGTTATCCGAATCTTTTTCTCACTGATCTATCTGGACAGAAAAAGTTCAAATGGCCGAAAAAATCTAAAAATAAAAAAAGCCCTATCACAGAAAAGGCTCTGTGATAGGGTTGCTTGATGTTGAAAAATTCACGATTGCGTGATATAATATTTCTGTACATATTTATCTACACGCGCGGAGGTGCCTTATGGCTGTAAGCTATAAAAAACTATTCCACATGTTGATTGAGAAAGACATGACTCCTGCCCAGCTACAGCATCAAGCAGGATTTTCGGCCAATATTATCGCCCGGATGAAACGGAACGGCTATTTATCGCTGGAAACGATTGAAAATATCTGCCGTGTGATGGATTGCAGCGTGGACGATATTCTGGAATTCCTTCCTGAAAATATGGATGATAAAGTGAAATGACCGTTTAAACCGTTTAGGAGACGATAGCATTCGATCATTTTCGTGAGGTCACGAAAATGATCAGGATCGGAATTGGAGGAATTTGTATGGACTATAGTGCGTTGATCGAAGCGCTGCGATGGAAGCGTGAAATAACCCCACTGGAAAAGGATATTCTGGATACAGCAAATGAACTTCAAAAAATGCCTTTTGACAGAAGTTCGGCCGAGAAGCAGGTTATATCGAACAATGCAAACCATCCGGAGATATTTGCGAAGATTGCTGCCCTGCCGACAACCGTTACACGTCCCTGGAATGAGGCAACAGACTCAGATATTCGATATAATCTGACTCACCAGCTTGGGATGTTGGCAGAGAAAGAATGGGAGGTACAGCAACGTGGCCAATAAATTGGAACTGACCTGGTACGGCAAGGATGAGCCGGTCCGTGTGGAGCCGCGCCTGTTGATTGAAAATGCTGCTCTGTCCAACACGGCTTCTGACCCGGATACCCAGAATATGCTGATTCACGGGGACAACCTGCTGGCGCTGAAAGCGCTGGAGAGCAAATACGCTGGGCAGGTGAAGTGCATCTACATTGACCCGCCGTATAATACCGGTTCTGCCTTTGAGCATTACGATGATAATCTGGAACATAGCCAGTGGCTGAATTTGATGCGGCCACGGTTAGAAATCCTGTGGAGACTGCTGTCCGAAGAAGGAAGCCTTTGGATTAGCATTGATGATGATGAGCAGGCATACATGAAAGTTCTCTGTGATGAGCTGTTTGGGCGGAGTTCCTTTATTGCGTCTATTATATGGCAGAAAAGAACTTCGCCAGATATGCGCTCAATTATCAGTGATGGACATGACTACATCTTGGTTTATGCCAAAAATCGCGAAGTGTTTAAGGCGGTACGCAACAGGATACCTCTGACGGAAGACCAAGCGACAAATTATAAAAATCCCGATAATGATCCCAAAGGACCGTGGGCATCTTCGGATTTTACTGCGCAAGGCTGGAGACCGAACCAGATGTATACAATTGTTACACCATCCGGTAAAGAAGTGTCACCTCCCGAGGGTAGATGCTGGAGGCATCTTGAGGATGTATATATACAACTCAGACAAGAAGGACGTTTATGGTTCGGATCTGACGGTTCTGGTGTGCCGAGGAAAAAGACATATTTATCTGAATCAGAAGGTATTGCTCCATGGACATGGTGGCCCAATAAGGAAGTCGGTCACAATCAAGAAGCAAAAAAAGAAATCATCGCTTTATTCGGCGCGCAAAATGTTTTTGAAACACCAAAACCTGAGCGTCTCATTGAACGCATTATCCACATTGCCTCCAACCCCGGTGACCTTGTGCTCGATTCCTTCCTTGGCTCCGGCACCACCGCTGCCGTTGCGCAGAAAATGGGACGGCGCTGGATTGGCGTGGAAATGGGCGACCACGCCTACACGCACTGCAAGGTGCGTCTGGACAAGGTCATCGCCGGACAAGACCCCGGCGGTATCACCAAAGCACAGAACTGGCAGGGCGGCGGTGGTTACCGTTTCTATGAGGTTGCCCCGACCCTTATCAACAAAGACCCCTTTGATGAGTACGTCATCAATGAAGCGTATGATGCGGATATGCTGGCTGCAGCGGTTGCCCTGCATGAGGGCTTCCACTATCAACCGGACAGCAGCCTGTTCTGGAAGCAGTCCGTTGGCAACGAAAACAGCTATCTCTTCGTGACCACCCGCCACCTGAACAGCACCTATCTGGATTCCATCAAGGACACCATGGAGGAGGGCGAATATCTGATCATCGCCTGCCGCTCCTTTGACAGTGGTCTGGACAAGGCGTACGGCAATATCACCGTCAAAAAAATCCCGCAAATGCTGCTTGACCGCTGTGAATTCGGCAAGACCGATTACAACCTGAACATTGTACATCCGCCGGTCTATGACGATGAAGCAGAAGAGGAGGAACAGGATGAATAATCATTTTCCTCAATATACCACGGACTATATCAGCGGCGTCATGTCCCTGCGCAAGCCGCAGACGCAGTCTCTCAAAATTCTGGAGGAGATTGTCAATACTGTGCAGCTCCGCAAGGGTATGAACCTGAAGGCTGCGCTGGGCGCTGTCCATGCCATGTACCCGATTTGTTCAGATTTTGAGCGGGACTTCATGTCGTTGACCTTTGCCCTGGCTACCGGTGTGGGCAAGACCCGGCTGATGGGTGCGTTCATTGCCTATCTGTATACCCAGCACAGCATCCGCAACTTTTTCGTTGTCGCGCCGAATACAACAATTTATGAGAAGCTGAAAAAGGATCTGAGCGACAGCAACAGCGAAAAATATGTGTTCCGCGGCCTTGGCTGCTTCGTCGCGGCACCACAGATTATCACGGATGATGATTATCGCGAAAAAACGATTTCTCTGTTTGAATCCGATGTTCATATTTTCGTATACAACATCGATAAGTTCAACAAGGAAGGCGCGAACATGAAAAAAGTGAACGAGCTGATTGGCAACTCGTTCTATCAGTATCTGTCCGAATTGCCGGATTTGGTCCTCATTATGGATGAATCCCACCACTATCGGGCAGAGAAGGGCATGCAGGCGCTTAACGAACTGCATCCGCTGCTGGGCCTGGAACTGACCGCCACACCCCTTGTGACCCAGGGGAACAAGCAAATACCTTTTAAAAATGTAGTATATGAGTATCCACTATCCAAGGCGATTGAGGACGGCTATACCCGTACTCCGTATGCGGTTACCCGTTCCGATATTGATTTTTACAACTTTGGCGATGAGCAGCTTGATAAAATGATGCTGCTGGACGGCATCGCCTGTCATGAGAACACGAAACGCAAGCTGGAGGTTTACGCTGCCAATCACGGCAAACGGCTTGTAAAACCGTTTATGCTGGTTGTCTGCAAGGACACCGACCATGCGGCCTGGGTGGAGAAGTTTGTCAAGTCCGATGAATTTCGCGGCGGAGCTTATCGAAACAAGACCATCATCGTCCATTCCAAGCAAAAAGGTTCTGAAACCGAAGCCAACACCCGCCTGCTTCTGGATGTGGAAAATCCGGAAAACCCGGTGGAAATTGTCATCCACGTCAACATGCTCAAAGAGGGGTGGGACGTCAACAACCTCTATACAATCGTTCCCCTCCGCACGGCTGCATCCAAAATTCTGCGTGAGCAAATGGTAGGCCGTGGCCTACGTCTGCCCTATGGAGAACGCACTGGGGACAAAGATGTGGACGCAGTCATGCTGACCGCTCACGATAAATTCAACGACATTCTGGCTGAAGCACAGAAGGGCGATTCTATCTTCAAAGCCGGTAATATCATCAAGGCGGAAGAAATCGTACCGGAACAGGTTGCCTATACGCAGCTGGCGATTGAGACAGAGCCGGAAACAGACCTTCAAAAGGCTTATGAGCATACCCAGCTTCAGAAAACAGCGGCAACGGATGCACTGCTGAAAAAGGCCGCTGAAATCATCAGTACAGAGGTCACGCAGCATATCCAACATACGCCTGCGCACACGGTTACCCCTGTTCAAGCCCAGCAGATTGTGGAGACGGTCAAGCAGAAGGTTTCTGAAGATAAAGACTTGGGCGATGTATTTAAGGAAAATGAAAACCCGCTTGCTGCATGGATGTTGTATCAGACGGAGGAAACCCACCGAGCTGCGGTCAGCAAATTTATCCCCATTCCCCGGATCAAAGTGACCGATACCGGCGTTGAAGAGTATGTGTTTGTTGACTTTGACCTGGATATGGCTGAGTTCACTCATGTGCCCATCAAGAACGAACTGCTGGTGCAAAATCTGGAGGATATGCAGGATCGTCAGCGTATCAAAGGCGATGCCATCGATTTTGAGGGATACAATCCGAAAAAGGTCATTTTGGAACAGCTTCGTAAAAAGCCGGAAATCGATTATGAAAAATGCTCCAAGCTGTTGTTTAAGCTGATCACGCAGGTCTGTGACCATTACGAAAGCCGGTATGGCACCAACGGCATGCAGAACATCGTCATGATGTACAAGCGTGATATCGGCAACAAAATCTACAAGCAGATGCTCCATCACTTCTACTGTGAAAATGGATTCTTACAGGAAGAGGTGGTGGGTACCCGGGATTACAATTTGCAGCAGTCCTATAGCTACATCGAGCGTGTCAATCTTTTTTCTGCTTATACGGAAAAAATCCAGTCTGTTCTGTTTGACGGGATCAAGAAGGGCGTGTTCAGCACAGCCAAGTTTGACAGTCATCCGGAACTGCTTCTGGCACGTGTGTTGGAAACGGATACCGATGTGCTGAACTGGTTGCGCCCGGCGCCGCAGGAATTCAACATCACCTATAACCACGGGCATAACTATGAGCCAGATTTCGTTGTGGAAACCGAAGGCGTTATTTACCTTGTGGAAGTCAAAGGTGAGGACAAGCTGAATGACCCGGATGTGATTGCCAAGAAAAAGCGTGGCGTTCAGTATTGCGAAGTTGCTTCCCGTTGGGGCAAGGCGAATGGATATAAGGAATGGCGGTATCTGTTCATTCCGTCTAAACAAGTCATGCCGAACTCTTCGTTCATGCAGTTGGCCAGACAGTTTGATGCAAAATAAGATTAAGGATGGAGGTGACAACGTGGATGGCCTGAAAATATATTTTTCGGATTTTTTCAATGTGGATGAGGATATCATTGAATCGTACGGAGCGGTAAATATCTCGCTGATAAATGACATGCCGTTGTTTGTTGACCCGTTTCTACTGTTCAACAGTGAAAAGGAAGCATACCAAAATATCCACAACAACATAATCGCCTATTTACTCTTTCTGCAAGAGCAAGCAGAAAGATACCCTTCTCCGCCAGCCGGGATGTTGTCTGCTTGGTATCTGTTTTCTGAAGTAAAGCAAACTTGGCTTGGCTTTAGTTTAGAAGGGAATGCAGGTAGAGGCCTTGGTAAAGACTTTGCAATCAATCTCCACCGTGGATTACAGTCAATATTTAAGGATTTTGGTAAGGAAACAATAACCAAGAGTTCCCATTTGGAAAAACTGTGCCTGATCAGCCCTTTGGTAGGGCGCGACAAGATCAGTGATTTTACTACGAATTTCACCAAAAAGTATTTATTGGAATATACCGCAACTTTTGCTGCAACGTATTTGGAACCAGAGCAATGTCAGAGATTTGTTGTCCCCAAAGTGGAATTTAGCTTTGAAACCCACACATGGAAAACAGGCGAATATATTCTTCCGTGTTTTAATGGAGACTATGTACTTCTTACCCCGCGTGACATGCTTACACGAGACGATACTTTCATCAACAGAACGGATATGATAGGGAATTTACAAAATATTGCTCCTTCTGTTGAAGATGCAGCCCTTCGCTTTGCTCTAAATCAATACTTGACCGATGTGCTGCCACGCAAGAAAAAAGAAATGAGCAAAACGGAAAAAGAACGTGCTGCCACAATCCTTATTGCTGATCATCCTGAACTCATTGATCATTATATCAAGTACAAAGAAGACAATGAGGAGCAAGCAACCTCCATCAGTAAACAGGTAGTCCAGGAAGTAAAACAACTGTTTAATTGCCAGTTACAGGAATTGGCAAAGTTGCTATACACCAAAACAGAGTTCTACGCATCCACAGGCGATTCTCATGATGAGGCATATCGTAGGGTCATGTTTCTCAAATCTGTTATTGAAGATATGGATGGATATAGGATTTTCTATTTGAATGGGAAACCAATTCGCCGAGAGAACGACTTACAAATCATGTATAGGCTCGTGTGGTATGCAACAGAATATGATGTTAACCGCGAGGTCAACAACGGACGAGGCCCGGTCGATTTTAAAGTGTCGAAGGGATCAAAGGACTCGACTCTGGTTGAATTCAAACTGGCATCTAATACGAAGCTCAGAAAGAATCTTGAAAACCAAGTCGAGATCTACAAAAAAGCCAATTGTACAAATCGAGCGATAAAAGTTATCCTTTATTTCACTGAAGAAGAGTATGCTAAAGTGACTGGCATTTTGAACGATTTGAAGCTACACGAATGTGATGATATCGTCCTGATTAACGCTATTGATAATAAGCCCTCGGCTTCAACGGTTGGATGACGCGAAAAAGGCCACACAGCAGACATTGTAGCCTGTTGTGTGGCCTTCCTGTTAGCCCCGCTTGAAGGGTGTCAGTCAAAATATCCTTCTTTTAGGTTATCCCTATGCTGAACCCTCTTTTGTCGTGGCATTTTTATTGGTGGACTTGAAGGGATTCGAACCCTCGACCCCCACAATGCGAATGTGGTGCGCTCCCAACTGCGCTACAAGCCCATATCTTCAAATCTTACCGTATTATAACGCTGTTTGTTTTCAAAGTCAAGCAAAAAGCGGATGCAGTTTTGATTTTGTTATCCGGAACAGGCAGCGGTTTTGTGCCTGTTCCGGATGGTTGCCACGGAGGGTATGCTTCTTATCGGGCCATAAAGGCTTCGATCTCGTCAGGCTCCTTGATGATTGCTTCGGAGAGCACCCTGCAGCCGTCCTCGGTGATGAGAAGGTCGTCCTCGATGCGGATGCCAATGGCCCATTCATCGATGTAAAGGCCGGGCTCGTTGGTGATGACGCTGCCGGGAGCCAGCTTCACGCCGTCCACAGTCACATCGTGGACGTCAATACCCAGGTGATGGGACACGCCGTGCATGTAGTATTTGCCCAGCTCGCTTTCGTTCTCAATGAGGCCCAGCTCCATGCAGCCCTGGGCCAGCACCTTCTTGCAGATGTCGTTGAGCTCCATGGTGGTCATGCCGGGCTTTGCATGGGCGGCCACTTCCTTATTGGCCTTCAGAACGATGTCATAGACCTGCCGCTGCCGCTGGGTGAACTTGCCGTTGACGGGGTAGGTTCTGGTGATGTCGGAGCAGTAGTTTTCATAGCGGGTGCCCAGGTCCAGCAGAAGCAGGCTGCCGTCCTCGCAGGTGTCCCGGTTGGTTTCGTAGTGGAGCATGCAGCCGTTGATGCCGCTGCCGGCGATGGTGGAGAAGGAGGGACCTTCTGCACCCAGATAGTGCACCATGTACTCGAAATTCGCCTGGGCCTGATATTCCTTCATGCCGGGCTTCAGGGTTTTCATGACGTGCTCCAGCGCCTGATTGGTGATGTCCACCGCTTTGCAGATCAGTTCCTGCTCGTCCTCGTCCTTCTGCATCCGCAGCTTGGAAGCCATGTGCCAAAGGTTTCGGACGGTGATGTCGGGGTGCTCCTGGGCAAACTTCTGGGCCATGGCCAGGTTGATGTCGGGAAGGTCCTTCATGCTGTAGCGGTAGCAGTCGAAATAGCAGGTGGTGATATCGTTTCTGCCCAGCAAGAAGGTGATCTCGGTGTCAAAACGGTCCACGAAGCGAACATCCTCGATACCGGTGATTTCCTTTGCCTCGTCCACAGTGACCATTTTGCCGGTCCAGCGTTCCG
>JBJDYH010000273.1:0-8219 GCA_051867135.1 Faecousia sp. | reverse complement strand
GTGACCCCAGAATGAAGGAAAGAAAGAAGTACGGCTTGAAGGCCGCCCGTCGCGCACCTCAGTTCTCCAAGCGCTGATTGGACGCGAATTTTCAACTCAAAAGGCTCAAAAGCCCCGGAAAACTTTGGTTTTCCGGGGCTTTTCTGCATCTATGGTTTTGATTCTGTTTGGCTGATTTTCGCCGGATTTGGCTCGTTTTGACCTCGTTCTTCTGTTTATACGCCGGAATAGGCCGCAAAGCCTGCGTCCACAGGGAGCACCACGCCGGTGATGGCGCTGGCGGCTTTGTCATCGCACAGGAAGAAGGTAGCACCCAGCAGCTCCTCGCTGTCCACAAAGCGGTGGGTAGGTGTGCCGGCAAGAATTTTGGCAGATCGCGCCGTTGGCGTACCATCCTCATGGAACAAGAGCGCACGATTCTGGTTGGTCACCAGAAAACCCGGAGCAATGGCGTTGCAGCGAATGCCTGAACCGGCAAAATGCGTGGCAAGCCACTGGGTAAAGTTGCTGATGGCTGCTTTGGCTCCGGAGTAGGCAGGAATCTTGGTAAGCGGGACATAGGCGTTCATAGAAGAGATATTCAGGATGCAGCCGCTCTTGCGCTCCACCATATCCACGGCAAAAGCCTGCGTGGGGAGCAGAGTACCCTGAAAGTTCAACCTAAACACAAAGTCCACACCGGCAGCATCCAGATTAAAGAAGGTCTTCTGTCCCTCCTTGGCCTCGTGCTGGTACTCGTTGTCCGTAGTAGCCCTGGGGTTGTTGCCGCCGGCGCCGTTGACCAGAATGTCACAGGGGCCCAAGTCAGCAAGCACCCGGTGATGGACTTCCTTCAGGGCTTCCGGATCCAGCACATTGGCCTTATAGCCCTCACAGATAAAGCCTTCCGCTTTCAGCTCCTCAGCCAGATTCTTGACAGCATCCTCGTTCAGATCCAGAGCGGCTACCTTCGCGCCTGCCTGGGCAAAGGCGCGAGCCATGGTGCCGCAGATAACGCCGCCGGCACCCGTGATCACGACCACTTTGCCGGTAAAATCAATTTTCAAAGGCAGATTCATTATATTTTTACCTCCAAAATCAAACATCAAAACATAATTTGTAGTTTACTCCTCAATCACGCCGCCGTTGGCTTCGATCAGCCCGTTCAGATAGGCGCTGCCCAGAGCACGGTCATACAGGCCGTAACCCGGCTTACCCGTCTCGCCCCAGATCATGCGGCCATGGTCCGGGCGGAAATAACCGTTGAAGCCCGTCTCTACAAGCGCTTTGACGATGGCGTTCATATCCAGACTGCCATGGCTTGTCAGGTGGCCGGACTCTTCAAATGATGTATCGGGCAGAATTTTCACATTCCGCAGGTGCATAAAACCAATACGGTTCATAGCGCTGTATTTGCGCACCATAGTAGGAACATCGTTCTCGGGAGAGCAGCCGAGAGAACCGGTACACAGGCAAAGGGAGTTAGCGGGGTTGTCCACAATCTTCAGGAAGCGATCCAGATTTTCCTCGCGGGTGATGATACGGGGCAAACCGAAGATGGGATACGGGGGATCATCAGGATGGATGGCCATGACCACGCCGCATTCCTCCGCCACAGGAATGACCTTTTTCAGGAAATAGGACAGATTCTCCCAAAGCCCCTCCTCGCCCAGCTCTCCGTATGCGCTGATCAACTCCCGAACTTCGTCCTGAGTGTAGCTGGCATCCCAGCCCGGCAGGTGGATATCATCCTTCAGCGGATCCAGCCCCTTCATCTGCTCCCAATACATCACAAGGCTGGTGGAGCCGTCTGCCCCACGCTTGTCCAACTGCGTCCGTGTCCAGTCAAACACAGGCATAAAATTATAGGTAACGCACTTTACGCCGTATTTTGCACAGCGGCGGATGGACTCGCAGTAGTTTTCAATATGGCGTTCCCGCTCATGGCTCCCCAGCTTGATTTCCTCCGTGACGGGGATGGACTCCACCACATCGAAAATTAAGCCGTTTTCCCTACAATGGTCGGCAATGTGCTTGATGCTCTCCTCCGGCCAAACCTCGCCGGGCTTTACATCATAGACTGCCGAAACGATAGAACGCATACCCGGAATCTGCCGGATATACTCCAGAGTGACAGGGTCGCTGTCACCGTACCAACGAAATGAACTTTTCATAGTTGTCACTCATTAAAAGCCATCTTAATTCCAACAGCTTTTAACACTTTCCTTTCTTGCAATAAATAACCTACTGGCGTAACAAAGGGATACATCCTCAAAAACACAGCAAATCATGTTCTTTGGCTGTGCATACTCAACCAACCAGATTTTTGAAGAAAGATGCCACTAATTCTTCCTGATATGCCCCGGAATATGTACCATCACAGAACTTTGCGTAGCTTTCTTCCACCAGCTTCCGCCAAGATAGCGTTTCCTTTCCCGCCAGAATGGGATAATACAGAACGCCGTTCTTTTCAGCCGCCTGCTGATCGCCGGGAGCATCACCAATCATTAGAATATGGTCAGCGGCGTACCCACAATTCCGCATTTTTGCGATGCAATCCGCTTTCGTGCCCGCGTCCTGAGCCATGACATAATCTACAAAATTCAAAAGTGCGAACCGTGTCCACTCATCCTGAACGGCCTCAGGATTCGCGGAGGAAACAATGGCAATGTCCGAGCGCATTTTGATTGCTTCCATTGCATCCTTTACACCCTCAAATGGTTTGATTTCCTTACTGATTTTTTCAATGCCGCTGTTTACATAGTTCGACCAAGCCAAAACCTTCCCAAAGATTGGATGTGCTCCTTGTTCAATCTGCTTCTGAATTTCCGTATTGGAATAGGTGGAAGTTTCCCTGCACCACTTGCTGTAATCAGACAAGCCGTCAATTCTACAGTATGCCGCATCAACCTCCGAGAGCATTTTTTCCAGCCCCAGAAACCGGTTGATGCCCCGGGTCATGGAGTATAGGTTGATGTGATTCCAGCGGGTCAGGATATCCTCCTTCCACGGTTCCAGATGCCACACATCCACAATGTATGGGCCAAAGCAGCGGCGGTGCTTGATTTCCATGGAATCCACAGCGCAGCCGTCCGAATCGATACAAACCAAATATTGTTTCATCAGTACACCTCTTATTCATGCAAATATCCGGTCATAGACCTTGGAAATAAAGATTCTAATTGCACGCCAGAACCGTTCCTTGGGGGCCAACGGATTATCGTGATAGCAGACAGTTGTTCCGTCGGCGGAAACCTCCAAGACGCCCGAAAGTCTGGGAAACAGCCTTACCGCGTTTCGGGTGAACATGTTGGTTTTCTCATCAGCGGTCAGGAGCGGTGTCGCTTCCAGTCCGCCGGTTTGGGCAATACAGGCAATGTTCGGTGTATAGGGCGCATCGGAACCATAAAGCAGGTTTGCCGCCGAGACATCCAGCAGCAGGTCATGAAGCTGCTTGTTGATGGGAAAGCCTGCCATGTCAAAATACACCCGCCGCATATCGGTCTTAAAATCCAACGGAACCGGACGCACCAAGTGATTGCGAAACTGCATCGCAAAGCCATACATTCTGTCGGACAAGATGGAAATAAAGGCTCCGGCATGGGGAAAAATCCATTTGATGCTGGGATAGCGCTCAAAAATATTGTTGGTCACCATGTAAGTAAAGGTTCTTGTGGTATCCACCAGAAATTCCATAGCCGGGATCGGTAGTTCAGCATTGACCCCCTTGGGCAGCCGGCCCGGCTTTACCGGATGAACGGCGATGACAGCACCAACCTCATTCAGGTATTCCATAAGCGGATCAAATTGCGGATCTCCCAAGTAGACCCCTGCATAATTGGTGGACAACCCAAGGCCATCCGCTTTCAGTTCTTCAAACGCATATTTAGCTTCCGCGATAGATTCCTCCACATGGGGAAGGGGCAAACCTGCAAATAGCCCAAACTTACTCGGATTGGCTTTCACAATGTCCGCTCCCTCCCGATTGATTTGGTGAACCATCTCTACCTCTACTTCCTTGTCCGCTTTTGAAAGGTTTGGAGACGAGATGCTCAAGAAGGAAAATGCAATACCCAACTGATCCATCAACGCCAACTGGCTTTTCGCACTCCACTTGGGTGTTGGAAAGTCATCCGGCGATTCGCCCTCGTATTCTTCCAGATAACGGTAGTAGGTCTCCGTCAGGAAATGGGCATGAAAATCAATTTTCTTTGCGTACTGCACGGCTTTTCACACCCTTGTATCCCATCTTCCACAGAAAGCGTCTACCGGACTGGTGCCTTTGAACTCGGAATGCCCCATCAGCTTCTGAACAGTCTGCCGAATCGCCTCCTTAGAGCCGGAGTAGGTATTGATATAAGTCGGTACCATTGACAGATCGATCAGATGGAAGGGATAGGCAACAGAGATGGCGATGGTGGGGATTTCGGATGCGTACCAAGGGATTTCAGGCCCCATGGGAATCGTCCAGTGCAGGCTTCGCTCATTGGTGGTAGAAAAGGAGCCCACATTGCACAGGACAATAGCGGCATCGTACGCCTTCGCGAATTCTCCGACGGAAATCTCCGCCAGAGCCTTCTTTCCGTTAATGCCGTGGGGACTCAGATATTTAAGATAGTTCACCTTGTAAATGGTTGGCTCGAATCCCTGCTTCCGCAATTCCTCCGCCAGCAAATGGCTGACATTTCCGCCTTTGCCGCCGTGGGCGATCTGCTTGATTTTCTGGGTCAGGCCACCACTCTGGACAGTATAGATAATGATGCGCCTATGCTTTTTCGGGTCAAGGGGAAGCTGGTTTCGGGTATTTTTGACCAATGTGATGGATCTATCAATGATTTCGGCAGCCGCAGCTTTGTGCGCGTCACAGCCAATCACGGAAAGCTGTTCTTTCGGCGGCATGAGCGTTCCCTGCGCCTGCTTTTCGTGCAGCTTCAGGGATGCCTTGAATGCCAGAACTGTCCTGACTGCCTCATCCAGCCGCTCCTGGGTCAGCCTGCCATCGGCCAGAGCCTGCTTCAGGTATCCGATATCCTCGTCATAGTTGCGGTAATACAGGATCATATCACAACCGGCCATCAGCGCCTGGGGGAGAAAATCGTGCCGGCGTACTTGTCCGGTGATGCCTACCATGTGGGTTGCATCCGTAATGATCAGGCCGTTGAAGCCCAGTTTGCCACGGAGCAGTCCTTGAAGCAGCTCCGGAGACACGGTTGCGGGCAAAATGTCCTTGTCGGCAAGGTTGGGATGAAACTGGCGGGAATAAGCAGGCAGGGCGATGTGACCCACCATAACAGAAGGAACGCCTGCGTCAATCATGCCCCGGTAGACTTTTCCGTAAGTTGCGTCCCAATCCTCCACGCTGCGGTCGTTGACGGTCATAACCAGATGCTGGTCGCGCTCGTCGCAGCCGTCGCCGGGGAAATGCTTCATACAGCATGCCACGTCGGCCTTGCGGGCACCCTCCATATACGCTTTGGACATTTCCAGTACGGTATCTGGATCGTTGCCAAAGCAGCGGGTAGGGATGACACAATTGCGCCAGTTCAAATCAATATCCACCACAGGCGCAAATGTCCAGTTGCAGCCAACGGCGGCAGCTTCCAAGCAGCCGTAATAACCCATGTCGTAGGCGCTTTTCGGGTCGCCGGTGGCGGCGCAGGCAATGCCCTCACCCAGCTTGGTTCCACCGGATACCGCACCATTACCGCCGGCTTCCACATTTGCAGCAATCAGAGCGGGAATTTTGCTTGCCGATTGTATCGTCTCATTTTGCTCATACAGCTTTTCCGCGGACATATTGTTATAGCGGAAGCCGCCGAACTGATGCTTTCTCTGGGATGCCGCCACTTCTTTGGGCGGATGATTCCAAAGCATATCCACAAATACTTGATTCAGCTTCTCATCAAGGGACATATTGGAAAAGGTTTCTTCCACCCATTTCAGATCATTCGGTCTTAGATAAAACGGCTTTTCTGTGTAATTCATTGCTTCTGCCTCCCTTATTTCATTTCTTTCTCGGACAGGCATCTCGCATTTTCAAGAACCCTATCCTTACTTAACGGATACATAAATTTCAGCACCAAGGCGAGAATGAGAAACCCCGCAAGCGGAACAGCGCAAGTGATATAGTAGATTCCCTCTGTAACACCGGGGTCAAATGCGGTTGCCTGGGTGTAGCCAACCATGGTAAGGAGCAAACCATAAAGTCCGGTCGCCGCAGCCTGTCCCAGCTTTCTGGAGAAGGAGTACACCGAGTAGATCATTCCATCAGAGCGAGTACCTGTTTTCACTTGCGCATCATCGATCACATCCGTAATCATTGCCCATGTAATCAGAGAAAACATACCGTAGCCGCCATAAACAAGCGCATAGAGAAATACGAACAGCCATGGGTTTTTTGTATGTAAGAAGATTGTCAAGATCAGGATCACACTGCTGAAGCAAGCCGCTCCGATCCCGACTCCCCTTCTTCCAAACCGTTCTGTCAGTCTCACAACAAAAAATGAACAGAGGAGTGTGATCAGAACGCCTGCGGCAGTAGATACGGCCTGTGCCTTCGTATTCCCGAAGTAGTTCGGATAAATGTAGGTCGACATTCCGCCCAGTGTTGTCTGCGCAATAATCGCGGCCAGCGTGCTGATGACGATCGCGATCAGGGCTTTGTTATGAACCAGCAAGTGAACAAACTCTTTCAGGTTGAATTTTTCTTCTTTTCTCTCGATTTTAACCCGTTCGGTCGTCATTTTATAGCACAGGAAATAGCATATCACCGCGCAAACAGAACATACGGCGGCTGCAGTGGTCATTTTGATTCCTGATACAACATTATTGCCCTGCGCGTCTTTGTAATATACGGTCAACGGCAGAACCACGCCGATTATCATGCTGGCTAGCGTCGCACCGATTGTCCGCCACTTGGATAGCTCCGCGCGCTGCTTCGGGTCAGAAGAGATTGCGGATGCCATGGAACCGTAGGGGATATTGATGCTGGTATAAAACACACTTCCCCAGAGAAGATAGGTCACAAACATCCAGATCACCTTAACTGTCATCGGCATGTCCTCCATCCAGGAAGCGTACATCAGTAAGGAGGCAACCGCTACAGGGCCGCACATTCGCCGAATCCATGGAAGAAATTTTCCTTTTTTCGTCGGTTTACTCCGGTCAACGATTTGACCCATGGCAATATCCGTAAATGCGTCCACAAATCGTGCCAGCATCATCATGAGTCCTACTGTCGCGCCGCGCACACCCATAACATCGGTGTAAAACTTCATCAGAAACATGGAGGCCAGCACAAATGTAAAGTCATTACCAAAGTCGCCGAACATGTATCCCAATTTGTCGCGCATCCCAAATTTCCGTTGCACTGCCTGCTTATTCATAAGTGATTCCTCCTTTGTTTTTTTCGTTTGCCTTCCTGTCGAAGAGCAGAACGATGAAATCGAATACCGCCTCTACGATTAGATAGATTCCGGCAAATATCCAGAGAACCGCCGTAGATGTAAAGGGATTATGAAGAATCACAATACCGCAGAGGACAGAAACAGCAGCGCTGACAGCCGCCAGCCCCCACTTTTTCTGCTTTAGCCGAATCATATCCACCGTCCACTGGATCTTACTCAGACCGGTGACCAGAATGGCAACACCGTATAGAATGGTCAGTATCGGAAATGTTACGATAAACCATCCAGACCGGAAAACGCAGAAAGCGCCCAAAAGCAGCAGAACCAGGCCTTTTATCAAAGATTGGCTGATGGCAGCCTCATGCGGGTTCATTCGGAAATACCGGATAATAAAGAGCACACCGTTTACGGTCAGAACCACACCTGCCGCAATGATAATCCCGGCAGCAAACCCCACCGGATTGATCAGCAGCAGAACACCTATCAGAATTTCAAGCAGGCAAATTGAGATGCTCCCGATGTTTTTCTTTATAAATTTCATATTGTATCCTCTTTCTTTTTTATACGGTTGCGTTTTGGAAGCTGGGCGAAAGTACATCTATTCCATTCACAGTTCTTCGAAGCGTGCCGAGATGATTCTGACAGCCTCGTCAATGGCAGTTACCCCAGAGTCAATGTACAAGTCATATTCCCCTGTTCTCCCCCAGGTTTTCCCGGTGTAGTGTTCGTAATACTTCTTTCGCTGGGAATCCATTTTATGTACTGCTTGTTTTGCGCGAAGGTGGGACAGCTTTTCCTGCTCCATTTTTCTTTGGATGCGCTGCTCCACAGGCG